>NZ_JBPAXY010000006.1:0-467651 GCF_050897975.1 Pseudooceanicola aquaeponti
CCGACCGACCCTGCGCGCCCTGCTGGGCGGCTCTGTCATGGCGCTGCATGAACCGGCGGCCCGGGGGCTGCTGGAACACCCCATGCCCGAGGCCACCGCACCCGGCGCGGCGGTCGCCGCAACCCCCGAGCGTTTCGCGGTGGAACGCAGCGTGGCGGTGGTGCCCGTGCGCGGCGTGCTGACGCCCAATTCCGCGATCCTGGAACGCTGGTTCGGCTGGGCCACCTATCGCGGCCTGGTCGAGACCTGCGAGCAACTGGCCAGTGACGAGGCGGTCTCGGCCGTGGTGCTGGAGCTGGACACGCCCGGCGGCGCGGTGCGGGGCTGTGCCGGGGCCGCCGCCGCCATCGCCGAGCTGAACGCGGTGAAGCCGGTTCATGCGCTGGTCGATCCGCTGGCCGCGAGCGCGGGCTACTGGCTGGCCAGCCAGGCGCGCGAGATCTCGGTGGCGCCGGGGGCCGAGCTGGGCAGCATCGGCGCCGGGCTGATGACCGGGGCCTATGTGCAGCCGGGGGCCGCGACCGGGTTGCAGCTTTTCGAATTCACCTCGCCCCATGCCCGAGCGAAGTGGCCCGATCCGGCGACGGAAGAGGGCAAGGCCGAGCTGGAACGCAGCCTGGCCGAGGCCGAGGCCCGCTTCCATGAGGCCGCTGCCGCCGGGCGGGGCATGACGCCGGATGATCTGCGCAGCCGCGCCAGCGTGACCGACGATCCCCGCGATGGCGGGGCGATCTTCGACGGGACGGGGGCGATCTCGCGCGGGCTGGCCGACCGGATCGAGACCCGGCGCGCCTTCTATGGCCGGATCCTTGGCACCTATGCCCCGCCGCCGCGCAAGGGGCGCAGCGCGGGGCACCGTGGCGCCTCGGCCCGCGCCGCCGCCGCCCTGGCCACCGCCCGGATCTGATCCGACCGACAGACGACCTCAAGACACCCCGCCGCAGAACGCGATCGGGGCCGAACCGCTGCGCGCGTGCAGCATCCACGAAAGGACTAGACCCATGAACCTTGACGACCTGCGCCGCGCCCGGAAGGCCGCGGCCGACAAGATGAAGGCCGCCGCCGACACGCTGGCAGAGCTGGAAGCGGCAGAGGCCCCGGACGACGCGGCCATGGCAAGCGCCCAGGCAGACTTCGACGCGGCGGATGCCGAGTTCCAGGCGGCTGACCGCAAGGTGAAGCGCGCCGAAGGTGTCGAAGCCGCCCAGGCCGCCGCCGCCACCGGCGACACCGCCGCCTCGGCGCCCCCCGCGGCCAGCGCCCCGGCCCAGGCTGCGAACCCCGAACACCAGGGGCTTGAGGTCGGTTTCATTGCCCTGGCCCTGGCGGCGACGCGCGGCGACCGCGACCGTGCCTCGGCCATGCTGGACCGCGAGGGCCATTCCGGCATCGGCGCCGTGCTGAACTCGACCACCGAAACCGCCGGGGGTGTTCTGGTGCCGCGCCCGCTGGCCGCCCAGATGATCGAACTGCTGCGCCCCCGCGTGGTGGTGCGCAAGGCGGGGGCCCGTACCGTACCCATGTCGGCGGGTGAGCTGCGCCATGCCAAGCAGACCGGCGGGGCGACCGCCAGCTATGGCGGCGAGATCGACCCGATCGAGGAGAGCGAACCCTCCCTCGACAAGGTGGACCGGAGCCTGAAGAAGCTGAGCTCGCTGGTGCCGGTCTCCAACACGCTGCTGACGCGGGCCACCGTGGGCGGGGCCCAGATGATCCGCGACGACATGCTGAAGGTCATGGCGTTGCGCGAAGACCTGGCCTTCCTGCGCAATGACGGCTCGGGCGTGCTGCCCAAGGGCATGCGCTACTGGGCGCTCGGTGAGCACTGGGATGCCGGCCCCGTCGCCGCGACGGCTCTCGCGGCCGACACCGCCCTGCGCCGCTGCGTCTCGTTGGTCGAGGATGCCAATGTCTCGATGATGAAACCGGGCTGGATCATGCGCGCCAGCGCCAAGGCCTGGGTGGCCAGCCTGCGCGATGCCAACGGCAACTCGCTCTTCCCCGAGGTCGAACGGGCCGGCACGCTGAAAGGCTACCCGATCCACACGACCTCGCAGGTGCCCAACAACCTCGGCGCCGGAAGCAACGAGACCGAGATCTATTTCGCCGACTTCGCGGAAATGATGATCGGTGAGGGCGGTGACCTGCGCATCGCCCAGTCGACCGAGGCGGCCTTCGTGGACAGCAGCGGCGACACCCAGTCGGCCTTCCAGCGCGACATGACCCTGTTCCGGGCCATCGCCGAGCACGACTTCGCCCCCGAGCATGACGAGGCCATCGCCGGTTTCAACGCGGCCGACTGGTCACTGCAGGCGGCCTGATCCGTCCACCCCGCGCCGGGATGATCCCGGCGCGGACCCTTTCCCTTCCGACCTGGAGATCCCGACATGATGACCCCGGTGACGTTCAAGAAGCATTCCGGCAAGTACAACCCCGGCGAAACGGCAGGCTTCCTGCCTGAGCGCGCGGCCAAGCTGATCGCCAGCGGTGTGGCCAAACCCTATGTTCCGCCCGCCGACAAGCCCGCTGCCGATGATGAGGCCGCCAGCCTGGCGCGGCGCCTGGCCGAGGCGGAAGCTCGCGAAGCCGAGCTGACCCGTCGCGCGGCGGATCTCGATGCCCGCGAGGCGGCCATGGCCGAGAAAGAGGCCGCAGGCGCCTCCGCTGGCACGGCCAAGGCCGAAGCGGGCAGCCCGCCGTCGCAGGGCGCCGCGCGTCCCGGCAAGAAGTAAGGCGGCGCCATGGAAGTGACAGGGGAAGCACCGGCCCTTGCGGTCAGCGTGGCAGAGTACCGCCGGGCGACCGGTTTCATCGAACCGGACGCAGAGGCCGACGCGCTGATCCAAAGCTACCTGGTTGCCGCGCAGCAGGTGGTCGAGGCGGGCACGAACCGGATGATGGGGCGACGCTCGGTCCGGCTGTCTTTCGAGGCCCGGCCCGGTCTTCTGCGCTGGTGGTTCCCCTGTGCGCCGGTGGCAGAGGTCACCGGCGTGAAACTGATCCATGGCGGGGGCGAGACCGCCCTGGCCCTGCCGGATCTCGGCCTGCGCATGTTGCAAGACGAGCCGCAGATCCTCTTTCCCCTGGGCGCGGTCCCGGGGGGTGATCCTGCGGTGATCGAGGTCGAGGCCGTGGTGGGGGCCGACGTGGCCGATGCCCGCCTGAAGCAGGCGATCATCATGATCGTGAAGGACTGGCGCGAGGCGAATATCGCCATTGATCAGACCGAATACACCCGCGCCAGCTTTGGCTGCCGCGCCCTCATGAAACAGGCCCGCTACCGGCGCCCCGATGTGAGCGAGGTAATCTGACATGGCCCAGACGCAAGGCGCGCCGCTGTCGCGCGGGCGCGAAGTGATCCTGCGCGACCGCCTCGCAGTGTTCGAAGGGCGCGCCGAGACCGGGCGCAATGCCCTGAATGAGCCGATCTACGCCTGGGCCGAGTTGGGCCGGTCCTGGGGGGCGGTCGAAGAGCTGGGGGCGCAGGAACAAGTTGCCCTCCAGATCGAGGGCATGGTGGCGGCGGTGCGCCTGCTGGTGCTGGACACGCCGTTGGCGCGCTCTGTCACGCTGGCCGACCGCGTCCGGGTGCTGGGCGAGGCCTGGGATCTGGTGGGCCGTGGTCCCCATGCGATGCGCCGGGGCGTCTTCGCCTTCACCGCGGCGCGGACCAGCCCGGGGCGCGCGACATGAAGGCGGCGCTCACGGCGCTGCTGCTGTCGGATCCCGCGCTTCAGGCCCGGGTCGGCGCGCGGGTGAACTGGTCGGTCCCGCCTGCCCATGCGGGGGGCTTTCCCTGTCTTGGGCTCACGCTGATCAGCGCGCCGACCACCTACACGCTGGAGGGCGAGGCCGCGGTGCAGCGCAGCAGCGTGCAGATGGACGCCTGGGCGGTGACGGCGGCCGAGGCCGAGGCGCTGCGGGCAGAGGTGCAGGGCTTGCTTTCGGGCTTTCGGGGCGTGGTCGCGGGTGTCCGGTTCCGGGGCGCCTTCCTGCGCGGCGTGCGCGATCTGGACGGGCGCGGCCTCGGCGACCTCGGCCCGCTCTTCGGCGTGTCGATCGACCTGACCATCCGCTGGAGCGCCGCATGATCAAGATGGAGTTCAAGGGCGGCCGCGAGCTGGAAAAGGCCCTGCGCGAGCTGCCGAAACACACGACCCGCAAATCCCTGGTGCGGCGCGTCCTGAAACGGGCGGCGCAGCTTTTCGCGGACCGGGCCAATGCGCTGGCGCCGCGCGGGGTGGGTGGCGATCTGGCGGAAAGCTATGGCGTCGGAACGCGGTTGACCCGGCGCCAGGCCGCCTCGGCCCGGCGTGAGGGGCGCGACGATGTATTCATGTACGCGGGCACCAATGACCCGGGCGGCCAGCAGCAAGAGTTCGGCAACGCCCATCACGCGGCCCAGCCCCACGCCCGCCCGGCCTGGGATCAGACCCAGCAACAGATCTTCGAGCAGATCCGCGACGACATGAGCGTCGAGGTGGAGAAGGCCGTCGCCAGAGCGCGACGCAAAGCGGCGCGGCAGGCGCGCTGAACCCAAACGGCAGAAAGGACATGAGATGGCCGGTGAAGATGAACTTTGGGGCGGCTCGGTTGAGCGCTCCGCAGATGGGGTGACCTACACCCCCATTGCCATGGTCACGGGGGTGACGGTGCCCACGCTGACCAAGAACACGCGCCAGCGCACCACGCTGGATAGCCCCGCGAAGATCCATGAGTACGGCGAAGGCTTCGCCGAGCCGGGGGATCTGTCGATTTCCTGCCTCTACACCGAAGCGGGCTACGTGGCGGCCAAGGCCGACGAAGCGCGGGCAGGCGGCACCTACTACCGCATCATCCTGGCGGGGGGCGGATCCTGGGACTGCCACATGATCACCCCGGTGGTCGAAACCGGCGGGCTCGATCAGCTCGACAGCGACGCCACCTTCACCATCTCCGGCAAGACCTCCGGCGAAACCGAATTCACCCCCGCGGCCTGAGGCGCGGAAGACCAAAGGATCCTGACATGACCCTGAAGACCCATGTGGACCTCGCGCCGAAAAGCGGCGGCGAGGGCTGGAAGCTTGCTTTCACCACCAATGCCATGTGCGCCTATGAGGAGGAGACCGGCAAGGACTTCACCTCGGTGGCGGAGGTTCTCGCCAAGGCCGAAAATGGGCGCCTTTCGATGCGCGTGCTGCGGACCATCCTGTGGGCCGGGCTGCAAGAGCATCACGAAGGCATGACGATGCGCCAGGCAGGAAATGTGCTGGACGTCTGCGGCATGAACGATACGGGCCGCGCCATCGGCGATGCCCTGCGCTTGGCCTTCCCCGAGGACAAGGCGGCAGAGGGAAACGGCGCCAAGGCGGGGAAGCCCGCCGCCGCCGGGGCGAAAAAACCGACTGGCGCGAGCTGATCCGCCAGTGGGTCGCGGCGGGCCAGGACTATGACCGCTTCGGCCACCTGACCCTTCGCGAAATCGACCTGATCCTGTCCGGCGTGTTGCTCGGGCAGGAACGGGCGGCGCGCCAGCGCCGGGGCGAGATCTACAGCCTCGGCCAGCTGATTATGATCGCCACCCACAGCCCCAAGACATTCCCCAAGCCGGATGAGTTCATCGACCGCAAGCGGCGGCGTGGCTCGGCCGATGCCGAGATCCGGGCTTATTTCACCGGGCGGGCCGCAACCCGCCGCGCGTCCCCCAACCGATAGAAGGTCCAACCCATGTTCAAGGGATTGATCGGCGCCCTGCGCGTGGATCTTGGCATGAACTCTGCCCAGTTCCACAAGGGCGCGTCGCAGGCCACCGCCGGTATGCGCAACATGCAAAAGCAGTTTGCCGGGTTCGCGAAGGACTTTCGGCGCATCGGCGCGGGGATGTCCCTGGCGCTGACCGCGCCGCTGGTGGCGATCGGCAAGCAGTCGATGGCGCTTCAGAAGGTCCAGGCGCAGGCCGTGGCCCAGGTGGATGCGGCGCTGGCCTCGATGGGCACCACGGCGGGGTTCACCTCGGCCGAACTCCAGAAGATCGCAAGCGAGCTGCAAGGCAACTCGCTGTTTGGCGATGAAGAGATCCTGGGCAAGGTCACGTCGAACCTGCTGACCTTCGGCAATGTCACGGGCGAGGTCTTCACCCGGGCGCAGCGCGCCGCCCTGGATATGTCGGCGGCCCTGGGCCAGGACCTGCAAAGCTCGACCGTGATGCTGGGGAAGGCGCTGAACGATCCGGCCAAGGGGCTGACCGCGCTGACCCGGGTGGGCGTGTCCTTCACCGAAGAGCAGAAGAACCTGATCAAGGCCATGGTCGAGGTCGGCGACGCCGCAGGCGCGCAGGAACTGATGCTGGCCGAGCTGGAAAAGCAATACGGCGGCCAGGCCCAGGCGCTGCGCGAGCTGCCTTCGGGGCAGATCGAGGCGGCGATGATGGACATCGGCGACGCCATGGAGCAGGTCGGCGCAATCATCCTGCCGGTCATGGCCGAGATCGCGGGCAAGGTGTCGAAGCTCGCCCTGGGGTTCCAGGGGCTTTCGCCCGAGGTGAAGCGCTTGGCGGTGATCGGGGGTGCTCTCGCCGCAAGCCTTGGCCCGGTTCTGCTGGCCATGGGCGGCCTGGCCGCGGCGGTCGGGGCGCTGGCCCCAGTCTTCGTCGCCATCGCCTCGCCCATCGGTCTGACGATCGCGGGTTTTGCCGCCCTGGCGGCAGGCGCCGTCTATATCGGGCTGAAGATCAAGGGCGCGGCCGATCAGGTCGGCGGCTTTGGCGAGCTGATGCGCCTTCTGAAGGACGTTGTGGCCGAGGCCTGGGACCGGATCATGATGCGGGTGCAGGCCGCCGGGGCCTCCATCGCCGCGACCTTCCAGGAGATGAAGGCCGACGCGGCGGACTGGCTGGCGGGAACCGTGGACCGGCTTACCAGCTTTGCGAATGCAGCCGTCAACACGTTCCAGGGGGCGTTCAGCGCCATCAAGGTGCTGTGGTCCAGCCTGCCGGAAGTGATCGGCGACATCGTCTTTTCCACCGCGAACCGAATGATCGAAGGCATCGAAGCGATGCTGAACGGGGCCATCCGGCGGGTCGAGGTCTGGACGATGAAGATCGGCGAGGCCCTGCGCGCGGTCGGGATCGAGACCACATTCGGCAAGCTCGGAAACGTCGATCTCGGCGGGATCGCAAACCCCTACGAGGGGGCGGCCGAGGTGGCCCGGTCGGAAATGGCCTCGGCCTTCGGTGACGCCTTCAGCGAGGCGGCCCTGAAGGCGCCGGTGGAAGGCCTGGACCGGACGGTGCGGGGCGCCTTGCAGGCGGCAGAGGGCTTTCGCACGGTCGCTGCCGACCTGGCCGCCGGGGCCGCGGCGCCGCTGGCCTCGGTCAAGGCTCTGGGCGACGCGATGGCCGAGACCGCCGAGACCGGGGAGGGGGGCGCCGAGGCGGCACAGGATGCGGCGCTTGGCGTCACCACCGCCTTGGAGACCACCGGGGAGGCTGTCCAGGATCTCGGCGACGACTTCGAGGTTGCCGGGGGTAAGGGCCGCAACGCCTTGAAGGAGGTTCAGGAAGAGGCGGAAAATACCGCCAAGGATCTGTACGGCCTGCAAGGGGCCTTCGATAGCGCGCTATCCTCGCTCGCCTCGGGCGATGTCGCCGGGGCCTTTGGCAATCTGCGCTCGGGCATCGGCAACGCGGCCACGAATGCTTTCAGCGGCTTGCTGAAGACATCCTTCAGCGCGGGCGGGTCTGGCTTCTCTGGCGTTATCGGGGGGCTGACCTCTGCCTTTTCTGGGATGACCAGTTCCTTGGCGAAGATCGGCGGCGGGCTGGTCTCCAGCCTCGGCGCCATCGGTGGCGCGATCTCGGCGGCGCTGCCGGTGATTGGCGCCGTGACAGCGGTTATCAGCCTGATCAAGGGGTTCTCTTCCAAGAAGCTGGTCGGGGCGGGGATCGAGCTGGGCGTGACCAATGGCCTGCTGGCGGGCGGCACCTATGAGCGGATCAAGAAGACGAAGTTCTGGGGGCTCACCTCCAGCACCTCGACGAAGCGGAAGGCCTTTGACAGGGAAACGCAGGCCGCGCTGAGCGAAGAGCTGGGCAATGTGAAAGAGGCGGTGCAGACCGCCTTCAGCCTTGCCGGAATGGAGGTGTCCGACGCCATGATCAATGGCGTTCGGGTGGCGATCCAGAAGATCGACACCCGGGATATGTCGGAAGCCGAGATCCAGGAACGGATCGCGGAATGGTTCGGCGATTATGCCGATGCGATCAGCGACGCGGTGGCCTCGGTCACCTTCGACCAGGTCCAGGCGCTGGCAGCGCTCAAGACCATGCTGGAACCGCTCGGGCAGGGGTTCTATGGCGCCTTCCGTGACATGGCACTGGCGGCAGAGGATCTGGCCTCGGTCGGCGGCGGCCTCGATGTGCTGGCCGGTCAGCTCGATAGCTTTGTCGCCACCTTCTACACCGATGCCGAGCGGATGCAGATGGCGACCGAGGCCCTGCACAAGCAGTTCGCCGACCTCGGCCTGGCCGTGCCTGAAACCGCGAAACAGTTCCGCGAGCTGGTCATGGGGCAGGATCTGATGACCGAGGCCGGGCGCGACACCTACGCCGCGCTGCTGTCGCTGTCGGGCCTCTTCGCGGAGGTCGAGGGCGGGATCGCCAGCCTGACCGGGGCTTTCGACCTTGGCCAATACTACGCGACCGAGTTCGACGCCAAGCTGGCCGCCATCGCCGAGGCGCGCGGCTATTCCGCCGATGTGATGGCCCGGGGCGACGCGGGCGTGACGATGGCCGCCACGCTGCAAAGCCTCAGCACCGGCGGCGCGGCGCAAACCTCGGCCCTGCGCCGCCTGGTCACCCTGATGGAACGCTGGGACGCCTATGGCACCCCGGCCGAAAGGGAGTTCTGAGCATGTTCATCGCGCGCGAGTTCTCGCCCGACCTCGACCAGGTGCGCAGCTCTCTGGCCGAGGATGACGCGCCCGCCTGGGACGCGGGCACCAACTACCCGCTGAACGCGCGGGTGGTGCGGGGCCACCGCATCTATCAGTCGGCGATCGAGGATAACCTTGGCCTCGATCCTCTGCTGGAGGATCAGTCGGTCCTGGCGGCCCGCTGGGTCTTCGACAGCTTCACCAATGCCTTCGCCTGTTTCGACGGGGTGCTGAGCAACGCCACGCTGGCGGTCGAAGATCCCGGCGCGGTGGTGCCCTGGCTGGATCCGGGCCTGGGGATCGACCCGACCTCGGCCCCGGTGATCGTCGAAGTCGGCGGGTTGCAAGGGGTCGATACGCTGATCCTCTTCGGGGTGGTGGCCTCCAGCGCCCGGCTGATCTGCTTCGACGTCGCCGGTGCGGTCCTGCTGGACGAGGAAACCAACCTCTCTGGCCGCCAGGTGACCAACTGGTGGGAATGGTTCTTCAAGCCCTTCACGGGCGTCTACGACAAGATGGTGAACCTGAACCTGCCGGGAACGACCCGGCGGGTGCTGATCGCCCTGTCGGGCAGCGCGGTCACCCTGGGCGAGGTCTTCCTCGGCGACCGCCTCTATGTCGGGAAGGGGATGGTGCAGCACACGGTTGGCCGCTCGATCAGCGGCTCGCGCTACAGCTTCAACGACTACGGCGCCCTGACGCTGGCCCGAGGTCCGACCCGCATTGAAATGGACTACGCGGTGGTCGCCTCGGCCGCGCTCTGGGGGCAGGTGAAACCGCAGCTCGACCGGCTT
Organism: Pseudooceanicola aquaeponti; assembly: GCF_050897975.1. Lineage (NCBI taxonomy): Bacteria > Pseudomonadati > Pseudomonadota > Alphaproteobacteria > Rhodobacterales > Paracoccaceae > Pseudooceanicola > Pseudooceanicola aquaeponti. The sequence continues at coordinate 9,705 of NZ_JBPAXY010000006.1, forward strand.
TCGGGGACGCTGGTCGCCTCGATCGGGGCCGAGCTGCGCCCGTCCAGCATTCACTTCGGGATCCTCGGCCCTGTCCAATGGGTCGAGGAACTGCCCGATGAGTACGAATACACGTTCACCATCATGGGGGTTTCCTGATGCCTGTCCCTGACTTTACGCCCTACGCGGGCCTGCTGCCTGACGAGAGCGACCCGGCCACCTTCTCGCCCCGCGCGTCGGCGCTCTTCACCTGGTTCGTCGAGACCGGCGCGCCGCAGCTCGCCGCCCTGGCGGCCTTCCTGGCCAGCATCATGGAGGATGAGGCAACGGTGCTGGATGCCCTCGACAGCCTTCAGGCGTCATTGGGCAGCCTCGCGGGCCTGAACGTGGAGGATCTGACAGAGGAAGAGACGGCATGGCTTGAGGGCACGGGCACGACCGAGGCCCTGATCAGCCCCGCGACCCAACGGGCGGTGATCCGTGACGAATTGAATGCAGCGGGCGCCGCGCCGATCTACGGGGTGCGGGCCTGGGCGCAGTTCGATGGCTCCTACGCGGTCGCGATCAACGGATCTGGCAACATTGCCAGCATCGTGCGGAACGCGACGGGGAACTACACCGTGACGTTTTCCGCCGACATGCCGACCGCAGACTACGCGGTCTCGGGAACGGCGGGGACACCGGGCGACAGCACGCGGGACGGTCTGTTGCAGGTCTACAGCAGAAGTCTGTCCTCGGTTTCGTTCCGCGTGAATGACCCGACCAACAACGACCTGCGGGATTACCCGGACGTCTCTTTGATCGTCGTCTGCTGACCCCGCACCCCCCAGAGAAACCCATCTGACAACAGACCCGACGCGGCCCGTTCGAATAGGGCGGGCGCGGTTGATCCTGCATGGAAAGGAACCTTCGATGTCCCAAGATTACGCCAAGAGCTACCCCTCGCGGATCAGCTCGGGAACGCATCACGCCGCAGTTGTGCCCTCCGACACCGACGATCTGCTGCCGCCCCCGCGGTCGCTTTATGTCGGCACCGGCGGCGACCTGGCCATCCGCGATGCGGCGGGCAATGTCGCGGTGCGCAAGAACGTGGCTGCGGGCTCCGAGATCTCCTTCGAGGCCGCTCGCGTCATGGCCACCGGCACCACCGCGTCCGACATCCTGGCGATCTGGTGAGCCGATGATCGAGATCGGAACGGGGGCGATCACGCTTGGCGGTGGCGGCGGGAACTGGGCGGCGCGCGACCCGGTGGCCCGCACCGCCCATCTTTACCTGTCGCCGCACACGGGGCGCTTTGCGCGCGCCGGGGCCTCGGCCGCCGTCTCTCAGCTTGGCAGCTTCGCCGCCGCCGGAACGCGGTTCGAGCGCGCGGGCGACGGGCAGTATTGGCCGCGCGGGGGGAATGTGCCCCGGCTGGGCGATCACACGACCGGCGCGCGGCGCTGGCTGCTTGAGGGGTTCGCGACGAACAAGTGCCAGAACCACAACGCTAATCCGACGACGATCACAGGCGCCTTCCGCCAGGGGGATCAGTCGGCCACGCTGTCGCTGGCCGATGATGGCGACGCGATCGCCGCAGCAGGCCTTGCCCAGCTCTGCCCGTCCGGCCAGGTCTTCGTCCTGGACAATACCCTCGGAACCGGCCTGGCCTATGTCGCGTTCGAGGGGGTCGCCGGGAACCTCAATCCGCATACGGGCAGCGCCTATATCCGGGGCGGGGCAGGGGACATTCGCGGCCAGTTCGCGGAAGGGCGGGTCGATTTCGGCGCGTCCGAGGGCTACCGCCGGGTGCAGGGTTCCTTCACCCCGGCCGACGCAGAAACCCGCATGGTCATCACCGCGAAGCCGGGCCAGGTGATCCATTTCATCCTGAACCAGTTCGAGGAAGGCCCGCGACCCACGTCCCCCATCGTGGTGGCGGGAAGCGCCGTCACCCGCGCCGCCGAGACCTTCGTCGCGGACCTGGCCGACCTCGATCTGTCCGGCGGCGTCTGGGTCTTTTTCCGGGGCGAGCTTTGGGGCGAGAACGAACCCTTCCCGCCGCTCTACGTCTTCGGCAGCGCCGAGGATGAACGGGTCACCCTCTACCTGAACCGCGCCACCGGGGTGCTGCGCAGTTCCCAGACCTCGGGCGGCGTGTCGGCCTCGATCAACAGCCCGGTCTACACGGCAGGCTCCACGCTCGCGCTCGCCGCGCTCTATCAGCCCGGCAGCATGTCACTGGTCGTCGGCGGCGCGGAAGTGGGCACGGCCACCCCTGGCGCGCTGCCGGATCTCGCAGAGCTGATCCTCGCCGCCCGCGATACCGGGGGCGCGGGCCAGCCCGCCGCCCTGGCCCTCGCCGAGTTCTGGATCGCCCCGGCCTCGGCCTTCACCGTTGCTGCCATGGAGGCCCTGACCGCATGACGATCACCGCAGCCCTGATCCACATCGCCGATGAACAGGCCCTGATTGCCTGGCTCGCCCAGAACCTGCCCGGCGTCATCGCCGAGGGTGGCGCCCATGTGGCGGGCGGCATCGCCCGCACCGCAAGCTATCCGAACCCCGGCCGGGCAAACGATGGTCCGGCCGGGCTTTACGCCAACCTCACGCCCGCGCAGGTGGCCCAATGGACCGCGCTGGCGGCCATGCCCGCCCTGGGGATCACCATCCTCGGCCAGATCCCCTATCAGGGCCTGGGCACCGGGGCGGCCCTCTACGCGGCGGTCGAGGCGGATCCCGTCGCCTGGCCCCTCTGGGAAAGCGTCGCCACGATCCCGGCGCACCAGGTCGAAGGGGTGGGCGGGGCGTCTATCGACATACCGTCCCGCGTGGCGCGGCCCTGTGTGCAGTAAGGAGGTCGAGATGGCCGAGGAAAACCGCCTGGCGCGGATCGAAGAGAAGCTCGACAAGCTCAGCGACGCCGTGGTCGCCATGGCGCGGATGGAAGAGCAGATGATCACGCTGTTCAAGCGGATGGACCGCTACGACATCGAGCTGCGCGAGCTGATGCGCCAGGTGGCGGCGCTGGAGCGGGTCAGCTTCGGGCGCGGGGTGTTCTTCCGCAGCCTCGACAAGCTGATCTGGCTAGCCGTGGGCGGCGGCGCCGCGCTGGTCCTGTCCTGGGCGCAGGCGCAGCTGTGACGGCTCAGCCGCCGTCGCGTTCGGCCAGGGCCTTTTCCAGCAGGGCGATGGTTTCGTCGTAGGACTTCAGCGACTTCGGGAACAGCTCGCGCTGCTCGCGGTAGAAGGCCAGCCACCGATCCAGCTTCTCCAGGGGATAGGTGTTTCCCCAGCTTTCCAGGCTCAGGGTGAAGGTGCCCGCGGCCCGGTCGATCTCGCATTTATTCTCGCTCATGGGCGCGTTTTGCCGCCCCTCTCGCGGATGCTCAACCGGGCATTTGTGTCATCCGGCCTCGCGCAGCGCGCGGGGCCTTTTTCGTTCGGAGGTCCCTCATGAAACTTCGCCTTGTCTACAATTGGGCCAGCATCCTGCGCCGCGCCTGGTCTGTCTGGCTGACGCTGGTCGCCGCGCTGCTGATCGTGGTCTCGGTGGCGCTGATGCTGCTGGATGCGCAGATCCTCGGCCTGTCGGCGCCGGTCTTTGCCGGGCTGGCGGCGCTGGCGCAGCTTTTCGCGATCCCGGCCCGGATCATCTTCCAGGAAAAGATCGAGGCCTTCCTGATCGAGGAGGACGGCGCCCTGTACTGGCCGCGAACCTGGCGGGGCCGGGCGGCAGGGGGCGGGGTGGCGGTCATCGCCCTGGCCGCCGCCTTTATCGAACCCTGGGAGGGGACCCGGCTCAAGGCCTATCTCGACATCGCCGGGATCCCGACCATCTGCACCGGCCATACGGCGGGGGTGGCCCTGGGCGACACGGCGACGGCTTCCGAATGCCGCGAGATGTTCCTGGCCGAGGTGGTCGCCTTCGAGACCCGGATCCGCCCCTGCCTGCCCGAGATCCTGCCGGACCAGAGCCGCGCCGCCTTCGTCTCGGCGGCCTACAACATCGGGGCAGGGGCCTTCTGCGGCTCTTCCATGTCCCGGCGCGCCCTGGCGGGCGACCTGGCCGGGGCCTGCGACGCGCTGCTGATGTGGAACAAGGCCCGGGTCCAGGGGGTGTTGCGCCCGGTGACCGGCCTGACCAGTCGCCGCCAGGCGGAACGGGCGCTCTGCCGCGAAGGGCTGGGCGCATGATCCGCGTCCTTCTGCCCTATGCGGCCGGGGGCGCCCTGGTGGCCTGCCTCGGCGCGGCCGGGCTCGCCTGGCACCTGGCGGGCGAGGTGGCCCGCCTTCAGGCCCGGGCGCAGACCCTCGACACGATGCTGACCGGCTGCAACGGCCGGGTGGCGGACCTTCACCAGGACAAGGAGCGTGACCATGCGCTGGACAGCATTCCCGATTCCGATCTCGGCCGTTCTGTGCCTGACCGCTGGCGCCTGCCTGCGGAGTGACCCCGCCCCGATGCCGCCGCCCCCCGGCCCGGCCTTCTGCGATGTCGAGGAAATGCGGATCTTCAGCCAGGCCGAGATCGACTGGCGGGCGGCCCATGCGCCCTGGAACCTGCGGCGGGATTTGAAAACCAATGCGACCTGGGAGGCCGAATGCCCCTCTATGTCGTGACCATGAGCAACGTGACCCACGGCTATTCCGACTTGCGCCGCGAGCTGCCCTTCGAGGCGCCCGACGCCGAGGCGGCGCGCAAAGCCGCCCAGGACTGGGACCACATCGCCGACATCCATTCTGTCCGGCTGGCCGACCCGGCCGAGCTGGACGATTAGCCCCCGGGCCGGGGGCAGCGGTGCGTCAACACCGCCACCACGCAGCCCAGTTTGCAGACCAGCTGCGCCGACGAGCATATCCAGAATCGCCGCCCGTACTCTCGCGAGAGCCGGGAGGTTCTGACTGGAACTTTTCATGAACACAATGACGAAAGTCGCTGCCGCCGCCCCGGTTGCCCCCTGGCTGGGTGGCAAGAAGGCCCTGCACCGCAAGATCATCGACCGGATCGAGGCCATCCCCCATGCCACCTATGCCGAACCCTTCGTGGGCATGGGCGGTGTCTTCCTGCGCCGCAGCTGGCGCCCGAAATGCGAAGTGGCGAACGACCTGAACGGTGAGATCACCAATCTTTTCCGCATCCTCCAGCGGCACTATCCGCAGCTCATGGACGTGATGCGCTTCCAGATTACCTCGCGCCGCGAGTTCGAGCGGCTGCGCGCCCAGGACCCGGCCGGGCTGACGGATCTGGAGCGGGCGGCCCGCTTCCTCTACCTGCAGCGCCTGGCCTTTGGCGGCAAGCTGGGAGGTGCCTTCGGGGTGGCAAGCGATCGCGGCAGCCGGTTCAGCCTGGCACGACTGGAGCCGCTTCTGGAGGCTGCGCATGAGCGGCTGGATGGGGTGGTCTTTGAGAACCTGGACTGGAAGGAGGTCCTGATGCGGTATGACAGTACGCAGACGCTTTTCTACCTCGACCCGCCTTACTGGGAAGGGGAGGCCGACTATGGTAAGGGTCTGTTTGATCGCGATCAGTTCGCGGAAATGGCGCGGATACTGTCCGAGGTCCGCGGCGCCTTCATCCTGTCGATCAATGACCGGCCGGAGATCAGGGAGATCTTCGCGGCCTTCGTCCTCGAGCCGGTGCAGCTGAAGTACACGGTTTCGAAAGGGGAGGCGTCCGAGGCGCGAGAACTGATCATCTCGAACAGGGAGGCGCGTTCTTTGCTTCTGTGACGTGGGGCGGCCACACTTCAAGCGTAACGGCAAACGCTAGCGATACTAGTTCAAATTGAGAATTCTATCGGTGGCCAGAGACTGTACGCAGTGGGCTTCTAAAATAGTGCTCGTTTAGGGTGTCTCGCAAAGAAGAATTGGTCGCTTGGAGAGAGTAGCGCTTCAGCTCTTCACCATCCACGATGCTCGTCGTGTAGCCTTCATGCTCATGGCGTTGCTGCGCAAACCAGTCGCGCGCGCTGTCGACGAACGCGCCATTCGTCCAGAGCTCAAAGCGAATCGGTTTACCGTCTCTACGAGAGTCTTCTGAAAAGATCGAATTTATAAGAGGCGCTCGGTCCCCATACCACCTTTGGACATCCCGGAGGCTTACTTTGGAGCTAGGGGTTTTCGCTTTGCATTCGACTACAAGTAGGCCGCGGCCGTCTGGCAGGTTGAGTAGTACGTCGATTTCAGCTTTCCGACCAGATTCTAAGTCCGTGGCTCTGCGCCCTGTTTCTAGGTACCCTCCTTCGACATCTTTGACTAGGCAGCCCACCACCAACTCAAACAACGCTCCTCTGAGGTTGTCAGCGGAGCCGGTGATGCGAGTGAGCGTCTTCATGACCGTGCGTACATGCTCTGGGTTGGCGGCGGCACGTGCGCCAAAATCACTAAGCAATAGGACAAGAGAGCGGAGCGCATCGGCCAGTTCCACTCCAAACAAGTTTCTGAGCGTGACAGCCAAGATGCCTTTCGACTTCAATGTTGAAAGAGCGTCCGCTGAGAATACCTGAGCAACAATCATGGGCATGATTGGGCGAGACTTCTGTGGTGCAGCCGCGAGGTCGCATTTCCGAACGAAAGCAAGAGCTGCATCATCCGTCAGCGTTTCATAGAGGTTCAAGTCACACACGAAGAAACCCGGGCTTGCTTTGCCATTATGCACAGACATAAGCGGGCGGATGTAGCTTGGGGCCGACATGTCCCAGGAGACTCCAGAGACTTCCGCTTCTTGTGCTCCACCGCGGATGTTGAAGCGATCGTAGCTCCCGATACCAATTCTCTTGGCCCACTCGTGAAGGCCATGCAAAGCTACATCTTCGGCGATCTCTTCAGCCCGCAGCCTATTCAGTCCTTGGCTGATTCCGAGGAAGGGGTTCAGCTCCACAAAGCACGTCTCAGAAAATTCAGTTATTACAAGCGCCTTGACAGCGATAAGGCGCTCTAGAATGCGGTCTGGAGACAGTTGGTTTTTTCTGTTTCTTGGTGCGCCGGAGACCACAGAGAAATACTGAACAGGGACTATGCCTCCACGAGATCTTAGTGTCGAGATTGCACACCAGTAAGAAAGGCCTGCTGTTCTGCAAGCCTGCTCGAAGGCTCGCCAGAACTCACGTGTTCCATACTGCTCACTTAGGTAGATGAACCTCGCGTTTTTCTCGAAACGTAGACCTGCAAGTCGCTGAACCTCGGGGTCGTCCTGAGCACGCTGGACACGTTTTCGCGCGGCAGCCGAAGACACCCCAGAGGAAGATATCGTGGTAATCAGTTCAGAAGTTAGGCAGGGACCATGAGAACGCAGAAGAGACTTTACATCAGACATTGCATCCCTTTCGGCTGCGTTCTCAAGAGCGGATGTCACACTGCTCTATTTATAAACACTTCTCTATACTCGCGATGACTAGCGCGATCGTGTGATGTGTGCCATTTTTTTGTATGTAAATCATACGCTTATTTCGGGCGGCGTCTGTCGGCTATATCCCAGCCTGTCCAATCACCTTGTCCAGTCACTCGGTCGACCATCGTTTCCTGGCGCTAAGAGAAGACACCTCAGATCAGATCATCCACACTGACACCTAGGGCGTTCGCGAGCTTCTTCATAGTCTCGACGTTGCCGCTGCGCCTGCCGGTTTCGATCTGGGTGATCTGGACGCGGTTGAGCTTGGAGGCCTCGGCCAGGGCGGCGGCCGTCATGCCGCGCCAGTCGCGGTACACCCGCACGGGGTTCTCGCCGTCCAGGATCCGGTTCACGTACTCGGCCGGGGTGCTTTCGCCGCCGGCTTCCATGGCCCGGTCATAGGCCTGCAGGTCCGACAGATCCTCGGCCGCCTGGCGCAGGCGGTCGTATTCGTCGCGGGGAATGGTCACCATTTCGTTCATCATCGCCTCCTTCAGTCGTAGACCCCGCCACGGGGGCCAATTGCCAGCACGTCCAGGACCTCGCCCTGATCGTTCATGATCACCCGCCAGTCACCGACCCGAAGCCGTATGCCCTCCCGGCCCTTCAGGGCTTTGACGTTGTTGGCCAGCGAAGAGGGGTCCTCGGCGTATTGCTCGATCTTGCCGGTGATCCGTTTGGCGTCGTTCCGGGGCATCTTGCGTAGCACGCGGATGGCTGCTGGCTTGTAAGTGATCGACTTCATGGGAGGAATGTAGCGTTAAAGCTACATCCGGTCAAGGGAGGTGTAGCGTTTCCGCTACTTCTCTCTGCCTCGGCGCTGCCCGAAACCGTGGGACACATCGCCTGTAACCTGTTGAAATCACGAGGGCGCAGCAGGGGAAGGTCTGGGACGCCGTGGCGCTGTTATTGCAGAGCTTTTTCCCATCTTTACCTGTCCGTGTGGGGGCACCAAATTTCCCATCGTTTTCGTTTTCTTGCGCCGCTCCCCTTTGTTCTTTGGGATGGGCGATCTGGTGCGTAGAAGCCGTGAGGTGGAGGAATCTGCTGCGGAGATCTGCAGCAGGGCGCTTGGCTGAGAGTGCAGGCTGCAAGAGCATGTGCGTATAGCCAGGCGCGTTCTGGAGCTCAGTGCGAGATAGCCAGCAATCAGCCCGAAGCAGGCCTTGGTGCCAAGCGCAGCGGATGGTCGGTGCCGGCCAAGAGCGACTGATGCTGGGGCTCGTACGAACGTCTGCTTCGTAAGATTTGAACGCGCAATTCGCGGTCTGCTGACGGGCGGTGCAGCAGGCTAAACGCTATGGGGCAGGCGCTACTTCCGAAATCGCTCCGATCAGCTTCGTGATGTCATCGGCCCTTAGCCGGGCGACGTTCACGCGTCCGCCTTTCACAACATGGATGCCGTGATCACGCGTCAGGGCAGTTTCCTGCGCCTCGTTCAGCGGGAGAAGGGAGAACATGCCAGATTGTCGGGCAAAATAGGCCAGCTGGTCAGTGCCAAACTCGGCGCGTTCGGTCTCCGCGATCTGTTGGCGCACCTGGGCAACCCGCCCGCGCATTTGATCAAGCTCGTCGAGCCAAAGCGCCTTCAGGACATCGTCCTGCAAGATCGTGCGGACGACGGATGGCCCGTGATCCGGCGCATGGGACGCACCCGAGCGGACGATCGCGGATACGGCGCGGTGCACCCGCTGCCGGTCGCTCGCCCGCGTTTTCACAAACAACGCCCCCGCCCGGTCGCGGTATATCCCGAAGGACTTGGACAAGGTGATGCAGACTATGCACTCTGGGAACCGCGCGGCTATCTTGCGTGCCATGGCGCAATCGGCGGCCCAGCCCTGTGCGAAGCCAAGATAGGCAAGGTCGATCCAGGGGATGATCCCGCGCGCTTCCAGAAGGTCGAGCAAGGTGTCGAACTGCTCTGAGTTCATGTCCGCGCCGGTTGGATTGTGGCACACGCCCTGCATCAGGAACACATCGCCGGGCTTGGCGGCACTCAGGCCGTCGAGCATCTGGTCGAAGGTGATCTCGCGCTTGATCGGGTCGTAATAGGGGACTTGGGCGAACCCTGCGTGAGCCGCCGTGAGGATCGGCACGTAGTTGCCATAGGTCGGCGTTTGCAGCCAGACGGTGGGCGATTTGGGAATTTGCGCCAAGAGGTCCGCCATGACCCTCAGGGCGACAGCGCCGCCCGAGGTCTGTGCGGAAACCCAGCCGTCGTCGTAGGCATCCCCCAGGATCTCATGCCCCAGCACACGGCAGTATTCGGCATCGCCCGTCAGGGCGAGGTAGGACTTGCTGAGCTGGGTATCGACCAACCTTTGTTCGGCCAGCTTCACGGCTTTCAGGACGGGCGTCTGGCCGTGCTCGTCCTGATAAATGCCCACAGTCAGGTCGAGTTTGTCCTTGCGGGGGTCGGCCGCGAAATAGTCGGCCCCGATCATGATGGGATCAACGGGGTAGTCCTCAACCTGTTCAAACATGCCCTATCCCTTTCCCAATTCAACGGCGCGATCGCGGCAGGCGGTCATTGCCCTTGCGATCACATCACCAAAGCCGTTTTCCTGCATTGAAACAATGGCCGCGTGGGGTGTCCCATGCAGGGTCGTGACACAGGCGCGCAGAGCGTTCGGTCCGGCGCCTCGGGCGGGCATGGTGGCCGCGCCAAGTGTCGTTTGCGGAGGCAGCGCCTTGGCATCTTCCCGGGGCAGACCAAGGGTCGTGCCCGGGGGGATCATTTCCTCGATCATCGGATCGACAACCGTGATCCGCGAAGGCGCCCAACCGCTGGCGATCAATCCGCCTAGGATCGCCGCCGCCCGGTCGCCGCGGCCGATGAATGCACTCTTGTCCAAGGCTCAGAAGCTCGTGATGACGGTCGCACCAATGGACAGGAACTTGTCCATGTTCATCAGGGCATCCGGCGCGGCGTCGATGCCGATCTTGTTGCCGACCAACCGTGCGGGATCCAGCTTGCCGCTTTCGACCATATCGAGCATCGCACCATAGCGGTGCGCCTGCATCCCATGGGAGCCGAGAAGCTCGATCTCCTGGCCGACGATCTTGGGCATGGGCACCGCAGGGGCCGCATGGTCGCCCAGCATCAGGCCGACCTGGATGTGCTTGCCGCGCGGCCGAAGGCAAAGGATCGAATTGGTCATCGTCGCCGGATGCCCAAGCGCATCGAGGGAGACGTGCGCGCCGCCCCTGGTGATCTCTTTGATCGCCTCGACAACATCGCCCTTGCCATCAATGGCCGCGACCGCGCCAAGCTCCTTGGCCAGGGCGAGTTTGGCTGGATCAAGGTCCACACCGATCACGTTCGCCCCCGCCGCGCTGGCAATCATGACCGCCGACAGGCCCACACCGCCGCAGCCATGCACGGCAACCCATTGGCCCGCACGGACCGTGCCCTGGTCGATCACCGCGCGAAAGGAGGTGGCGAAGCGGCATCCCAGACTTGCGGCTGTGGCGAAATCCATCGCCTCAGGCAAAGCGACCACATTCAGGTCAGCCTGATGGATCGGCACATATTCGGCAAAGCTGCCCCAATGGGTGAAGCCCGGCTGCTCCTGGTGCAGGCACACCTGCTGATGACCGGCATGGCATTCGCTGCACGACCCGCAACCGCAGATGAAGGGCACGGTGACCCGGTCACCGACCTTCCAGTTTTTCACGTCCTTGCCGACCGCCTCGACCACACCGGCCAGTTCGTGACCGGGGATGTGCGGAAGCTCGATATCGCTGTCGTGCCCCATCCAGCCGTGCCAGTCGCTGCGGCACACACCGGTGGCTTCGACCTTCAGGACAACCCCATGCGTTTCGGGCGCAGGGTCTGCCACGTTCACGACTTTGGGGGGCTCTTGGAACTTCTCGAACAGGACAGCTTTCATCGCAGGGTCTTTCGGATGGACAGACGAATTGAGGAGAAGCTAACAGTTTGCAGAGAAATTAGCTTTCCATTCTGCCCCAGGTATTGATTATTTAGGGTAGAAAGCCCTCACGATGGGGGCTTGTTGAGGAAACTCTTCCCTTGCCAGGTATCGACACCGTCAACGCACGAATTCTCGAATTGCTTCAAAGCGACGGGCGCATGACCAACGCCAAACTGGCCGAGCATCTGAACATGAGCGAAACGCCCTGTTGGCGGCGGCTGAAGAAGCTGGAAGAGACGGGTATCATCGAGGGCTATCAGGCCCACCTCAATCGCCGAAAGCTCGGGCTGGGCGTGATGGCCTTTGTCCAGCTCAGTTGCTCAGAGCACGATCAGGCCGCCACGGCCGAATTCCAACGTATCATCGAGGTCACACCCAATATCCTCGCGTGCCATAATACCACGGGCGAGGACGACTTCCTGTTGATCGTGGTCGCCCGTGATTTGGACGACTACAGCGCCTTTGTTGACAGCACATTGCGGCGTCTGCCTGGTGTAACCAGCATTCGCTCGAACCTTTCGCTCAAGGAAATGAAAGCGTCGAGCAAGCTGCCCGTGCGTGGTTCGGAGAGATGATCACGACGCCTTTCCAGATGCAGACATCCGTGCAAATGCATCGAAAGGCCGCAAAGTCCCGCGCGGCAGACTCCCGGTCGCGGTGCAACGAAGGATAGCTCTTTGCCCTTCGTGTTGGCCCCGGATGCCATGTTGCGGCTTGGACAAAAGTCGCGAAAGGGCCGACTGCGGCCGTTCGCTGCGCGGTGCAGGAACGTCCGCTCTCGTGCAGCGTCACCCCGGGCTTGCCCTGAAGCCTGGGCTCAAACCTTCGGACCGGAGAGAGGGTGCTCCTTAAGTGAAGAAATCCTGTATAAATCGTTAAGAATATCGCGCTTTGAATAAGGATTTATAAATGTCATGATCTGACTCCCGGTGGGAGGCCGGGGCTTGGGCCGCGCGACGAGAGGTGTTCGGCCAAGGCTGTACAGGCCAATACGGTGGCCGCTGGTCCGCGTTTCGACGATTGGGAGGATATCATGAAATTCACACGCCGTTTGAGCCTGGCCCTGTTGGGCGGCATGGCTCTTGTCCCCTCTGCCACTCTTGCGCAGCAGGATTATCCCAGCCGGGCGATCACCCTGGTCGTGCCCTATGGCGCAGGCGGGACCACCGATATATCGGCCCGGCAGATCGCCAGCATGGCGGAAGACCTGCTGGGTCAGCCCATCGTCGTCGAGAACCAGCCCGGGGCCAGTGGCACCAATGCCATGCGTGCCGTGGCCGGGGCTGATCCCGATGGCTACACCCTGATCGCGACCACGTCGTCGCCGTCCTTCGTGACCCCCGCGCTGCGCGACGTGGGCTATGATACGCTGCGGGATCTGGTGCCGATCCTGAACTATTCCGGCCCCTACCATGGCGTCGTTGTCCCCAGCGACTCCCCCTACGAGAGCCTGGATGCGCTGATCGAGGGGGCCAAGTCCGACGCGGTGACCTATGGCACCGCAGGCGCCATGGGCGGCGCGCACCTGGCCTTTGCCTCGGTCGCCAAGGAAACCGGTGCGAAGTTGCAGCACGTGCCCTTCGACGGCGCGGCCAAGGCGACGGCGGCGGTGCTGGGCGGTCACGTCGATGCGGCCCTGGTCCCGGCCTATCGCGACCTTGTCCAGGATGGACAGCTGCGTCTGCTCGGTGTTCTCGACGGCAGCAACGACCCTGATTTCCCCGATGCCCCGACCCTGAAAGAGGCCGGACTGGCGGCAGAGTTCCCGTCGATCGTCGGTATCATGGCCCCGGCGGGCACCGACCCGGCGATCCTCGCCAAGCTGGAAGCGGCCTTCACCGAGGTCGCCTCTTCGGAGGCCTTCAAGACCTTCATGACCGATCTCAGCCAACCGGTGCGGATCATGTCGGGCGCGGATCTGGCGCAGACCATCGAGGAGAACCTCACCGCCTATCGCGAGATCGCCAAGGACCTCGGGAATTGAGTGTGAAAGGGTTCGGGGGCGGGCTTGCCCGCCCCGGCTTCCGCACCTTGACCACCGGGCTGCTTCTGGCGGCGGCGCTTTGGGCGCTCTATGCCCTCGACAGCCAGATACAGGTCTTCTCCTTCGGCGATGCCGGGCCGGATGCGCGCAGCTTTCCGCGCGTGGTGCTCTGGCTGCTGGCTGCGGTCGCTGCCCTGCGCCTGGTGCTGAGCTTGCGCCGCGCGGATGACGCCTTCCGCCTTCGGCCCCTGGGTCGGGTGCTGGCGGTGGTCGTGGTCACCATCCTGGCGCTGTGGGGGATGCCCACGGTCGGGTTTTTCGCAGGCGCGGCAGGGGCGGGGATCGTCGTCTCCCTCGTGCTGGGCGAGCGCAAGCCCCTGATGCTTGGCCTGCCGCTGGTGGTGGCGGCCATCGTCGCCTTCGGCGGCCAGCATGGGCTGAACATCCCGCTGCCCTGACCTTCCTCTTCAAGACCTGAAGGAGCGCAAGCCGTGCTCGTCGATGCCTTTCTCGAACTTCTGAACCTCTGGGTGCTGGTCGCGGCCGTGGTCGGGATCGCCTCCGGTGTCATCATCGGCGCGATCCCCGGCCTCGGGCCCACCATGGCGATTGCCCTGCTGATCCCGGTCACCTTCTCGATGGACTCGATCCCGGCCATCATCCTGCTTTTGGGGGTTTACCAGGGCGCGATTTTCGGCGGCTCGATCTCCGCCGTGCTGCTGAACGTGCCGGGCACCCCTTCCTCGGCGGCGACGGCCATCGACGGGTTCGCCATGGCCCGGCGGGGCGAGGGGGGACGTGCGCTGCGCTTTGCCCTTTATGCCAGTGTCGCCGGAAATATCTTCAGCTGCCTCGTTCTGATGGCGCTGGCCGAGCCGCTGGCCCGCTTCGCACTGGATTTCGGACCGGCGGAAATGACGTTGCTGATGCTCTTTGCGCTGCAGGTGATCGTGCTTTTCGGCGGCGGTTCGAAACTCGATGCGCTGATCATGGTGCTGGTCGGCGCCTGCGCCGGTGTCGTTGGCCTCGACCCGATCAGCGGCACGCCGCGCTTCACCTTCGGCTCCTTCGCCTTCGACAACGGGTTCCAGCTGATCCCGGTGCTGATCGGCCTCTTCGCCATGTCCGAGGTCCTGTTGCAGGCCTTCGACCGTGACCATGACGTCAGCGATGCCGAGGTGCCGCCCCTGAAGGCCTCTGTCGTCCGCTTCGTCGAGCTGTGGCGGATGCGGATCACGCTTCTGCTGTCCTCGGTCATCGGCACCTTCGTGGGCATCCTGCCGGGCATCGGCTCTACCGTGCCCGCCTTCATGAGCTACAACCTGGCCCGGTCGCGCTCTGCCGCGCCGGAAAGCTTTGGCAAGGGGGCGCCCGAGGGCGTGGCCGCGCCCGAGGCGGCCAACAATGCGGTCACCGGCGGGGCCCTGGTGCCGACGCTGGCCCTCGGCATCCCGGGCGATGCGGTGACCGCGGTGATCCTGGGCGCCTTCATGCTGCACGGGCTGGCGCCGGGGCCGTTCCTGTTCCGCGATCACGGGCTGGAGGTCTACGCCATCTTCGAGGCGCTGCTGCTCTCGTCGATCCCGACGGTGATCCTGGGGCTGCTGTTCTTCCGCGTGGCGATCCATGTGACCCGGATCCAGCCGCGCCACCTGCTGCCCGCGATCACCATCCTGGCGGTCTTCGGCGCCTTCTCGGTCAACAACAGTCTCTTCGACGTCTGGGTGATGCTGGGCGCGGGTGTGCTGGGCTTTCTCTTCCGGCGCAGCAATTTCCCGCTGCCGCCGCTGCTGATCGGCCTGATCCTGGGCGCGCCCTTTGAACAGAGCCTGCGGCAGGCGCTGCTGACCTCGGGCGGTGGCTACGACATCTTCTTCGGATCGCCCATCACCATCGGGCTGGTCGGCCTGATCGCCCTGTCGCTGGCGATCAGCCTGGCCCTTGGCCTCAGAAAGGCGCGCGCATGATTGCCGATTGCCATATTCATTCCTTCGCCAGGACCACGGGGGCCGACGCGCCGCAAACCGGCGCCTATGTGCCCCCGGCGCGGGATGTGCGCGATTTCATGGCAGAGGCGGCGCCGCTCGGCGTGGCCCGCGCGGTTGTGGTGCAGGCCTCGGTCGACGGCACCGACAACAGCCGTCTGGTGGAGACGCTGGCCACAGAGGGGCCCGTCGCCTTGCGCGGGGTTGCCATGATCGACGACGGCGCCGACCTGCCCGCCCTGCACGCCGCCGGTGTCCGCGCCACCCGCATCCAGGACCGTGCCCGGCTGGGCGCCAGCGCGCTGGAGCAGCTGCCCGCGCTGGCGGCGCGGGTGGCCGAGGTCGGCTGGCACATCGAGCTGAACTCCGAGCCGCGCAGCTTTGACCGCATCGCGGCCATGGTCCCGCAGATGCCCGAGGGGATGCGCCTGATCCTCGATCACGTGGGTCACGTGGACCCCGCCGCGCCCGACCCGGTCCTGCGGTTGATGGAGCACCAGCGTGTCTGGGTGAAACTGTCACCCACGCGGATCAGCGCGGACATCGGGCGGTATGCGGACCTGGCGGGCATGGTCGAACGCATCGGCGCGGCCTTCCCCGAGCAGATCATCTGGGGCAGCGACTGGCCGCATGTGATGACGCCAGAGCCGGTGCCCGAGATCCCGCCGATGCTGGATCTGTGTCGTGAGGCCCTGGGCCCTGACGCCTTCCGGCGCTGCATGTGGGACAACCCTGAACGCCTTTACGGTTTCTGATGCTGCTGACCCTGGATGATTTCGAGCCTGCCGCGCGTCGCCGCCTGCCGCGCCCTCTGTTCGGATATGTCTCCGGCGCGGCCGAAACCGGGGCGGCGCGGCAGGACAACCGCGATGCGCTGGATGCCTGGCGGCTGGTGCCGCAGGTCCTGCGCGGGGTCGAGGGGCGCAGCAGCGCCTGTACCCTGCTGGGCAAAGACTATGCCGCGCCTTTCGGCATCGCCCCCATGGGCCTGTCGGCCCTGATGGCGCGCGACGGCGACCGGGCGCTGGCCCGGGCGGCAGCGGCGGCGGGCATTCCCTTCGTGCTGTCGGGCTCTTCCCTGACGCCGATGGAAGACGTCCGGCGGGCCAATCCCGACGCCTGGTTCCAGGCCTATCTGCCCGGCGAGGAAGAGCGCATCCGCGCCCTGATCGCCCGCGTGCAGGCGGCGGGGTTCGGCACGCTGGTCCTGACTGCCGACACCGCCGTTCTGGCGAACAGGGAGAACAACCTGCGTGCCGGGTTCTCCACGCCGCTGCGGATCCGGCCACGGCTGATCTGGGATTTCGCCATCAAGCCCCGCTGGGTGCTGGGCACCTTCCTGCCCACGCTGCGGCGGGGAATGCCGCATTTCGAGAACTCCTTCGCCACGCGGGGCGCACCGATCATCTCGAAACAGGCGGCGCGGGATTTCGGGCGCAAGGATCACCTGAACTGGGACCATCTGGCGCTGATGCGCGACCTCTGGCCCGGCAAGCTGGTGCTGAAGGGGGTGATCCACCCCGGGGACGTGGCCCGGGCGCGGGCGCTTGGCTGCGATGCGGTGATCCTGTCGAACCATGGGGGCCGGCAGCTTGACCACGCGATCTCGCCCCTGCGGTTGTTGCCCGAGGCCCGGGCGCAGGCGGGGGACATGGCGCTGCTGATCGACGGGGGGATCCGGCGCGGGACCGATGTGATCAAGGCGCTGGCCCTTGGCGCCGACATGGTGCTGATCGGGCGGCCCTTCCTCTACGCCGCGACACTGGGCGGGCAGGGGAGGGCGGAAGACGCCGCCACGATCCTGAAGGCGGAGGTGCATCGCAACCTCGGCCTTCTGGGATTGCGGGACCTGTCAGAGGTCGGCCCCGCAATCCTGCACGCCGTTCACGACATCACGCGCTAAGCGCGCCCGAGAACATCGGCGCCCCGGCAATGCCCAGCTCCTCGGGGAATTCCACCCGCAGGATGCTGCCGCTGTCGCTTTCGGTGATGTAGAGGGTCCGGCCCCCCGGGCCCCCGAAGGCGCAGTTGGTGGTCCCCAGACCGCGCGGAGAGCGGACCACGGCCACCGGGCGGCCCAGCACGTCATGGACCCAGACCAGGCCCATGCCGGTCTGACAGACCACGACACCGCCCGCAGAGGTCAGCGCCAGCCCGTCCGGCCCGGCGCGCCCGCCCGAGAACTGGAGGAAGAGGCCCGCCTTGTTGACCCGCCCCGAGGGCGACATGGGCAGGCGCCAGACCGCATTGGCACGGGTCACGGCCAGGAACAGCACATGTTCCGCCAGATCCAGCACCAGACCGTTGGGGCTGGGCACCTTGTCGATCAGGCAGGTCAGTGCGCCGGTCTCCATCTGCCATTTCCACACCCGGCCCGAGGGATCCTGAAGCCCGGTCTGCCCCTGGTCGGTGAAGTAAAGCGCGCCGTCGCGACCGAAATGCAGGTCGTTGCATCCCTTGAAGCTTTCGGTGTCGGCATCGGCCAGCGCCTTGGTCACGGCGCCGGTTGCCGGGTCCAGCTGCATGATGCCGTTCTGGTAATCGGCCAGGAAGATCCGACCGTCGCGGTGGATCTTCAGCCCGTTGGGCTGGCCGTCATATTCGGCGATCTGGCTGATCTGGCCCTGGGGCGTGGCGCGGAACACCCGCCCGAAGGGGATGTCGACGAACCACAGGTTGCCCTCGCGGTCGAAGGACGGCCCCTCGAGGAAGCTGTCGGCGGGCGCCCCGCGCCGGTTCTTCTCGGCCCAGTAGGAGGGCTGCCCGGTGCGGCGCAGCGCGCCGGGCAGTTCGGTGAAGACCTCGGCGTCGAGGATCACGGGGTCGGGGAAGGGATAGGTGGGTGTCATCCGAACGTGACCTCCGGCAGGAACAGCGCGATTTGCGGCGAGGCGATCAGCAGCAGCATGAAGGCGACGATGATCAGGAAGAAGGGCAGGGTGCCCAGGATCACGTCCTCGACCTTCACCTCGTCCGAGGAACTGGCCACGACGAAGAGGATCACGCCGAGCGGCGGCGTCAGCTGGCCCAGTTCCACCAGGATCACCACGAAGACCCCGAACCAGATCGGATCGACCCCAAGCGCCAGCAGCGCCGGGAAGATCACCGGCACGATGATCGCGATCATCCCCAGCCCTTCCATGAAGCAGCCCAGGATGGCGAAGACCACCATGATGATCAGCAGGAAGGTCAACCGCGAGACATTGGCATCCTCCAGCATCCCCACCAGGTCCTCGCCGATCCCCGACAGGGCCGTGGCGTAGGCGAAGATCATCGAGGTGAAGACGATGAACAGGATGTTGCCGCTCATCGAGGCGGTGCGCATCAGGGCGTTCTTCAGCAGCGAGAGCGAGAGCTTGCGGTAGAGGGCTGCGATCAGGATCGCGCCGACGGTGCCGACGGCCCCGGCCTCGGTGGGCGTGGCGAAGCCGCCGTAGATGCTGCCCAGCACGATGACGATCAGCATCAGGAAGGGCAGGATGTCCAGCAGGGCGCGGCCCAGGTCACCGGCGGTGGCCTTGGTCTCGGACTTCGGCGCCAGCTTCGGGTTCAGCAGCACGCGGGCGATGATGAACCCCATGTAGCACAGCGCCAGCAGGATGCCCGGCACCAGACCGGCAGCGAAGAGGCGCGCGATCGAGGTTTCGGTGAAGGTGGCGTAGATGATCATGGTGATCGACGGCGGGATCAGGATGCCCAGGGTGCCACCGGCGGCGAGAGAACCGGCCACCAGCCGCTTGTTATAGCCGCGTGCCGACAGTTCCGGCAGGGCTACGGTGGACATGGCCGCCGCCGTGGGGGCCGAGCCGCCGGAGATCGCGGCGAAGATGCCGCTGCCGGCGATATTCGTGTGAAGAAGGCCGCCGGGCAGGCGTCGCATGAAGGGCGCGACCCCGTTGTAGAGCCGTGTCGACAGGCCCGAGCCCAGCAGAATCTCGGCCATCAGGACGAAAAGCGGGATGGCGGCCAGGGTAAAGCTGTTGGCGGCGCCCCAGCTGACCAGGCCCAGGGCCTTCCAGCCGCCGAAGCCCTTCAGCAGCCAGATATAGGTCAGCCCGGCGCCAGCCACGGCGAATTGCACCCACATGCCGCCGACGATCAGGCCGATCAGCAGGCCGAAGGCAAGGATCGCTTCCATTTACTCGTCCTCGGTTTTGCGGAAGGTCAGCAGCAGCTGCTCGACCAGGAAGAAGGCCAGCACGGCGAAACCGGCGGGCAGGATGATCTGCGGGATCCACAGGGGCGTCCGCAGGACGGTGGGGGCGAACTTGCCGCGGGCGAAGGACGACAGCGTCAGGTCCTTCGTCTTCCACGCCAGGATCACGCAGAGGATCAGTGCGATCACCACGAAGCCGCGCACCAGCCAGCGGCGCGTGCCTTCGGGCCAGGCGTCCAGCAGGAAGTGCACCTGGAACATGGTGCCGCCGCGCAGCGACAGGGCGGCGCCGAAGAAGGTCATGAAGACCACGCCGTAACCGGTCAGCTCTTCGGCGAAGCCCAGGGAATAGTTGAAGGCGCCGCGCAGGAGCGCCTCAAGGCAGACCAGCGCGACCAGCCCGGTCAGCACCACGCCGGTGGCCACGCCGGTGGCGCGGGCGGCGAAATCGAAGAGGGGGCCGGCGCTGGCCGGCCCCGTTTTGCTTTCGGACTGCATGTTACTTGCCGATGGCAGCGCGCACGGTCGCCAGGGCGGCCTCGTATTCCGGGCCGTTCTCTGCCGCCCAGCTTTCCCAGAAGGGCGCCAGCTTCTCGTTGGCCATGGCGGCGTCGCCCTCGGCCGCATCCACCAGGGTCATCCCGGCTGCGGACTGGGAGGCCTTCTGGTCTTCTTCGTCCACCAGGAAGTCCGCGGTGGTCTTCGGCCCCTCTTCGGCGACGATCTCGCGCAGGCGGGCCTGGGTCTCTTCGGACAGGGCGTCGAAGCTGTCGGCGTTGGCGATGATCATCGAGTTCCCGTAGTTCACGGAGAACCGGTAGTTGTAGGGCAGGAATTCATGCCAGTTCTTCGCGCCACCGGCAGAGGCGGTCAGCACGCCCTCGATCACGCCGCGTTCCAGCGAGGTCGGCACTTCGGAGCCCGACAGGGTGATCGGCGCGCCGCCGAATTCCTCGATGAACCGCCCCTGTTCGGGCGAGGTCACGCGGATCTTGTGCCCCTCCAGGTCGGCCAGGCTGTTGATCTCGAAGGTGGTGAAGATCGTCTGCTCGGGGTAGCGGTAGCCGCCCAGCAGAACCACCCCCTGTTCGGCAAAGGCCTCGACCAGGGTCGGTTCCATGGCGGCATAGGCGGCGGCCCATTCCTTGTCATTCTCGATCAGCATCGGCAGGTTCAGCACCCGCGCCAGCGGCACGCTGCCCGAGAAGAAGAAATCGGCGGCCATGTCGATGATGCCGTCACCCACGGCCTGGGTGATGTCGGCCGAGGCGATCTGAAGGGTCTTGCCCAGGTGCAGGTCGATGGTCAGGTCCGTATCGGCGGCGACGCGCTCGACGATGCGGTTCATGCCCTTCACGGCCGAGGTCGTGGAAACGGACGAATAGGTGTAGGCCGTCCAGTCGTCGGCCTGGGCGACGGTGGCGGATGCGGCGATCAGCGCGGCGGCGCCGAGTGTCTTGATGGTCATGGTCTTCCTCCAGTGATTGATTGCGCGAAATGCCTGAGCGTTGCGCCAGGCGAAAAAGGAGCGCACCGCTTGGTGCCGTCTTCGGCCCCAAGCGGTGCGGAGAGGGTCATTCAACCGGCGGCGTCGCCTCCGGCGCGAAGCTTGCAAGCTGGGCTGCCACGCAGTGACGCATGGCGCCCATTGCCCGCGCGACACCATCAACGCCGATGACGAAGGGATGCGCCTGACCTGCGTCACGCGTCTTCAAGTCGTCCATGAGGGCCAGTGTGTTGTCGAGACGCGGGTGGTTCGAGAGGAAGACGTCGATGTTCTCTTCCTCTGCCAGCGCGGCGATGCGCGCCTGGGAGTCCATCATGGCGTTGAAGCGCTCCGCATTCTTGCCGAAGTTCAGACCATTGCCTCCCCAGAAGACGGCTCGGTGGGTGTCATCGCCGTCCCTCACGTCCACGACCGGGGAAATCGTGCCCGGTGTATGGCCCGGGGTCACGAGGATCTTCACCGTCGTGTCGCCCAGGGTCACCGTATCGCCATCGGTCACGGTCACATCCCGTTCGGGTGCTGGCCCCCACAGTTCGTTCTCGAATTGCAGTGTGGGCTTCTCGAGCTCGTTCCAGTCGGTATCCGACATGATGATCTCGGCATCGTACTTCTCGGCCAGGTAGACTGCTGCGCCGTAATGGTCGCCATGCGCGTGGGTCACGAGGATCTTCCTGATCTCGGACGGGTCGAGACCCAGCTCGACCATGCTGTCCTCGATGTAGGTCTTGGCCTCGTCGGGGTTGTTCAGCGTGTCGAAGAGGATGATCCCGTCCGAAGTCTGCAACGCCCAGGCCGACACCCATTCGGTGCCGAGGAAATACAGGTTGTCGAAAATGCCATAAGGGTGGGGCGGGCCTTTCGCAATCAGCGCGGCAAGCATGTTCTCGCCCGGCTTCTCTACGATGGTAAAGGATTTGCCGATGCGGGCGCAGTGGCCCAGCACGTTTTTCAGGTCTTCGCCCGCCAGGGCCTCTGCCGCGGCAACATGGGCTGCCGACAGCTCTGCGTCGCTGCTCTCGGCCAGCGCCGGCAGGGCGGTGCTGATCGCCCCGAGCGCAACTGCGCCCAGCACTGTTTGCCTGAAACCAGAATTTGTCATGGTGTTCTCCTCCGAATGTGTCGTCTTGTCATCCGCCGCCCTCCTGTTCGCGGCGGATGACCTTTTGGGGGCGGGGCCGGTGTCAGCCAGCCGCGCTGTCGTCCATCTTCTTGTCGAAGAAGCGTTTCTTCAGCGACGGGCCGACGATCACCGCGACGGTCAGGGCCACCAGGATCAGGCTGGTCGTGTTCTGGAACAGCACCATCGGGTCGCCGCGACCGATCCGCAGCGCGAGGCGCAGGTTCTCTTCGGCGAAGCCGCCCAGGATCAGCCCCAGGACGACCGGGGGCAGGGGGAACTTCAGCCGGTCCATGACCCAGCCGACGGCGCCGAAGCCCAGCATCAGGTAGACGTCGAACATGCGGCCATGGATCGAATAGACCCCGATCAGCATCAGCACGATGATCACCGATCCCAGCAGCGGCCGCGGCAGGTTCAGCAGGCGGGCGAAGCTGTTGGTCGCCAGCGAGCCGCCCAGGATGATCAGCAGGATCGCCCCGAAGAGGAACTGCCACATGAAGCCGAAGACGATGTCGGGGTTGTCGCGGAACAGCATGGGCCCCGGTTGCAGGCCGTGTACCAGCAGGCCGCCCAGCATGACCGCCGCCACGGCGGTGCCCGGGATGCCCAGCGTCAGCGCCGGGATCAGGGCCGAGGCGGTATCGGCATTGTTGGCGACCTCGGCGGCGGCGACCCCCTCGGGCTCGCCCTCGCCCCAGGTTTCGGGGGTCTTGGAGGTGCGGCGCGCCTCGTTGTAGGACATGAAGGCCGCCATCGAGCCACCGGCGCCCGGCAGGATGCCGATCCAGATGCCGATGAAGGAGCCGCGCACCCAGGTCTTCCAGTAGGATTTCATCCGCGGCAGGGCCTTCCAGATCGGCTCGGTCCCCAGTTTGGAGCCTTTCACGCCATCGGTCTTCAGCGGCGTCTCCAGCAGGTCGATCACCGGCGGCAGCGCGTAGAGGCCGACCAGGAGGATCACGATATTGATGCCGTCCAGCATCTCCAGCTGGCCGAAGGTGAAGCGGTCGTTGCCGTAGATCGGGTCGGAGCCTACGACCGAGACGAAGACCCCGAAGCAGGCCGAGATCAGCCCCTTCACCGGGTTGCCGCCCAGCAGGAAGATGATCGAGGCGAGGCCGAAGATGGCGACCCAGAAGACCTCGGACGGGCCGAAGAGCAGGGTAACCTTGGACAGCGGCGGGGCCAGCAGCATCAGGGCGAAGGCCGAGGCGATGCCGCCGAAGGCCGAGGAGACCACGGCGACCTGAAGCGCGAAGCCGCCTTCGCCCTTCTGGGCCATCGGATAGCCGTCGAAGGTGGTGGCGACGGCGGCCGGGGTGCCGGGGATGCGCAGCAGCACCGCCGGGATCGCGCCGCCGTACATGGCGCCGTTGTAGATGCCCGCCATCAGGCCCAGGGCCACCAGCGGCTCCAGCCCGAAGGTGAAGGGCACGAGGACGGAGATGGCCATGGTGGCCGACAGGCCCGGCATGGCGCCGACGACGATGCCCGAGATCACACCGATCACCACGGCGGCGAAATTGGCCAGAGAGAAGACGTCGGGCAGGGCGTGCAGAAGATCGCTATACATGGCTCAGCGCTCCCACAGGCGGCCGGCGGGGAATTCCTGCGACATGCCGAAATCGAAGATGGCCCAGATCGTGCCCACGACAATCACCGTGGCGATCAGCAGGCCCAGCGGGTTGCGATAGCCGAAGATCCAGGCGACCAGCGGAATGGTCACGGCGGTGCTGACGTAGAAGCCGATGAAGTCGGTCGCCAGCGCATAGGCGACGATCAGCCCGAAGGCGCCGATCACCCGCTTGGGTGACTTGGTCATCGGCTGGGCGTCCTCGCCCGCGGCGGCCTTGCGCTGGTCCGAGACCAGCAGCAACACCGACAGGACGATCAGCCCGATCAGCATGGTGGCCGGCAGCAGCGCGGAGATGGCGCGCAGCTCGAAGGCCGGGATCAGGAACCCGGCGGCGACCAGGATGATGCCAAGCGCGGTTAGGGTCTCTGGCCGGGCCAAGCGGGGGGTCTTGCTTGCGGGCATGGGTCTGCTCTTGATGTCAGGGGGTGGGGTGGCGTGAGGGGGATTGCCCCCCTCACGCGCGAGGTCTTGGGGCCAGGGGCCCCAGGTCCGGGGCTCAGTTCCAGGGCGTGGTGTCCCAGACGTCCTTGGCCAGGTCGTAGAGGTCCGAGGTCAGCGCCTTGAACTCCTCGCCCGTCACCACTTCGACCGGGTTGGCGGTCGCGGCCATGGCGTCGAGGAACTCCTGGTCATTGGCCATCTGGGTGAAGGCGTCGATCAGCTTGCCCTGCACGTCCTCGGGCAGACCGGCAGGCGCGATGAAACCGCGCATCGAGCCGTTCACCAGATCCAGACCCTGTTCCTTGAAGGTCGGCAGATCGGGGGCGAACTCGGACCGCTCGTTGGTGGCCACGCCCAGCACGTTCAGCTGGTCCTGGAACTCGGCCACTTCCGAGATGTTCAGGATGCCCATGGCGACATGGCCGCCCAGCAGGGCGGTCCGTGCGGGCGCAGAGCCCTTGAAGGGAACGATGGTGAACTCGGTCTCGGTGGCGTTTTGCAGCTTGATCAGGGCGAAGTGGTCATCGCCGCCAAGGCTCGACATGCCCACGGTGATGGCCAGCGGGTTCGCCGTGGCCTCTGCGATCAGCTTGTCCAGCGTATCCAGCCCGCTTTTCTTCGAGGTGACGATCACGTTGGGATCGTTCACCACGTTGGCCAGGTAGGTGAAGCTGTCGCGATCGTAGTCCGCCTCGCGGTCGATGGTGCGGGCCATCATGCCGGGCAGGTTGAAGGTGCCCAGGGTGTAGCCGTCGGGATCGGCATTCGCCGCCTCGGTGACGCCGATCTGACCCGAGGCGCCGGGCATGTTCTTGACCACGATGCTGGCCCCTTGGCCCAGGTACTTCTCGATGAAGGGGGCAGCGGTGCGCGCCATGACATCCGTGCCGCCGCCGGCGGAATAGCCCACGATCACCTCGATGGGCTTCTCGGGATACTGGGCCAGGGCGGCCCCGGCGGACAGGATCATGGCACCCGCGAGGGCGGTCTTCTTGACGATATTGAGCATGTTTCTCCTCCTATACATGCGTGTGTTTCAGTCTTCCGGCAGGGTGCAGCCTCGCTCCTTCAGGGCGCGGTCGACCCAGCTGCGGTCGTTGGTGCCTGCCTCGATGTCGGCCATCTGCTTGATCTCGGCGGCGGATTTCGCCTGCGTGGCCTTCAGGATCGCCTCTGCCCCGTCGATCGGCACGCAAAGGACGCCGTCGTTGTCACCGATCATGATGTCGCCGGGGTGGATCACCATGCCGTCGATGGCGATCGGCACGTTCAGTTCACCCGGGCCATCCTTGTACGGGCCACGGTGGGTCACGCCCGCCGCATAGGTCGGCAGGTTGGTTTCGCGGAAGTTGTCCAGGTCGCGGATCGCACCGTTGATGACGAAGCCGACGACGCCCTTCTTGATCGCATAGGCCAGCATTAGCTCGCCCATCAGGGCGTTGTCCAATGCGCCACCGGCATCCACGACGATCACGTCGCCCGGCACGGCACGGTCGATGGCGGCGTGCAGCATCAGGTTGTCGCCCGGGCGCGCCTTCACGGTCAGTGCGACACCGGCCATGCCACCGGAGCTGTGCATCGGGCGCAGGGTCGGACCGGCGGCGGTCATGCGCGACATGCTGTCGGAAACATTGGCTACGGGCAGCTTGGCGAATTCCGCCACCAGCTCTGCGGGGGCGACACGGTCACGGTTCAGGATGCGGAAGCCGGGGGTCATGGTCACTTCTCCATGTTGGCCGGCTCCGCCTGTGCGGCGGCCAGCAGTTTGCGATTGATGATGCGTTCAGGGGCGACGGGCTGGCCGTCGAGGATCTGGAAGATGCCGCGCACGGCATCGACGCCGACGCGCGCGCCAGCCTGGGCGGTCACGCCGCCGATATGCGGGGTCAGCACGATTTCGGGCACGGCGAAGAACGGATGGTCGGCGGCCGGCGGTTCGACGGCGAAGGTGTCGAGGCCCGCGCCTGCCAGGTGCCCCGCGCGGATCGCGGCCACCAGGGCCGGTTCGTCGATCAGCCCGCCGCGCGCGGTGTTGACGACATAGGCCCCCTTGGGCATCAGCGCGATGCTTTCGGCGTTCAGAAGGCCCCGGGTCTGGTCGTTCAGGGGGCAGTGCAGCGACAGGATGTTCGCGCGGCCCAGCATGTCTTCCAGGGTGGCGCACCGGGTCACGCCAAGGCTGTCGAAGGCGCTGTCGGGGGCGTAGGGGTCAAAGCCCACCAAGGTCAGACCCAGGCCCTTGGCGATGCGCCCCGTTGCCTGGGCGATCGAGCCCATGCCCATCAGGCCCATGGTCGACCCGGCGATCTCGTGCCCGGCAAAGCCCGGCTTTTCCCAGCGTCCGGCGCGCAGTCCGGCATCAAGCGGCAGGACCCGCTTTACCGTGGCCAGCAGCAGCGCGATGGCATGTTCGGCCACGGAAACCGCGTTCGCCCCCGTCGCGACCAGCACCGGAATGCCCCGCTCGGCGGCGGCCTGGATGTCGATGTTGTCGACCCCCACGCCATGCTTCGAGATCACCTTGAGCTGCGGTGCCGCGTCCATCACGGCCGCATCCACGCGGCCCATGCGGGACACGATGCCCACGGCGCCGGTCCGCTGGAGATATTCCGAGATCACCGCGCTGTCGGCATAGGCCGGGGTATGGACCGTCTGATAGCCGTGATCGGCCACAAGGCGGCTGGCCGCCGGATCGAGGTCGGGCCCCGTTACGAGGATAGTCTTGCTCATTGCGCGTGTCTCCGTGGCGTCCCGAACCGCCGGGACGCGCCGTTTCGCTTCTTTGTCTGTCGATTGGCCCGCATCGGTCTCCCGAACCGTTTGCAGGGACCCTCCTTGGTCGAAAACGGTAACGCCAAGAATGTCTTCACAAAAGCGCGTAATTCTGGTTATTAAGTTTAGAAAAACTGGATTAGACGATGGAAACGCGGCAGCTAAAGACCCTCCTGGCTATTCACTCTCATGGAACCTTCGCCCAGGCGGCAGAGGTGGTGGGGCTGACACCTTCAGCCGTCAGCCAACAGGTACATGCGCTGGAAGAGGAGCTGCGGGTGACCATCTTCGACCGCAGCACCCGTCCGCCGCGCATCACACCCGAAGGGGTGCAGGTCATTGATATGGCAAGAGATATCCTGCGCCGCGCCGAAGATACCAAGGCCAGCCTGCGGGGGGATCAGATCGCCGGAACGTTGATGCTTGGCTCTGTCCGTTCCAGTGCTCTCAACCTGCTGCCGCGCGCCCTGGTCCATATGCGCCACCGTTATCCGGCCCTGAAGCCGAGCCTGCGGGTCTCGCTCTCGTCGACGCTGATCGCGGACGTGGCTGCGGGCCGTCTCGATGCGGCGATCGTTGCGGAACACCTGGGGTTTCCCAGTGCGCTGCGCTGGAGTCCCTTCCTGCGGGAACCACTTTGGCTGATCGCCCCGCGCGAGATGGAATCGAGTGACCCGATACAGTTGCTCAACACGCGCCCCTACATCCGCTTCCGAAGTGCCGTGCCCTTGGCCAACCTGATCGACACCGAACTGTCCCGCCTGGGCGTGGTGACCAACGACGTGGCCGAGATAGATACCATCGGATCCATCGTCACCGGCGTGCGGCAGGGGCTGGGCATTTCGGTGGTGCCGCATGTGGCCTTGCAGGAACCCGAGGATCTTGGCCTGATGCGCCTTCCATTCGGCACGCCGCAGGTGACCCGACAGATCGGGATCGTCGAAAGGACGTCATCCCCCCGCGCCGAAATAATTGCCCTGTTGCACGGGGCGCTGTCGGAACTCTGCGGTGATTACGGCGTGGACCGTGCGCCGTCCTCCTGACGGTCGTCAGATCGCAGGGGGGCCAGCCTACCCCCGAGCCCGGACGGACCTGTTCATCTTCCCAAGGGAAGGGTGGGGCCAGCGGCGGATGCCGCTGGTCCCCGAAGTGGCCTGAACCTTCGGCGCTCAGAAATCTGCCGTCACACCGGCATAGAGCGTCCGGCCCGGTCCCGGCTGCGTGGTCAGGCCGAGGGGGTCGATGTAGAACTGGTCGGTCAGGTTATCGACGCGCAGACGGGCGGTCACCGTGTCGTTGACCTCGTATTCGGCGAAGACATCAACCAGGGTGTAGGGGTCCCAGTCCACCAGCGAGATGAAGTTCGACGCGCCGCTGGCGGTCACATCGCCATGCCCGATCGCCCGGGGGCCCACGTGGGTCACGCGGCCGCCCAGGGTCAGGCGGTCATCCATCAGGCTCTGACTGGCCGACAGGCTGATGCTGTACTCCGGCGGCACCTGGTTGGTCGCATAGTCGCCGTAGAGCGACTTCGACTCGCAGGTGGACGCGGTGCGGCAGAAGGCGACCTTGGAGTAGTAGTTGGCCGAGACATCCGCCTTGAACCCGCCGCGGCGATAGCTGGCCGCCAGCTCGATCCCCGCGAACTGGGCCTCGTGGATGTTGTCGATCTCGATCCAGAAGGGCACCGGGCCCGTCGGGTCGACGGTCACGACCCGACCGAGATAGTCGTCGACGGTCCAGTTGAAATAGCTCAGCTTGAAGCCGGCCTGGTCCTGCGGTGCCAGAAGGCCGTCGCGGCTGAAGTTGGCGCCCAGTTCCCAGTTGCGCGACCGTTCCGGTTCCACGTCGGGGTTCATGCTGAAGGAGAAGGCCGAGGCGGATTCGTAGATGCTGGGCAGGCGCAGCGTGTCGGAATAGGACGCGAAGATCTGCCAGTCCCGTGCAAGCTGCGCGGTAAGCCCCAGCGAGCCGCCCCAGCCACCGGCATCACGCGAGACGCCGTAGTTGTACCCCGGGCGGGGCTGGACCGGATCGGTGTTGCGGTCTTCGGACCAGTAGTGCTGATAGCGCAGGGCCGCGTTGACGGTCAGCCAGTGGTTGGCCTCCCATTCCGCCTTGGTGAAGACCACGACTTCCTCGCGCCGCGCGTCCCGCAGGTCGAGCCAGTGTTCGACCTCTTTCGTGCCGGGCGTCGGTTTCGTGTCCTCGCTCTTCCACCTCAGGCCGTAGGTCAGTTCCAGCGGGCCCGCGCCGGTATCCAGCTGTGAGGTGTTGCTGAGTGAGGCCCCCAACATCTGCGTCTCGCTGCCGGGCAGAAAGTCTGCGGGCAGACCGAAGTCCTCGGGGTCGTGCCCCATGCCGCGCGGGGCGTTGCGCTGTTCCAGCTGGGTCCAGTAGATCGACGCATCAAGGTCAATCAGGCCGGTCTCTGCCGGCTGCCACTTGTAGCGCAGCGTCACGGTATCGAGATCGGTTTCGGTCATCCGCTCGCGCTGGGTGGCGCTGGTCTGCGGGCCGTATTGCCGACTGGCCATGACGTCGCCATTGCGCCCGCGGAAGCGGTTGTAGCCAAGTTCCAGCCGCTGCCCTTCGCCGAAGTTCCAGCCGCCCTTCGCCAGGAAGCTGCGGCTTTCGGATTGCGAGTTCAGCACTTCCTCTCCGGCGCGGTAGTTGGCAATGCCGTCATTCACCACATAGTCGAGGAAGGGGCGCGGCAGGCAGTACCCGTTGCTGTAGCAATCCTCGCGCGGCCCGGTCCAAAGCGGCGTGGCGGCGCCAGAGCCGTTTTCCCCTGCGTGGTAATTCCCGCGATCACGGTGCGAGAAGCCCAGCAGAAAATCGACGTCTTCGTCCTTGTAGGCGCCCAGGAGGGACCAGGCGGAATCCGTCGCCTCGAAGGTGCCCGGCCGGTCCATGCCGGTCGGACTTGGCGTTGCGGTGCCGACCTGCCCGCCACGGTTGGTGAAGTCGTAGCCGGAGCGATTGCCGGCCACCGGGGATGACGTGTTGCCGCTGAGTTCGTACTTCAGGCGGAAGCCGACGTTCCGGCCCGGCTTGATGATATCCTCGGCCCGCACGGTGCGCATGGCGATCTGGCCGCCATTGGCGAAGGAGGCAACGTCGGCGCCCTTGTTGATCTCGATCTCCGAGATGAAATCGGGGTCCACGTAGCTGCGGTTCGAAACCCCCTGGTAGCCCTGGTAGACCAGTAAGGAGTTTTCGGCCCCGTCCACGGTGGCCGCGACCCGCCCCATGCCCTGAAGGCCACGGATGTTGGGATCTATGGAACCGGCACCGTTGCGGGCCTCTCCCGACAGGACACCGGGTTCGCCGCGGAACATGTCCGCCGGGCCGGCGCCGCGGTAGTGCTCCAGTTCCTCGCTGCCGATGTAGGCGGCGCCACCAGGCATTTCATAGATCCCCATCTCTCCGTCGCTGGCGCCGCGAACGCGGATAGGGTCCAGCAGGATCGCCCCTTCGGAAAGTGCGTCGCTCTGATCAGAGGCTGTGTGATCAGAGATCGTCACGGTATTGGGGTCGGTAAAGCGATGGCTGAGCCCGCTGCCGAGCAATACCGAGGCAAAGGCGCTTTCGGCGGAATAGCTGCCCTCAAGCGCCATGCTGCGTTTGCCGCTGACTGCGCTGGAGGCAATGATCAGCCGCACCCCGGTCTGATCCGCAAGGCGCGTCAGCGCCGCGCCGAGGGGTTGGGCGGGAATGTTCAGCTCGACTTGCTGATTGGTGGCCGCCGCGGTCTGGGCCTGTGTCGGCCCCGACAAGGTAACGCAGGCGATCACAGCCGAGGTGCACAGCATCAGCATCCGTAGGCTGGGGCGCCAGAGGGTGGCCACCCGGGCCTCGCTGCGCCAGCTAGAGTCTTCTGTCATTGGTCTTTGTCCGATCTGTCTGGGTCGCTGGCTGTGCCCCCTGGACATGGCTTTCACCTGAAAGACGTCTCGGCCCGCCTGACCTTGCACCTGCCGGACGAAAAAATTTTCAGGCGGAGCGAATGATCGCCAGCATCGGAACCTTGCTGATCCGCAGGGGCAGCGACAGCGCCATGCTGTCGAGCATCCCGTCCGGGTCGGAGAGGTCGAAGATGCCGGTCACCTGAAGCCGGGCTAGAGCCTCGTCCGCAATCAGGATGCGACCGCCGCGATAGCGCTCGATCTCGGTCACGAGATCCGACAACTCGCGGCCGTCGAAGATCAGCTTGCCGCGCCGCCAGGCCGTTTCGGCCGCGACATCGACGGGCAGGATGCCCCCCTGAAGACCGTCGGAGCCGATCCGCAGTCTGCTTTGCTCTGGCATCCGGTGGCGGATCCCGTCGATGGAGACATCGGCCCCACCGTCCAAGGTGGTGACTGTCACCCCGGCCTCCTGCCGATCAATGTCGAGGCTGGTGCCCGTCGTGTGCACCTTGACCCGCCCGGCGTGCAGGGTCAGTGCCCCGGGCAGGCTGCCGCCCTCGATCAGGATCCGACCGCGCAGCAGTTCGGCCTGGCGCGGATTGTCGAGGGTCCGGTCCGAAAGGGCGCTGCGGGCATCCAGGGTGACCCGGGTGCCATCATCAAGACGGATGTCCCGCCGTTCGGCGATCCCGGTGCGATGATCGGCCAGAAGATGCGGACCAATCGCGCCCAGCTCGTGCAGGGCGGCCCCGCCAAGCGCCGTTGCCCCGCCAAGAAGCAACGCGCGGCGGGTCAGCCGCCCGCTGCGGCGTCCTCGGGCCCAGGCGCCGCCTGCGACCCCCAGGCCAGTCCACAGGTCCTCGGCCTCTCGCGCAGCCTCGGCGTGGGCTGCGCCTTGCGCCTGCCAGAGGCGCCATTCGCGCCTGTCCTCGTCCGTGGCGTTGCCGGAATGCAGATGGATCAGCCGGTCCAGCGCCTCATCCGCAAGCCGCGCCGGATCTTCGTCCCGCCCTGTCATTCCTGCCCCCTGCGGTAGTCCCGGCAGTGCCGCAGGGCTTGCCCCATGTACTTGGCGACCATGCTTTCGGATATGCCCAGCTCTGTCGCGATCTGCCTGTGGGTCTTGTTCAGGCACCTGTTCATCAGCAGCACCATTCGCGCCTTGGGAGAGAGGTCCAGAAGTGCACGGACCAGCATCCGCAATTCGTCTCGGGCGATCAGCGCCTCTTCGGCGATCGGGGTGCTGTCGATCAGCTTTTCCAGTTGCCCGTCGTCCCGCAGATGGCCGTCGCTACGGCGGCGCTCTCGTCGCAACAGGTCGGTGGCGATATTGCCGGCGATGGTCAGCACATAGGCATGTGGATTGACGATCTCGCCGCGTGGGACGCGCGAGCGGTCAAGCCTCAGCCAGGTCTCCTGCATGGCTTCGTCGGCCAGGTCGTGGCTGCCGAAACGGCCGGCAAGCTTTATCCGGAGGACATGCCGGTCCCTCATGTAGGTTCCGAGCAGGCTTCGCTTTGTATCGTCAGTGCTCAAGTCAACAGTTCACGCTCTTCACGAGCGACTCCCAGCAGGCATTTTCAGGTAGCTGGGATGACCTTGCTGACCGAGTTCTCGAATGACTTTTCGCAACTGGTCGCGCCGGACGCAAGGCGTTGAGGGGGCACCACTTCCAAAACCAGCCCCTCTCTGCACACCCCCGCCCGCCTAGGGCTTGGCGCGGGATTGGGCGCGTTGGATGAAGTCGTCGGAGAAAAGCGCGTCGCGGCGCTGGCAGCTGGCAGGTTGCGGCTGTTTGGCGTAGCGGCCGCCGAGGATGCAGGCGTAGTCGCGGCGGTTTTCCATCCCCGGAGCCTCTGTGCCCATGTAGCGGCGGTTCGCTTCGCGTTCGGCCAGGATGTCCAGGTGGGTGCGGCCGCCAGCGCCGGGGCGGTTCAAGAGCGCCGTGAAGGCCTCGGGGCGGCCCTGTTCCAGGTAATGGCGAAACGCCTCCTTGGTCAGCGTGTTGGCCCCGGGAAAGCGGATCGTCAGATGGGTCAGAAGGCTCATCGGTTCGGTATGGTAGGCGACATGGGACGCGACCCCGTCGCGGTGGCAGGCAAAATCGGGCTGCTCGTAAAGGGCCTCGACGCTCAGATCGCCATGGCAGCGGTCGACCCAGAACTGAAAATCATCCGTCCCGTCGAAGACGGACAAAAGGGTGCAGAAATCCTTGCGGAAATCGCTGCCGCATTGCATCCGTTCGAGCAGCTCGCGGCCCGTGTAGTTCTTCAGAACCAGGGACTCTGCCCGGGCCATCGGCGCCAGGGCCAGCAAGAAGAGAGCGCCCAGGCGGAGCGTCTTCAGAGGCAGCAGAAATGGCAAGCGCATGTGGGGCCCCCGGGGCAATGAACCTGGGGGCAGCCTAGCCCGCGGACCCGTGGCGGGGCAACTGCGCGCCCGCGGGGGGCGAGGGGCGGCCCGCCCAAAGCGTGGGGCGGGCCAGGAGCGTCAGGCGGGTTCGGCGATCTTGCCGGGCAGGGGGAAGCCGTTGCGCCCGGGGAATTCCGAGGCCAGGCGGCGGGCGTTCGGCATCTTCAGCCATAGGCGCAGCAGCTTGCGGCGCTGCTCGGGTTCTGCGTGATCCTCGAAGGCGTTGCGCGAATGCAGGACCATGTAGTTGTTGGCAAATTGCAGGTCGCCCGGCTCCAGCATCATGTCCAGCCGCAGATCATCACGGCTGATCATCGCGTCGAACAGATCCAGCGCCTCGATTTCCACCTTCGACAGGGGCTGGCCCATGATCTCGTGGCCCAGTTCGGTGTACTGGCGCAGGTAGCGGCAGCTCAGCTTGCCTTCGTTGACGCTGAAGATCGGCGACAGGCTTGGGGTGTCCTCGCAGAGGTGGGCGAAATACCAGGGGCGGTAGTAGAGGCCCAGGTATTCGCGGTGGTTGGCCAGGATCTCGTTATAGATCGCGGCGACGCTGATCAGGCTGGACAGGCCGCCGGTCTTGGCCTTGCGGATGGACAGCAGGCCGACCACGTCCGAGGGGTCGGAATGGTAGGGCAGGTAAAGGTTGGTCTCGTAGACGCGGGTTTCCTTCTTGGTCGCGTCACCCACATGCATGACCGTGCCGATCAGGTCGCCACGCGGGTTCTGGCCCACGGGCTGCCCCATGTGCAGGCCGATACCATAGTACAGCGTGTCGATCTCGGCCTCGGTATAGCGCTCGACCGGCAGGCCACGCAGCACACAGAAGCCGCGCCCGTTCTCCAGTTCGTCCGAACAGGCGGCCAGCTCGGCCTCCAGCGGGCCCAGGGGGAAATCGGCGGCGGTGAAGTCGGGCATGATCAGCCCCTTGGCCTCCAACCCCGCCAGGGCGGCGTCGATGGCGGCGATGTCGGCCTCGGAAAGGGGATGGATCCAGCTGTCATCCCGGGCGAAATCCGCGGCCTTCCAGGCGGCGGGGGCGGGGATCGGGCTGGTCATCATCAAAGAGGGCTGATCGGTGGTCACGGGGAAAACTCCTTGGGGTTGCGATGGTGGGGAGGGGAGAGACTCGCGAATCTCCATACCATATGGTCTAGACTTGCGGAGCGATGCCCGCCGGTCAATCACCAATCGCGCGATCGGGGGCGCGAAGGCCGCCGCGGGCCGGGGGCGGGATTGTGACTGCCGCAGGTTTCAGCGACAGTGCGCCCGGATCGCCGGACCGGGCGGAAGGGGCAGGGCCATGAGCAGCGCAGAGCAACAGCCGACAACCGCAGAGGGCGCCGCCGGGCGCGGCACGGGCCGCCTGAAAGAGGATCGCCTGTCGCGCGAGGACTGGCTGGAAACCGGCATGGCCCTGCTGGGCAAGGTCGGCCCGGGGGGGATCCGCATTGCCCGGCTTTGCGATGCCATGGGCGCCAGCAAGGGCAGCTTCTACTGGCATTTCACCGGGCGCGAGGACCTGTTGCAGGGCCTCTTCGACTATTGGCGCCAGCGCGAGACCTCGGCGCTGATCGCCCGGGCCGAGGCCGACAGCACGCGGCCCGAGGATCGGATCTGGTACGTGGTCCGTTTCGTCACCCTGGGCGGCTATGACGTGGGCTGCGAAGTGGCGATGCGGCAATGGGGCCAGGGCGATCCCAGTGTGCACCGGGCCCTGGAGCAGGTGGACGGCGAGCGCCTCGACTTCTTCACCCGCCAGTTCGCCGCCACCGGCTTTTCCGCCGCCGAAGCCCGGCTGCGCGCCATCTCGACCTATTCGCTGACGCTGAGCTGCGGCTACATGCTGACTGGCGAGGACCCCGCCGCGCTGGAGGCCCGCCTGCGCGAAAGCCTGCGTCTGTTGCTGCTGCCGGTCGCCTGATCCGGCACCTGATCTGCCCGCCAAACTGCGCTCTCGGGTCCGCCCGGCGCCGGTCTAACCCGCGCGGAACGCGGTGATTTTCGCATCAGGGCCTTTCTTTGTCGATTTCAGGTCCTTCGCGCGCGCCCGTCTTTTGCCCCGGCGCGGATGCGGACACTCTGCCGCAAACGCGATGGCCAAAGCAGCGTGCGACCGGCCTGCGACCAGCAGACAGAGAGGGCCCCATGAGCCGACAACTGGAGATCAGGAACCCGCGCAGCGGTCAGAAGGACTATCGGATCGAGATCCCCGATCTGGCCGAGATGGAAGAGACCTGCGCCGCCCTGCGCGATGCCCAGGCCAAGTGGCTGGAGATCGGGCTGGAGGGGCGCAAGACCGCCATGTTGCAGCTGTGCGAAGCGGTCGATCGCCATTACGACGCCATCCTCGAGGCGCTTTGCGCCGACACCGGCCGCTACGAGATGTCGGTGGCCGAGATCGAGGGGCTGAAGGGGATTACCCAGATGCGCGTGGCCACCGCCGCCGAGGCGCTGGAGGCGGCCACGGGCGGTTCGCCCGATCTGTCCTTCCGCCAGCAGTATGTGCCCTACCAGCTGGTCGGCATCATCTCGCCTTGGAACTATCCGCTGATCCTGTGCATGATCGACGCGATCACCGCGTTGCTGGCGGGCTCTGCCGTGGCGATCAAACCCTCCGAGGTGACCCCCCGCTTTATCGAGCCCTTCCGCGCCGCCATCGCCGAGGTCGAGGTGCTGCGCGACGTGCTGGAGGTGTTCCCGGGTGACGGCCAGACCGGGGCGACCATCGTCGATCTGACCGATACCGTGGTCTTCACCGGCTCGGTGCCCACGGGCCGCAAGGTGCAGGAACGCGCCGCGTCGCAGTTCAAGACCGCCTTCCTGGAACTGGGCGGCAATGATCCGGCGGTGGTGCTGGACAGTGCCGACGCCGATGTCGCCGCCGAGATCGTGGTGCGCGGGGCGATGGAAAACAGCGGTCAGCTCTGCTGTTCCATCGAACGGGTCTATGCCGGGCCGCAGGGCTTCGCGCCCCTGGCCGAGGCGATCACGGCCCGCGTCAAGGCGATGACGATGAACACCGAAGGCCTTCAATCGGGCGAACTGGGCCCGGTCATCTTCGAGAAACAGGCGCAGATCCTGCGCGACCAGATCGCCGACGCGGTCGAGAAGGGCGCCAAGATCCTGACCGGCGGCCATGTGATCGAGCGTGACGGCGGCCTGTGGTGCGAGCCGACCGTGCTGGTCGACGTGACCCAGGACATGAAGATCATGCAGGACGAGACCTTCGGCCCGATCATTCCCATCGGTCGCTTCGAAACCAATGAAGAGGCCATCCGCCTGGCCAATGACACCGATTTCGGCCTCTCGGCCACCGTCATTGGCGCCGAGGACGAGGCCATTGCCGTGGGCGAGAAGATCAATGCCGGTGGCCTCTGGATCAACGATTTCGACACCATGGGCGGGGTCGGCGACAAGGCCGAGAAGACGGCCTTTGGCATCTCGGGCCTGGGCGGCACCCGCTATGGCGCGGGCGGTTTCTTCCGCTTCATGCGCAAGAAAGCCATCGTCGTGCGCCGCGCCAGCTGAGGAGAGACAGCAATGACCGACATGAAAGACCGCATCTTCACCGGCGCCCCCGCCGAGGATTTCGCAGGTTTCGCCAAGGCCGTGATCGACGGCCGTCACATCCACGTCTCGGGCACCCTGGGCCAGGGGGCTGACGGTGCCCTGCCCGAAGGCGTAGCCGAGCAGCTGGAAAACGCCATCGCCTCGGTTTCCGCCACGCTGGAACAGGCGGGCAGCAGCCTGGCGGACGTCAAGCAACTGCGCGTCTACATCACCGACGGGGCCTACCTGCGGGATGTGGCGGTGGTGCTGGGCCGGGTCTTTGCCGAGATCCGCCCCACCAACACCATGCTGATCTGCCAGATCCCGACCCCGGGCGCCAAGGTCGAGATCGAGGTCTCGGCCGCCAAACCCGCCTGATCCCGCAGGCCGGGACGGCAGCAGCATCGGCCCGGACGTTGTCCCCGCGTCCGGGCCCCCCTTGCCGGAGGGCGGGCCTGACGCGGGGCCGCATACTCCCGCCGCCACCGCTTTTTCGATAGGCTCACGGGAATCGTGTGTTTGAAAGAGTGAGGTGGCCGTTTGCCACATGAGGACCGACAGGATGACGGGCAGGTGAAAGGGCTATGGCGAGAGGCCTTCGGCGGCCCGGAACAGACCCTGCGCAAGGTCTTCGCGACCCTGCGCGCCGGTTGTGACCGCTATCCGCATTTCATCGACCCCCTGCGCGGCTTCTTCGCCCTGCGCGTCGATCTGCCCCCGCGTGAGGGCAGCGGCAGCTGGCAGTTCCTGTCGCTGGACGAGCGGATCTTCTGCGTCATCACCGATGTCGACTATGCCGAGGCCCGGGTCGAGGCGGTGCAGGACGAGGGCTTTGTCGAGTTCCATTTCCTGCTGGAAGGCCCGGTGAACCTGTCGCTGCCCTCGCGCCTGTCCGATGCCGAGGGCGAACGCGCCGTGGGCGAGGCGACGCTGATTGCCTGCCGCAACGCGGGCGATGTGAAGTACAAGGTGCAATGCCCGCAAGGGCCCTTCCGCATGATCGGCCTTTACGTTGATCCGGCGCTGCTGCAACGGGATTACGAGTTCACCTCGGAGGTGGCCGAACAGCTGCTCTCGCCCGGCCCGGGCGAGATTTCCATCGTCGAGAAGACCCTGAACGTGGATTTCGTCCGCGCCCTGCAACATCTGCGCGGCAACCCCTTCGCCGGGCAACGCGACGCCACCCGGGCCGCGGCCAAATTGCAGGAACTGCTGTGTCTGACGGTCGAAGAGCTGGAAAAAGAGGTCGAATTCCGCAGCGCCCTGACCTTCTCGCAGCGCGAGCTGGAGATGTTCGAACAGGCGCGCGACAAGCTGGCGACCGATTTCAGCACCCATTACACCGTGCCGGTTTTGGCGCGCGAGTTGGGCACCAATGCGACCAAGCTGAAGCGCGGGTTCAAGTTTCTTTACGGCAAGACGATCTTCGATTTCCGCAAGGCCTATCGCATGGACCACGCCATGCAGCTGCTGCGCCAGCGCGACCTCAGCGTGGCCGAGGTGGCCCGCGAAGTGGGCTATGAGCGCCAGGCCAGTTTCACCGCCGCCTTCAAGGCGCATTTCGGCGTGCTGCCCAAGACCGCGCGCCAGTTGCAGATCGAAGGGGACGGCGAAGCGGAGTGAGCCCGCCGTCCTGAACGCAAAAGGCCCGGGCGCAACCGCCCGGGCCTTTTGCCTTTGCGGGACAGGGGGGCGGCCCCCCCGGGGGTCACGCCCCCAGGATGCGCCGCGCCGCCCGTTCGCCGCTGGCCGCCGCGCCGGTGACCAGCGATTGTTGCAGGTAGTCGCCCGCGAAGGTGACGCGCCGCGCGCTGGCGTCCTGCCGGTCGCGGAAGGCCTTGGCCTGCATCGCGTAGCCGGTCGAGAAGGTGGGCAGCTTGCGCTGGATCCACTGGGTGTGGCGGTCGGCATATTGCGCGTCGAAGCCGGGGAAAAGCTGGCGCAGCTGATCCTCGATGATCGGATGCAGATCGCCGGTTTGCCCGGTCTCGGCGGCGTGGCGCGCCGCTTCGGGTGACAGCTGCGCATAAATCTGCGCCGCCTGGCCCTTGGCCGCATTGGCGGGCAGCTGCTGGTAGGTGGCGATCGGCCCGGCGCCGTCGCGGGCGAAAAAGTTCATCCGCGCGGGCACATCCCCCGACAGCCGGTAATGCACCACCCCCAGCGAGTTGTAGCGCACGCTGTCCAGAAAGGCGCGATCCTCGGGGGGCAGATCGGCCAGCAGCGGCGCGGCCCGGTCGCCCTCGACCGCGACGAGGACGTGATCGGCGCTCAGCACCGTCTCGTCCTCTCCGATCCGCGCGGTGACGCGGCAGGGGCCGCTGGAGGGATCCTCGACCGCCAGCACCCTGGCATTGCAGGTGACCTGGCTGCCCTGGGCCAGGGTGGCGGGCAGCTGGTTCATGCCGCCTTTCAGCACGTTCACATGGCTTTTGCCGATCAGATGCGGCGTGGTGCTGGCAAAGAAGGCGGCCGAGATCTCTTCGGCGTTCCAGGCCCGGGTGCCGCGGAAGATCGGCTCGACCATGCGGGCCAGGACATTGGGGCCCATGCGGCGGCGGGTGTAGGCGTCCAGCGGTTCCGCATCGGCGGCGGGCGCGCTGGCGGCATCGTCGGGGTCGGTGCGCGCCCGGGCGGCCAGCATCGACAGCCCGTAGGGCACAAAGCGCAGCCGTTCGCCCAGGCTCAGCCCCGGGGTCATCAGGCTTTTCGGCCCCGGCATCAGCTCGACCAGCCAGTCGCCGTCCGGCCCGATGCACTGGGCCGAAAGGTGATGCACCGGGATCAGGTCGCCGGTCAGCCCCAGATCGTCCAGAAGCGCGTTGAAGGGGCGCGAGAACGGGTAAAGCAGCCGCGCCCCGGTGTTGTAGCGGATACCCCGGGTGTCGCGTTCGCCCACCCGGCCGCCGATCTGATCCCCGGCCTCAAGGATCCGCACCGAACGGCCCGCGCGGGTCAGGCGATAGGCGGCGACCAGCCCGGCAATGCCGCTGCCGACGACGATGACATCGTGATGTTCGCTCATGGTTTCAGGGGCTCCTTGGGGGTGACGATCTCGATCAGGGCCGGGCGGCCCGCGTCCATCTCGGCCAGGGCGGCGGTCAGCGCGGGGGCGAAGGCCTGGGTCCGTTCGACCCTCTGGCCCATGACGCCCTGGGCGCGGGCCAGATCGGCAAAGTGGATGGGGGCCAGCTCGGTCCCCGTGGTGCGGCCGAACTGGCGGCCCTGGGTGGCGTGGATGGCGCCGTAAAGGCTGTTGTTGATCACGATCACCAGCACCGGCAGGCCCGCCCGGGCGGCGGTGGCCAGTTCCTCACCCTGCATCATGAAACAGCCGTCGCCCGCCACGGCCACCACGCGGCGGCCGGGGCAGCTGGCCTGCACCCCCAGGGCGGCGGGCAGGCCATAGCCCATGGCGCCGCTTTTCGGGCCAAGCTGGGTGCCGAACTGCTCATGGGCGAAATAGCGTTGCGGCCAGTGGGCATAGGCGCCCGCGCCCACGGTCAGCATGGCATCGGCGGGCAGGGCGGCGCGCAGGGTCTGGAAGACCTGTTGCAGGTTCACCGGGCCGGGGCGTTGCGGCTGGCCGGCGGTGAAGACCTGGCGCGCGGCGCGCAAGGCGGGCGTCCAGGCGGGATCGGGCGACAGGGGCGTGGCGTCCTGGGGCAGGGCCGCCAGCAGCTCGGCCGGATGGGCGCACAGCGCCAGATCGGCGCGGTAGACCGCGTTCAGCTCTGCCGGATCGGGGTGCACATGGATCAGCGGTTGCGCGGGCTGCGGCGCGTCCAGCAGGCTGTAGCCCTCAAAGGCGCGGGCGCCGAAGGTGTTGATCTCGCCCAGGTGGATCCCCAGGGCCAGCACCAGATCGGCCTCGGCCACACGGCTGGTCAGGGCCGGATCGGCGCCGATGCCGATCTCGCCCACGAAGCAGGGATGGCTGGCGGGCATCAGGTCGCGGCGGCGATAGGCGGTCGCCACGGGCAGGCCGTGGCGACCCGCGAAATCGGCCAGGGCAGCGGTGCTTTCAGCGCTCCAGCCGGTGCCGCCTGCCAGGATCAGCGGGCGTTGCGCCTGGGCCAGCCGGTCCCACAGCGCCGCCAGATCGGCGGCGGCGATGCCGTGGCGCGCGGGCCGGGGCGGTTGGGCGGGCGGGGTGCTGGCGGGCAGGGTCTCGGCCCAGACCTCTTCGCTGACCACCAGCACCACCGGGCCTGCCAGCCCGTCCAGGGCGCGGGCCCAGGCGGTGGTGAAAAGCTCGGCCAGGCGGGCGGCCTCGGTCACCTCGCCAATCCACTTGGCCATGGGGGCGAAGGCCTGGGCAAAGTCATTGGCCAGGAAGGGTTCGCGCCCGGCGATGCGGCGCGAGGGCTGGCCTATGATCAGGATCATCGGCGCGCCATCGGTGCGCGCTGTATGCAGCGCCAGCGCGGTGTTCAGGGCGCCCGGCGCCCGGCCCACGACGCAGATCCCCGGCTGGCCGGTGACCTGACCGGCGGCTTGCGCGGCCACCGCCGCCCCCGCCTCATGGCGGAAGGACAGCAGCGGGCGGGCGGTTTGGGTCAGCGCATCCAGCACCTCCAGCACCCCTTCGCCCGGCACGTGACAGACCGGCGACTGCCCCCAGCCCGCGATCATCCGGGCCAGCGCATCTGCCCCATTGATTTGCTCTGTCATCTCCGCTACCTGCCCTGTTGTTGAGCCTTTGTCAGACACCCGCACGGGCCGAGTTTCAACCACCAGGACAGGGCCCGGCGCCCCCTCCGACCGGCAAAATTCCGATTTCAGAAAAAATTGACCCGCTATCCTTAAGCGGCCCTATGGCCTCTGCGGTCAGCGCTTCCGATACTTGGGCCAAGCTGTCGGGACAAACAGGCAGCGCCCTCTCCCCGTCGCGGCAAAACGCGCGACCCCACCAACAGGAAGCGACCCATGACCCACGAAAACCGCCCCGGCCTTGCTGCCGATCCCGCCAGCCTCGCCGCGCTGAGCCGCCGCAACTTCCTGATGCTCGGCGCCGCCGGTCTGGCCGCCACCGGCCTGATGCCGGGCTTCGGCCCCGGCGCCGCCCAGGCCGCAGGCGGCACCATGGCCATGACCATCAACCCCGAACCGAACGCCATGCTCTCGGCCTTCAACACCGCCTCGCCGGTGGCCGTGATCTCGGGCAAGATGACCGAGGGCCTGTTGCATTACGATTTCGACCTGAACGCCCACGGGGTGCTGGCCGAGGCCTGGGAGATGTCCGAGGACGGGCTGACCATCACCTTCACCCTGCGCCAGGGGGTGAAATGGCACGATGGCGAGGATTTCACCTCGGCCGATGTCGCCTACTCGATCATGGAAATCCTGAAACAGCACCACCCGCGCGGCAAGGGCGTCTTCGCCAAGGTCACCTCGGTCGACACGCCGGACGACTACACCGCTGTGCTGAACCTGTCGGAACCCGCGCCCGCGCTGATGTATGCCCTGTCGGGCTGGGAAAGCCCCATCGTGCCGAAACACGTCTATGAAGGCACCGACGTCCTGAACAACCCGGCCAACAACGCGCCTATCGGCACCGGCCCGTTCAAATTCGTCTCGTGGGAGCGCGGCAGCCATATCATCCTGGAAGCCAACCCCGACTACTGGGCCGAGGGCCAGCCGATGCTGGACCGCCTGGTGGTGCGCATCATCTCCGACCCCTCGGCCCGTGTCGCGGCCTTCGAGGCGGGCGAACTGCACCTGGGCGGCGACGGCCCGATTCCGGTCAACGAGGTGGCCCGCTTCATCGAGGATCCGCGCTTCAACGTCTCGACCCAGGGGACCGAGCTGAACAACTCTCTCGACGTGCTGGAGGTGAACCTGCGCAACGAGATCCTGGCGGTGCCCGCCGTGCGCAAGGCCCTGATGCACGCGATCAACCAGGCGCAGATGGAAGAGGTGGTCTACTACGGTCTGGCCGAGATGCTGACCGGGCCGATCCCGCAGTCGCTGCCGCACCTCTACAGTGCCGAGGTGCCCGCCTATGCCCATGATGTCGCCGCCGCCAAGGCCCTGCTGGACGAGGCCGGTTTCCCCGAGGGTGACGGCGGGATGCGCTTTGGCATCCGGCTGATCTCTCCGGCCATTGGCGATACCTACGACCGCGCCGGTCAGTTGCTGAAACAGCAGTTCGCCGCCATCGGTGTGGATCTGACCCTGGTTTCGGCGGATGTGCCGACCTTCATCCGCTCGGTCTACGGCAACTACGACTTCGACCTGTCGATGTTCCCCGCCTCGGTCACCGCCGACCCGACCATCGGCCTGCAACGGTTCTACTGGAGCCAGGCGATTGCCCAGGGCACGCCCTTCGTCAACGCCTCGGGCTATGCCAGCGCCGAGATGGACCGCATCCTTGAGGCCGCCGCCGTGGAACCCGACGTAGAGGCCCGCAAGGCGCTGTTCGCGGACTTCCAGGCCCTGGCGATGGAGGATCTGCCGATTCTGCCCTTGGCCCGCCCGACCTATACCACCGTCTCGGCGGCGGATGTGGTCGATGCGGTGACCGGGCCGGAAGGGGCGCGGGCCTCTTACGGGACCCTCGCGTTCCAATGAGCCTGAGCGGGGACATGGACCTGCCGAAGGTCGGGGTGATGATGCTGGACACGGCCTTTGCCCGGCCCGTGGGCGACATCGGCAACCCGGCCAGTTTCGGCGGCCATGTCCTTTATGAAACCGTGGCCCTGGCGACGCTGGAGCGGGTGATCGACGGCGACGTCACCGACCCCGCTCTGGCCCGGGCCTTTCTGCCCGCGCGCGACCGGCTGGTGGCGCGTGGGGCCCGGCTTTTGACCACCTCCTGCGGGTTGCTGGTGTTCCATCAGTCGGCGCTGTCGCAGGGCTGCGCGGTGCCTTTCACCGCCTCGGCCCTGCTGGCGCTGCCCCTGCTGCGCCAGCGCCATGGCGCGGTCGGCGTGCTGGGAATGGAGGCCGGATCGGTCACGCCCGCGCATCTGCGCGCGGCGGGGGCGCCAGAGGACACCCCGGTGGGCGGGCTGCGGGCCGATGCCTATCTGCCCCAGGTTCTGCGCGCCAACCGCGCCGATCTGCCCCTGGACCCGGCCCGCGCCACCAGCGACGTGCTGGCGGCGGGCGAGGACCTGCTGGCCCTC
Organism: Pseudooceanicola aquaeponti; assembly: GCF_050897975.1. Classification (NCBI taxonomy): domain Bacteria; kingdom Pseudomonadati; phylum Pseudomonadota; class Alphaproteobacteria; order Rhodobacterales; family Paracoccaceae; genus Pseudooceanicola; species Pseudooceanicola aquaeponti. The sequence goes on from NZ_JBPAXY010000006.1 coordinate 53,601, forward strand.
CATCCCGCGCTGGACGCGATCTTGCTGGAATGCACCAACCTGCCCCCCTACAAGGCCGCCCTGGCGCGGCACCTGGGGCGGCCGGTCTACGATTGCCTCGACTGGCTGCGCATGATCGCCAGCGGCGAGGCCAAGGGCGATGGCACCCCCTGCGGGACGGCACCGGCCCAGAAAGAACAGACGACCTGATGAGCACTTCCTCCTCCCGTTCCCGGCCCTGGATCTTCCTGGCCAAGCGGCTGGCCTATGGCCTGCTGGCGATCCTGGCGATCGCGGTGATCAACTTCTTCCTGCTGAAGATGGCGCCGGGCGATGCCGCCGAGGCGATGGCAGGCGAGGCGGGCACCGCCACGCCCGAATATATCGCCGAGCTGCGCGCCCAGTTCGGCCTGGACCAGCCGGTGCTGGTGCAGCTGGGCCATTTCCTGGGCCGCCTGGTCACCCTCGATCTGGGCTATTCCTTCCGCTACGGCGAGGACAACGTGACCCTGATCTTCGACCGGCTGCCCGCAACGCTGATGCTGATGTTGGCCAGCCTTTTGGTGGCGCTGATCGGCGGCATCGTCTTTGGCGTGACCGCGGCGCGCTATGCCAACCGGGCGCCGGATCAGGCGATCTCGCTGGTGGCGCTGCTGCTTTACGCCACGCCGCCCTATTGGATCGGGCTGATCCTGATCCTGGTCTTCTCGGTCTGGCTGGGCTGGACGCCGACCTCGGGCATGGTGGATGTGCTGGCCTTCAACACCGGCTGGGCCCATGTGGTCGACGTGGCGCATCACATGATCCTGCCCGCGCTGACCCAGGCGTTTTTCTACCTGGCGATCTATATCCGGCTGGTGCGGGCGGGGATGCTGGACGTGCTGTCGCTGGACTTCGTCCGGGTGGCCCGCGCCAAAGGCATCTCGGAAAGCCGCATCATGTATCGCCACGCCCTGCGCAACGCCGTGCTGCCCCTGCTGACCGTGGTGGGCACCAACCTTGGCGGCTTCCTGGGCGGTGCGGTGCTGACCGAGACGGTCTTTTCCTGGCCCGGGGTGGGGCGGCTGATGTTCGACGCCATGTTCGCCCGTGACCTGAACCTGCTCTTGTCGATCCTGGTGCTGTCCTCGGCCTTCGTGGTGCTGACCAACCTGGTGGTCGACCTGCTCTATGTGGTCATCAACCCGACGGTGGAGCTTAAATGATGCGTGCGTTTCTCACTTCCGCCGCCCGCAACTGGCCCGTGTCGCTGGGCGCGCTCTTGCTGCTGGCCGTGCTCTTCATGGCACTGACCGCAGGCCTCTTCTTCCCCGAAGGCCCCTACGTCAGCGTCGGTCGCCCGCTGCAATGGCCCGGCGATCTGGCGCGCGCGCCCATGGGCACCGACGCCCTGGGCCGCAACATGGCTGCGGGCATCTTCTACGGGGCGCGCATCTCGCTTCTGGTGGGCTTTGCCTCGGTCGCCGTGGCGCTGGTCTTCGGCATCCTGGTGGGCGCCTATGCGGGCTATTACGGCGGCTGGGTCGACAACCTGCTGATGCGCGCGACAGAGCTGTTCCAGACCATCCCGCAGTTCATGCTGGCCATCGTCGTGGTCGCCATCTTCGGCCCCACCATCAAGGTCATCGTCTTTGCCCTGGCCGTGGTCAGCTGGCCCGCCATCGCGCGGCTGGTGCGGGGCGAGTTTCTGGTGATCCGTGAACGGGCCTATATCCAGGGCTGTATCGTGCTGGGCATGTCCGACAGCCGGATCATCTTTACCCAGATCCTGCCCAATGCCCTGTCGGGCGTCATGGTGATGTCCACCGTGCTGGTGGCCACCGCCATCCTGATGGAAAGCGCGCTGTCCTTCCTGGGCTTCGGTGATCCCAACGTCATCACCTGGGGCTCGATGATCGGGTCGGGCCGCAACAACATGCGCGACGCCTGGTACATCATCACCATTCCCGGCCTCTGCCTGCTGATCACCGCCCTGGCGCTGAACCTGGTGGGCAACGGGTTGACCGACCTGATGAACCCGCGCCTGCGCAAACGGAAGGTGAAATGATGCTGGATCTGAACGCAGAGGCTCCGTTGCTGGAGGTCGAGAACCTCGAAGTTACCGTCGCGGGCCACCCCGAGGCGCGCATCCTGCGCGGCGTCACCTTCGCCGTCCACCGGGGCGAGACCCTGGCCATCGTGGGCGAGTCGGGTTGCGGCAAGTCGATGACCTCTCTCGCCGTCATGGGCCTGCTGCCCGACGGGGTTCAGAAGGTCGCCGGATCGCTGCGCCTGGATGCTGCAGAGCTGCCGATCACCGACAACCGCCGGATGCGCAAGATCCGCGCGGCGCGGATCGGCATGGTCTTTCAGGAACCCATGGCGGCGCTGAACCCGGTCTTTCCGGTGGGAAAACAGGTGGCCGAGGTGATCGGCGAACACCTGAGCCTCAGCCGTGCCGAGACCCGCGCCCGGGTGCTGCGCCTGCTGGATCAGGTGGGCCTGCCCGATCCGGCCCGCATCGCCAAATCCTATCCGCACCGCCTGTCGGGCGGCCAGTTGCAGCGGGTGGTGATCGCCATGGCCCTGGCCTGCGACCCCGAGGTGATCATCGCCGATGAGCCCACCACCGCGCTGGACGTGACCGTGCAGGCCCAGATCATGCGCCTGCTGAAAGAGCTGCAAGAGACCACCCAGGTGGCCATCGTGCTGGTGACCCACAACCTGGGCCTGGTGGCCCATACCGCCGACCGCGTGGCGGTGATGTACGGCGGCCGCAAGGTCGAAGAGGCGCCGACGCGCGAGCTGTTCCTGAACCCGCAGCACCCCTATACCCGCGGCCTGCTGGACGCGACGCCACATCCCGACCGGCAGCGCAAAGGCGGCAAGCTTTTGAACGAGATCCCGGGCACCGTGCCCTCGATCACCGATCCCATGCCCGGCTGCCGCTTCGCGCCGCGCTGCGCCTTCGCCCAGGCCGATTGCCAGGCCGCACCCCCGCCCGAGACCGGCCCGGCAGGCCATCGCGTCGCCTGCTACCACCCCGCCGCCTGGGCGGCCCAGGACAAGACGGAGGCCCCGCAATGAGCATGACCCCGCTTCTGCGCGTCACCGACCTGCATTGCAGCTTCAAGGTCTCTTCCGGGATGATCCACCCGGTGCGCGGCGTCTCCTTCGAGCTGGAGCGGGGCGAGACCCTGGCCCTGGTGGGCGAGTCGGGCTGCGGCAAGACCACCCTGGCGCGCTGCATCCTGGGGCTGCAACAGGCCACCTCGGGCTCGATCCAGCTGGACGGGAACGAGATGGCGGGACTGGACCGGATGCAACTGCGCAAGTTCCGCCCGCAGGTGCAATGCGTCTTCCAGGATCCGTTCTCGTCCCTGAACCCGCGCAAGCGGGTGGAGGTGCTGCTGCGCGAGCCGCTGGATGTGCACCATGTCGGTCCGAAGGAAGACCGCCTGAAGGCCGTGCACGAGATGATGGAGCGCGTGGGCCTGCCGTCCGAATGGGGGCGCCGCTTCCCGCATGAGTTCTCGGGCGGCCAGCGCCAGCGGATCGGCATCGCCCGCGCCCTGATGCTGCGCCCCGATCTGCTGATCTGCGATGAGCCGGTTTCGGCGCTGGACGTCTCGGTGCAGGCGCAGATCATCAACCTGCTGGACGAGCTGCAACGCGATCTGGGCGTTAGTTACCTGTTCATCAGCCATGACCTGACCCTGGTGGAAACCTTCGCCGACCGCGTGGCGATGATGTTCAAGGGTGAGATCGTCGAGACCGGCCCGGCCCGCGAGGTCTGGCGCAATCCGCAAAGCGATTTCACCCGCCGGATGATCGACGCGATCCCGGTGCCGGACGTGACCCGCCCTGCGCCGCCCGCCTTCCGCCCCGACGCGGCCCCTCAAGACAAGATCCTGACTGAAAGCTGACCCTCATGAAGACCACCATCGAAGACATGCGCGCCCATGGCGAACTGGCCGAGGTCAGCAAGCCCGTCCAGCCGAAACACCAGCTGGCCGCCGTCACCCGCGCGTCGCAGAAGGCCAGCGAACAGGCAGTGCTGTTTCACGACGTGGCGGGCAGCGACCTGCCGGTCATCACCAATGTCTTCGGCAGCCACGACCGCCTGCGCCGGATGATCGCCACCGCCGCCGAACAGACCTTTTGCGAACGCTGGAACGACCTGACCGAAGAGGCGGGCGCGGCCCTGGCCGAGGATTGCCTGGTGCCCTTCGAGGGCGCGGATGACTTTGTCTCGGGCAAGCTCTCGGATCTGCCCGCCATCACCTATCACGCCCGCGACGGCGGCCCCTATTTCACCTCGGCCATCTACCTGGCCAAGGATCCCGAAACCGGCGTGCCCAACCTGTCGTTTCACCGCAGCCAGATCATCAGCGATGACGAGTTGCGGGTGCGTCTGGGCGGCCCGCACGACCTGACCCGCTATCAGAAGATCGCCGAAGAAAAGGGCGAGGCGCTGGAAGCGGCGCTGTTGCTCTCGGGCCCGCCCGAAATCTTTCTCGGCGCCTGCGCCTCGCTGCCCTATGAGGCCTCCGAGCTGAACATGGCCGCCAAGATCCGCGGCGAGGCCATCGCCATGCGCCGCTGCAAGACCATCGACCTGGAGGTGCCCGCCTCGGTCGACATCGTGGTCGAGGGCCGTTTCCTGCCCAACGTCAAACGCCCCGAGGGCCCCTTTGGCGAGTTCATGGGGAACTATGTCGAGGTGGGCGACAACCACGTCTTCGAGGTGACCCATGTCAGCTATCGCCGCGATGCCGTCTTCCACTCGCTGCTCTGCGGCTCGCCCGAGGATCTGCGCCCGCTGGAGGCGGTGACGGCGGCGCGCGTCTACAAGCATGTGTCGGGCACCGTGCGGGGCGTCATCGACGTCTCCTGCCGGCCCAACGTCATGATCTCGATCATCAAGATCAAGAAGATGTACGAGGGCCACGCCCAGCACGTCTTCCTGGCCGCGCTGGCCTCGCACCTGGATTACAACAAGGTGGTGATCGTGGTGGATGAGGACGTAGACATCCAGAACATGGATGACGTGATGTGGGCCTATATGACCCGTGGCCGCGCCGATACCCGCGCCATGATCCTGAACGACATTCCGGGCTTTTACCGGGATGAGAAGAAGGACCATTGGGGCCGGCTCTGCATCGACGCCACCATGCCCTGGGGCCGCGAGGCCGAGTTCGCCCGCAAGACCGTGCCCGGCGAGGATGACATCGACCTCAAGGCCTGGCTGGACTGACCGAACCTCTCCCCCTCGGGGTTCTCACGCCCCGAGGAACCTTCGGGCCAGCGTTTCGCTGGCCCCTTTTTCATCCAGATAGGCCCGCGCCGCGCCGCCCTCGGGGGCCACGGTGTCCAGGGTTTCGAACAGGGCACAGAGGCGGGCCAGTTGCAGGCGCTCGGCGTGCAGCTCCAGCGCCTTGACCTGGTCGCGCAGGGCGGCCTCGTCTTCGGTCTGGGCTTGGGTCTTTTGCCATTGGCGCACGGCGCGCAGGGGCCGCACGACCTGGGCGCGCCACGGCTCCACGGCCTCTGTCAGCGCCTGACGCCCGGCCTTGGTGGGCGACAGGCCCGCGCGGTCGGCCAGCAGCAGGAACAGCGCCATGACCACATCGACGTCATGATCGTCCTGAAGCGCCAGACAGGTGCGTTGCAGATCCGGCGCGGCGAGGTAGAGCGCCTTCATCCGGTCCCAGCAGGTGGCGGTGAATTGGGCGCGCTCCATGGCCGTCCTATCCGTTCTTCCAGCGGCGCATCCGCCCGGTGTCGATGTCGAAAAGATCCAGAACCCGGCTGACCGAATGGTCCACCATCTCGTCCAGATCCTTGGGCATGGCATAGAAGGCCGGAACGGGCGGCGCAATGATCGCCCCCATTTCCGAGGCCTGGGTCATGGTCCGCAGGTGCCCGGTGTGCAGCGGCGTCTCGCGCACCATCAGCACCAGGCGGCGGCGTTCCTTCAGCACCACATCGGCGGCCCGGCTCATCAGGCTGGAGGTGACGCCGGTGGCGATCTCGGAAAGGGTGCGGATCGAACAGGGGGCGATGATCATCCCCATGGTGCGGAACGACCCGCTGGAGATCGCGGCGCCAATGTCGCTGGATTTATGCACCTTGTCGGCCAGATCGCGCACCTGGGCGACCTTCAGGCGGCTTTCATGGGCCAGGGTCACCTCGGCCGAGGGGGACATGACCAGGTGGCTTTCGATGTCCAGCGCGCGCAGCATTTCCAGCAGGCGGATGCCCAGCACGACGCCCGAGGCGCCAGTGATGCCGACGATCATCCGTTGCGGCGGGCGTGCGGGGGTGTCCGGCATAGGGGGCTCCGTCCTGGGCGCGGGGGCGCGAGGTGTCCGGCCATCTGGCCGCAGCGGGCGGCGGGGTGCAAGCGCCGGACGGGGCCGGGGGCGCGGCAAGGTCCGAAATCGAAAAAACGAATGCCGATTGCCGCAACCCTGCCGCGCGGCGCGGCAGGGGGGCAAGGCGGCGGGCGGGATTGATGAGGGGCGCTCATCACTCTCAGGCGCGGGGGCAGGCTAATCCTTTGGCAGGGCGGCGTTATCTCAGTTCAGGTAAGGACGCGCGCCGCCTTGTGCCGTCTCGGCCCGAGGACCGCTCCAGCAGAGAGAAAGGATACCGTCATGCACATGATGCTTGAAGGAAAGACCGCCGTGATCACTGGGGCGAGCAAGGGGATCGGCTATGCCATTGCCAAGCTGTTCTCGGAAGAGGGCGCCAATGTGGTGATCACCGCCCGCCGTCAGGGCCCGCTGGACGAGGCCGCCGAGACCATCCGCGCAGCGGGCGGCAAGGTCTTGGCGGTGGTCGCCGACAGCGCCGACCGCGAGGCCCCGGGCCGTGTGTTCAAAGAGGCGATCGAGGCCTTCGGCCAGGTCGACATCCTGGTCAACAACGCCGGTGTGGGCGAGATGTTCGCGGTCGAGAAGACCACCGATGACCACTTCGACGAGATCATGCAGATCAACCTGGCCGGGCCCTTCCGCTTTGCCCGCGAGGCGATCAACCACATGATGCCCCGCAACGAGGGGCGGATCATCAACGTCAGCTCGGTCAACGGCACCCTGCCGATCTGCGGCGTGGCCTATACCACCACCAAGGGCGGGCTGAACACCATGACCCTGAACATGGCCATTCGCCTGTCGGGCACCAGGATCCGCGTCAATGCCATCGCGCCGGGGGTGACCGACACCGACGCCGCGCGCGCCTGGGCGGCGGGCGAACAGGAAGGTGGCGGCGAGATGCTGGAATTCTCGGACAAGTACACCAACACCACCGTGCCCTCGACCCAGCCGATCGACCAGGCCTATGCGGCGCTTTATCTGGCCTCGGAGATGGGGCGTTGCGTCACCGGCCAGGTGATCCAGGTGGACAACGGTCAGTTCATCTAAGGCCTAGCGGTCAGAAACGGAAAGGCCGGGCATCTGCCCGGCCTTTTTCCTGCCTCTGGCCTGCACCGTCCGGGGATCAGCGCCCGGCCATGGCGGGCAGCCGTCCCAGCAGCCAGGTGGTGAGGAAACAGCTGACGCCCGCCAGGGCCATCACCAGGCCGAAGGGGGCGGCGGTGCCATTGGCGAAGGCTCCCACCAGGGCCGAGCCCAGGATGCCGCCGCCATATTGCAGCGCCCCGCAGAAGGCCGCGACCGACCCCGCGTCGCGCCCCGCCACGTCCAGCGCGCCCGACAGCCCGTTGGGCATCACCAGACCGGTGCAACCCAGGAACAGGAACAGCGGCACGAAGACCCCGATCCAGCCGCCAAGGTCGGTCAGCCCGGCCAGGGCCGAGCACAGGCCGAAGACCGCCGCCAGTCTGGCGCCCAGGCGCAGCACTCGCTGGGTGCCCAGGCGCGCCACGATACGGCTGTTGATCAGGTTGCCGGTGGTGACCGCGCCGACACAGGCGGCAAACAGCAGCCCGTAGGCCTCGGGCGACAACCCGTGATAGTCGATGAAGACAAAGGGGGTGCCCGCCACATAGGCGAACATGCCGATGTAGAAGAACCCCACGGCCAGGGCATGGCACAGCACCGCGGGGTTCAGGGCGATCTGCCCATAGGTGCGGAAGGCGCGGCCCAGGCGCAACTCGGGGGTGCGGGCGGCGGGGGCCAGCGGCTCTGGCAGGGTCAAGAGCGCGCCCAGGGCCACTGCCCCGATCACCACCAGCAGGGCAAAGATCATCCGCCAGCCGAAGCTGCCCGCGATCAGCGCGCCGGCGCTGGGCGCGATCACCGGGGCGATGGTCATCACCGCCATCAGCACCGACATCATCTGCGCTGCCCGCGCCCCCGCGTAAAGGTCGCGCACCATGGCCCGCGACAGCACCACGCTGGCCGCTGCGCCGAAGGCCTGCACCACCCGCCACAGCACCAGGCTGCCGATGCTGTCCGACAGGCCGCAGCCGACCGAGCCCGCGATGAACAGCGCCAGCCCCACGGCCACCGGGCCGCGCCGACCAAGCGCGTCGCTGATCGGCCCCCAGATCAGCTGACCGACCGACAGGCCGATCAGATAGGTGGTGACGGTGAATTCCATCGCCCCCGGGCCGACGCCCAGGTCCTGGGCCATGGCGGGCATGGCGGGCAGGTAGAAGTCGGTGGAAACCGAGGCGAAAGCCATGAGCAGCGACAGGACCGCCCCGGCGTGCCAGACGCCCGGTGCGCCGCGGTGGTCTTTGCTCATCTGCTCGTCGTCCTTCTTTCCCGGGCCTGTTACATCATCTGCACGGTGGGGCGCATCAAGATTTCGCTGATGTCCACATCCTCGGGTTGGCTGACCGCATAGACCACGCCGCGGGCGAAGGCATCGGGGGCGATCGCCGACTGGTCGTAGAACTCGCTCATGCCCTTCTGGATTTCTTCCGACTTGATCGACTGCACCAGCTCCGTGGCGATGGCCCCGGGCGACAGCACGGTGACCCGGCCGCCCCAGTCCTTCACCTCCTGGCGCAGGGATTCCGCGATGGCCCGGACGCCGAACTTGGTCGCCGAATAGACCGCGCCCACCGGGGTGCAGACATGGCCCGCCACGGACGAGACGAAGATGTTCTGCCCCGTGCCCTGGGCCTTCATCACCGGCAGTACCGCGCCCAGCCCGTAAAGCACGCCCTTGAGATTGACGTCGATACACCGGTCCCATTCGTCATGGCGGTTTTCCACCAGCGGGGCGAAGGGCATCAGACCGGCATTGTGCAACATGACGTCGATGCGCCCGAAGCGCGCCTGTGCCGCCTCGATGAACCCTTGCAGGGCCAGGCGGTCGGTCACATCCACCGTATGGGCCATGGCGTTCTCGGCGCCCAGTTCCGCCACCAGCGCCTCCAGCCGGTCCAGGCGGCGGGCGCCCAGGGCGACCTTGGCCCCAGCCCGGACCAGATGGCGGGCGGTTTCCGCCCCCAGACCCGAGCTGGCGCCGGTGATGACCACGATCTTGCCGTCCACATTCTGCATGGGGGCTCTCCTTCGTCTTTGTGAAACCTGGGGGCGGCCCGGCAGGCCGGGCGTCGCCCCTGATGGCCCTCAAGATATGTGGTCCCGGGCGGGGGACTATGGCGCCCGCGCTCATGATGGTGATGGGCCAGGCGACAGAACGGCGGCGGGCAGGGCAGGGGGCTGCGCCCGCCGGGCCGATTGCGCCTGCGCCGGGGCGCGTTACACTTGGCCCCGGACGCATCGGCGGGATGCGATGCGCGGGGACGGAAAGAGGCCGTTATGCTGATACATGCAGGGCAGGATCGCAGCGTCTCGGTCGATCTGCGGCTGGCGATCTGGCTGTCGCTGGCGGCGGGGGCGGTGAATGCGGCGGGGTTTCGCGCCCTGGGCTATTTCTCGGCCAATATGACCGGCAATGTCTCGACCCTGTCGGACATGATGGCCCTTGGCCGGATCGGCACCGCGCTGTGGTTCCTGGCGCTGTTGCTGGCCTTCATCCTGGGGGCCTTCGTTTCGGGCCTGCTGATCGCCATGGGGCACCGCCGCCGGATCCGGGGCATCTATGCCTTCTCGATCCTGCTGGAGGCGCTGTTGCTGGTGCTCTTGGCGCTGATGGACCTGCTGTGGCAGGTGGCTTTTGCCGGGCATCTGATGCTGATCGGCCTGTCGGCGCTGATGGGATTGCAGAACGCGGCGACGACACGGATCTCTGACGGACGGGTGCGCAGCACCCATGTCTCGGGCCTGGCCACCGACATTGGCCTCGAACTGGCGGCCCTGGCCAGCCCGGGCGAGGCCGGGGTCGATACCCGCCGTCTGGTGGCCGCCCGCCTTGGCCTGCACCTGGCCACGCTGCTGGCCTTCTTTAGCGGCGGGCTGGCCGGGGTCTGGGGCTATGAGCGCACCGGGCCGGTGGTCTTCCTGGCGGTGGCCGCGCTGCTGCTGGTGCTGGCGGTGCCGCAGCTGCGGCGCAGTTTCGCGCCTGGCGCCTGAGGCCCCGTGCAGGCGCCAGCACGGTCCCGGCGCCCCTGCCACTGCCTGCTCGGTGGGCAGGATCGGCCCGCTGTCGCCGATGGCTGCCCCTGCGACACCGCGACGGGTGACAGGCCCGGCATCCGGGTATAGGCCAGAGGTATTCCCTTCGGAGATCAGACCCTTGGCATCCGAGACCTCAGCCCCCTCCGGGCGCCCCTCCGTGCCCGCCACCCCCGAGACCCCGCCCGACGCCCTGGCCGAGGCCCCGGGCCGGGTGATCGCGATCCGGGGCGCGGTGGTCGACATAGCCTTCGACGCCGGGCCGCTGCCCGCGGTCAATGATGCGCTGGAAATCAGGGCCCCCGACAGGGATCCCGACATGGCGCCGGTGCTGGTCGAGGTGCAGGCCCACCTGGACGCCACCCGCCTGCGCGCCATCGCCCTTCAGGCCACCAGCGGTCTGCGCCGGGGCACGCCCGTTCGCGCCCTGGGCGGGCCGCTGACCGCCCCCGTGGGTCCGGCGGTGCTGGGCCGCCTGCTGGACGTGACCGGCGCCACCGGCGACCGGGGCGCGCCGCTGCCCGCCGACACCCCACGCCGCCCGATCCACGCCGCCCCGCCGCCCTTTGCCGCCCAGGGCGCGGCGGCGCAGATCTTTCATACCGGCATCAAGGTCATCGACCTGCTGGCGCCCCTGGCCCAGGGCGGCAAGGCCGCCATGTTCGGTGGCGCGGGCGTCGGCAAGACCGTCCTGGTGATGGAGCTGATCCAGGCCATGGTGGCCCGCTACGAGGGGATCTCGGTCTTTTCCGGCATCGGCGAACGCTCTCGCGAGGGGCACGAGATGTTGCAGGACATGACCGAGGCCGGGGTGCTGGGGCACACGGTGCTGGTCTATGGGCAGATGAACGAGCCCCCCGGCGCGCGCTGGCGGGTGCCGATGACCGCCCTGGCCATTTCCGAGCATTTCCGCGACGCGGAGGGGCGTAACGTCCTGCTGTTGATGGATAACGTCTTTCGCTTCGTCCAGGCGGGCTCCGAGGTGTCGGGGCTTCTGGGGCGCATGGCCAGCCGGGTGGGCTATCAGCCGACCCTGGCCACCGAGGTGGCGGCGCTTCAGGAACGCATCGCCTCGGCCAACGGGGCGGCGATCACCGCCATCGAGGCGGTCTATGTGCCCGCCGACGACTTCACCGACCCGGCGGTCACCGCCATCGCGGGCCATGTGGACAGCATGGTGGTCCTGTCGCGCGCCATGGCCGCCGATGGCATGTATCCGGCGGTGGATCCCATCGCCTCCTCCTCTATCCTGCTGGACCCGCGGGTAATGGGCGCAGAGCATGTGGCCATCGCCACCGAGGTCCGCCGCACCATCGAACATTACCGCGAGCTTCAGGATGTGATTTCGCTTCTGGGCAAGGAAGAGCTGGGCCGCGAGGATCGCCATATCGTCGACCGGGCGCGGCGCCTGCAACGTTTCCTTACCCAGCCTTTCAGCGTGACCGAGGCCTTTACCGGCATGGCGGGCCGGTCCGTCGCGCTGGAGGATACCATCGCCGGCTGTCGCGCCATCCTGGCGGGCGAGGCCGACGACTGGGACGAGGCCTCGCTTTACATGGTCGGCACCTTTGAAGAGGCCCGCGCCAAGGAAGAGGCCGCCCGCCGCGAGGCCGCCGCATGAGCGCGCCCCTGCTGCATCTGACCATCACCACGCCGATGGCCGCCCTGGTCGAGGTCCGCACCCCCTCGGTCCGGGCCGAGGATGCCAGCGGCGGTTTCGGCCTCTGGCCCGGCCATGTGGACCTACTGACGGCGCTGCCCGCCTCGGTGGTGCGCTGGCGCGATGTTGAGGGCGGCGCCTGGCACTTCTGCGCCCTGCGCGGCGGTCTGTTGAGCGTGAGGGACGGCGCCGAGGTGGCGATTGCCTGCCGCGAGGGGGTGCTGGGCCGTGATCTGGCGGAGCTGGCGGGGGATGTGGCCGCCTTCCGCGCCCGCGAGGCCGGGCAGGACCGCGACCTGCGGGTCGAACAGACCCGGCTGCACGCCCAGGCGGTGCGCCAGATGATGCGCTATCTGCGCCCGGACCGTCCGGGGCTGCTGTCGCATCCGCCGCGGATCCAGCCGGGGCAGGGGGTGCCGCGATGAGCCAGCCCCCCGACCGCACCGAAGAGGCCGCCCGCCGCAGCCAGACCCGCGACCGCCTGGGGCAGGAGGTGCCCGAACCCTCGCTGGCGGCGCGCCTGGGCCAGATCGGCATCCTGGGCTGGACCATCGTCGTTCCCATGCTGCTGGCCACGGTGCTGGGCCGCTTTCTGGACCGGGTCTTTGCCACTGGCATCTTCTTTACCGCCCCCGCCATCATGCTGGGCGCGGTGTTTGGCCTCTGGTCCGCCTGGCGCTGGATGCACCGGCAATGATGCAGCTGGCCGCCGCATATCCCGCCGCCACAGCCCTGCTGGCCGCCCTTCTGGGGCTGGGCCTGGGGGTGGTGCATTTCGCCTCGCTGCGCCGGGTGACGGATCTCTACCTCGGCCCGGGCCGGGCACCCGCGCGGGCCCTGGCGCTGCAACTGGCGCGGCTGGCGCTCTTGGTGGCGGTCTTTGTCCTGCTGGCGGGCCTTGGGGCCTATCCGCTGCTGGCGGGCGCGGCGGGCCTGGTGCTGGGCCGGGCGCTGGTGCTGCGCCGGGCGCGGGCCGAAGAGAGAGGGGAGGCGTGATGGAAAACCCGCTGGAAAGCCACGCCCTGTTCCACATCGGCCCGGTGCCGGTGGCCGAAAGCGTGGTGGTGACCTGGGCGCTGATGGCGCTGCTGGTGCTGGGCGCCGCCCTGGCCACCCGGCGCCTGGCGCTCAGCCCCTCGAAGGGGCAGGTGGTGCTGGAGATGCTGGTTTCCATGGTCGACGACCTGATCCGCGACACGATGAACCGCGACCCGGCCCCCTTCCGGGCGCTGATCGGCACCCTTCTGGTCTTTGTGCTGGTGGCCAACTGGTCCGGCCTTCTGCCGGGGGTCGAGCCGCCCACCTCGCATCTGGAAACCGACGCGGCGCTGGCGCTGGTCGTCTTCATCGCCACTATCGCCTATGGCATCCGCGCCCGGGGCCTGGGCGGCTATCTGGCCACCTTCGCCGAACCCTCCTGGGTGATGATCCCGCTGAACGTGATCGAGCAGATCACCCGGGCCTTCTCGCTGATGGTGCGCCTTTTCGGCAATGTGATGAGCGGGGTCTTTATCGCCGCCATCGTGCTGTCGCTGGCCGGGCTTCTGGTGCCGATCCCCTTCATGGCGCTGGATCTGCTGACCGGCGCCATCCAGGCCTATATCTTCGCCGTCCTCGCCACCGTCTTCATCGGCGCCGCCGCCGGTGAGGGCGCGGCGGCGCCCCCCGCTGACACGAACAATACGAAGGATCCCTGACCCATGGACAATCTTATCGAAGTGGTCTCGATCATCGCCGCAGCCCTGGCCGTGGGCATGGGGGCCATCGGCCCCGCCCTGGGCGAAGGCCGCGCCGTCGCCGCCGCCATGGATGCCATCGCCCGCCAGCCAGAGGCGGCGGGCACCATCAGCCGCACCCTGTTTGTCGGCCTGGCGATGATCGAGACCATGGCGATCTATACCCTGGTGATCGCCCTGCTGGTCCTTTTCGCCAACCCCTTCGTCTGAGCCGGTCATGACCATCGACTGGTGGACCCTCGGCCTCCAGACCGTGAACTTCCTCGTCCTGGTGGGGTTGCTGGGATATTTCCTTTTCGGTCCGGTGAACCGGATCCTGGCGGCGCGGCAACAGGCGGCGCGCGCCGGGCTGGAGGCGGCTGAGGAAGCTCGGGCCGAAGCCGAGGCCACGCGCGCCGCGGCGCGGGCCGAGCAAGAGCGCCAGGCCGCCGCCCGTGCCGCGCAGTTGGAGGCCGCCCGCGCGGAGGCGGAAGAGACCCGCGCCCGGCTGCTGGAAGAGGCGCGGCACGCCGCCGAGGAGAGCCGCGCCCAGGCCCTGGCCGATCTCGACCGCCAGCGCACCCGCCAGGCCCGCCAGCTTGAGGCGCAGGCCGCCACCCTGGCCACCGAGATTGCCGCCCGCCTGCTGGACCGCCTGCCCCCGGCGGCCCGGGTGGCGGGCTTCCTCGACGGGCTGATCGCCGCCCTGGACGCCCTGCCGCAGGCCAGCCGCGCGGCGCTCTGCGCAGGCCCGGTGACCCTGCGCACCCCCCGCCCGCTAGGCGAGGCCGAGACCGCAGAGATCGCCGCGCGCCTGGCCGAGGCCCTGGGTCAGGACGTGCCCTTCACAGTCGAGACCGACGCGGGCCTCCTGGCCGGGTTGGAACTGGTCACCCCCACGGCGGTTGTGGCCAATCACCTCCGGGCCGATCTGGACCGGATCCGGGCGGAGCTGAACGCCGATGGCTGATCCCGACATGACCCCCGAGACCGACAGCGAACCGAACGCCCCCTGGCTCGACCGCAGCCGCGCCACCCTGGCGGCCACGCCGCTGGCGGCCGAGGCCCGGGCGCTTGGCCGTGTGGTCTCGGTCGCCGATGGCGTGGCGCAGGTGGCGGGCCTGCCCGATGTGGCGCTGAACGCCCTGCTGCGTTTCGAAGGGGGCCAGCTTGGCTTTGCCCATACCCTGGACGAGGCAGTGATCGACGTGGTGGTGCTGGACGACAGCGCCGCGATCCGCGCCGGTGCCGCCGTGCGCGACCTGGGCGAGGTGGTGCAGGTGCCCGTGGGCCCGGGCCTGCTGGGCCGGGTGGTCGACCCGCTGGGCCGCCCGCTGGACGGGGCGGGGCCGGTCGAGGCGGCAGGCCATCTGCCCATCGAGCGCCCGGCGCCCGCCATCATCGAGCGTGACAACGTCTCGGAACCGCTGGAGACCGGGGTTCTGGTGGTCGACAGCCTGTTTGCCCTGGGTCGTGGCCAGCGCGAGCTGATCGTCGGCGACCGCGCCACCGGCAAGACCGCGCTGGCGGTGGATGCGATCCTCAACCAGAAGGACAGCGACGTGATCTGCATCTACGTCGCCGTGGGCCAGCGCGCCTCGGCGGTAGAGCGGGTGATCGAGGCGGTGCGCGCCCATGGCGCGCCCGAGCGCTGTATCTTCGTCATGGGGGGGGCGGCCACCGCGCCCGGCCTGCAATGGATCGCCCCCTTCGCCGGCATGGCCATGGCCGAGCATTTCCGCGACGCGGGCCAGAACGCGCTGATCGTCATCGACGACCTGACCCGCCATGCGGCCACCCACCGGGAACTGGCCCTGCTGACCCGCGAACCCCCGGGGCGCGAGGCCTACCCGGGCGACATCTTCTATCTGCACGCTAGGCTGCTGGAGCGTGCGGCGAAACTGGCGCCGGAACAGGGCGGTGGCTCGCTGACCGCGTTGCCCATTGCCGAGACCGACGCAGGCAATCTTTCGGCCTATATTCCGACCAACCTGATCTCGATCACCGACGGGCAAATCGTGCTGGACAGCGGGCTGTTCGCCGCCAACCAGCGCCCCGCCGTCGATGTGGGCCTGTCGGTCAGCCGGGTGGGCGGCAAGGCGCAGCACCGGGCGCTGCGCGACGTGTCGGGCCGGGTGCGGCTGGACTATGCCCAGTTCCAGGAGCTGGAGATGTTCACCCGCTTCGGCGGCATCTCGAACCCGCGTATCGCGGCGCAGATCGCCCGGGGCCAGCGTATCCGCGCCCTGCTGGGCCAGCCGCGCTTTACCGGCTACCGCCTGGCCGATCAGGTGGCCCTGCTGGCCGGGCTGGCCGAAGGCGCGCTGGACGGGCTGACGCCTGAGCAGATCCCCGGCTTGCGCGACAGGCTGCCCGCCTGGCTGGACAGCCGGGCCGCTGCGGCGGTGGCCGATCTGACGCGCAGCGGCCAGCTGACGGCCGAGACCCGCGCGGCGCTGGTCGCCGCCCTGGCAGATCTGGCGCGGGACATGGGCAGGGCTGCCGACAAGGCCGAGGCCGAGGCCGGGGACGCCCCCGCATGAGCGGGCGCCTGGCAGAGGTCGAGGGGCGCATCGACACGGTGCGCAAGCTCTCGTCGGTGATCGGGGCCATGCGCGGCATCGCCGCCGCCCGGGCGCAAGAGGCCCGCGCCCATCTGGACAGCATCCGCCGCTATGCCGAGACCATTGGCGCGGGCATCGGCCAGGCCATGGCGCTGATGCCCGAGGGCGACGCGGCGGGCCTGACGGACCGGGGCGCGCGCGCCTCGCAGGCGCCGGGCGATCCCGGCCATGGTCTGATCCTGCTGGCCGCCGAGCAGGGCTTTGTCGGCACCTATAACGAGCGGCTTTTCGATGCCGCCGCGCCCTATCTGACCGGCGAAGGCCCGGTTTTCCTGCTGGGGGACCGGGGCGTGCTGCTGGCGGCGGAACGGGGGCGGCCCCTGCGCTGGTCGGCGCCGATGGTGACTCATCCCGACCAGGTGCCGCGCCTGGCCACCCGGCTGACCGAGGCGATCTTTGCCCCCCTGGCCGAGGGCCGGATGCAGCGGCTGACCCTGCTTCATGCCCGCCCCGGCATGGCCACGGACCCGGGCGGCGGCGAGGGCCAGATGCGGATCGTGACGCGCCCGCTGCTGCCCTTCGATTATTCCCGCTTTCCGCCCCCCGCCAGCGCCCGCGCCGCGCCGATGCTGACCCTGCCGCCCGCCGATCTGCTGGCCGGACTGGTCGAGGAATATGTCTTTTCCGAGCTGTCGGAGGCCATCATGATGGGCTTCGCCGCCGAGAACG
Organism: Pseudooceanicola aquaeponti; assembly: GCF_050897975.1. NCBI lineage: Bacteria > Pseudomonadati > Pseudomonadota > Alphaproteobacteria > Rhodobacterales > Paracoccaceae > Pseudooceanicola > Pseudooceanicola aquaeponti. The sequence continues at coordinate 70,726 of NZ_JBPAXY010000006.1, forward strand.
AGGCGCGGATGCGCGCCATGATCGCGGCCCGGGCCAATGTGATGGACAGCCTGAACAGCCTGACCGGCGAAGCCCGCCGCCTGCGCCAGGACGAGATCACCGACGAGATCGTCGAGCTGGCCGCCGGGCAGCGTGCCCGGCAGTAAGGGGCGGGAAGAGGGGGGCGCTGCCCCCCGTCGCGCGGGCGCGCGCCTCCCCCCCGGAGTATTTTCAGCCGTCGAATAGGAGGGGGCAGGGGGCCTTTGGCAGGCGGCGGCGCGCCGCCCTAGCGCCGGGCGATCTCCAGCCGGGCGATCAGCCCATGGGCCCCGTCCTGAAACGACAGGCTGCCGCCGTGCTGTTCGGCCACCGCCTGTACGATGGTCAGGCCCAGGCCGAAGCCCTCGGTGGTGGTGGCATTCTCGCCGCGCCGGAAGGGCCGCATCAGCGCCTCGACCGCGCGGGCGTCCAGGCCCTGGCCCGCATCCTCGACCAGGATGGCCACCCGGTCGGCGCCCACCTCCAGCGACAGGACGGCGTGGCGGCCGTATTTCAGCGCATTGTCGATCAGGTTGCCGATCGCCCGGCCCAGGGCGACGGGGCGGGCGGTGACCAGCACCGGGCCGGTTCCGGCGCCGGGCAGGGCGGGGGACAGGGGCACCCGCTGCTGCGCGCGGGCGGCAAAGAGGGTGCCGGGGGGCGCGATGCGCGCGGGCTCGGTCGGGCGCAGCCGCACCGGGCGGTCCATGTCGCGGTAGTCGTCCACCAGCGCCTCGATCAGCGAGCTGAGGGACAGCTCGCGCGGCGCCTCGGCGGACATCTCGGCGCGGGTATAGGTCAGCACGCTGTCGATCATCCCGGTCATCCGGTCGATGTCGCCCTCGACCTTGGCGCGCAGCCCCTCGTCGGCGATCAGCCGGGCGCGCAGGCGCAGCCGGGTGGCGGGGGTGCCCAGGTCGTGGCTGACGCCCGACAGGATCTCGGCCCGGCGCGCCAGGCGGGCGCGTTCATCGGCCAGGTGGTCGTTGACCGCCCCCACAAGCTGGGCCAGTTCCGCCGGACCGGAGGCGAAATAGCGTTCCGGCCCGCCCGCCACCCGGCGCCGCCCCAGGGCGCGGGCAAAGCCCGAGAACCGCGCCGCCACGTCCGACACCCGCGTCCAGAGCACCGCCAGGGCCAGCCCGGCCAGCAGCAGCGCCCCCAGCCGGTAGTCGCCGGGCGCCGCCGCGCAGCCCCAGAGGGCGGCGCCGTCGATGCGCATCCAGGGCGCCTCGCCCGCCTGGGCAAAAAGCACCGGATCGCTGCAATAGCTGGCCATCAGCCGGGTCACCCGGCCCAGCTTCTCGGGGGCGGTGCGCGCGCCGCCCGCCAGCTGCGCCACCTCGTAGCGCAGCCCGGCCGAGACGATGGCCAGGCGCAGCACCGGGGTGCCGAAATCCTCGGCCGTGCCGTCGCGGATCGAGACGCGGGTGACCTGGGCGGGCACCGGCACCCCTTCCAGCCGGGCGAAATCGCCCGCCTCGGCCAGGGCCTGTTCGGCCCGGGGCAGCGGCGTCATCACCAGCCCGGCGGGGGGCGTGGTGCCGCGCACCAGGCTGTCATGCAGGGTGACGCCCGCGATCTCGGCCCGGGCCAGATAGGCGCCCCAGGCCCCGCGAGAGCCCATCCATAGCGCCGTGGCCGCCACCCCCGCGGCAAAGGCCAGCAGCACCCAGGCCGTGCCGATCCCGCGCAGGCCGGGCCGCCAGCGCGCGATCACGCCGCGCCCCGCTCCACATCGGCGGCCAGCATGTAGCCGGTGCCGCGCACGGTCTTCAGGATCAGCGGCGCCTTGGGGTCACGCTCGATCTTGCCGCGCAGCCGCCCCATCAACACGTCGATCGCCCGGCCAGAGCCCTCATCCTCGGTGCCGAGGGCGGCGGCGATCTCTTCCCGGGTCAGGGGGATGCGCGGATTGGCCAGCATCACCTTCAACAGCTCGGTCTCGCGCCGCGACAGGGCCACCTGGAACCCTGCGGGCGAGAGCACCTCGTCGCGTTTGCCGTCATAGGTCCAGCCGGCGAAATCGAAGCGGTCGGTGGCGCGGCGATAGACCAGCGAGGCGGTGCGCCGGGCACGTTTGAGCACCGCGCGCACCCGCGCCAGCAGCAGGTCGGGGTTGAAGGGTTTGGCGATATAGTCGTCCGCCCCCACCTCGTAGCCCGCCATGCGCTGGTGATCGGCCGACAGGGCCGAGACCAGGATGATGGGCATGTCGTGGTCGCGGCGCAGCCGGGCGCAGATCTCGACCCCGCTGTCATCGCCCAGCATCACATCCAGCAGGATCAGGTCGATCCGGCCCGCGCCAAGGGCCGCGTCGATCTCGGCCCGGGTGGCGGCGGCGGTGACGAAAAAGCCCGAGCTGCGCAGGAACTCGGTCAGCATCTCGCGCATTTCCGCGTCGTCATCGACGACCAGCAGCCGGGCAATGGTCATGGGGGGTCCTCTCTCCTGGGGCGGATCCTAGGGGCAGGGGCGGGGCAGGGCAATCTTTGCGCGCGTCCGGGGGGCCGCACGGCTTCCCCTGCGGCAGGGATGCGCGCTGCATCGCGGCAATTTTCCCTTTCGTAACAGCCTGTAACAGAGGGGGGCAGAATCTGCCCCCTGGGTGGGGTCCGGCCCGTTTGTCGGACTTGTCAAATGCGGGGCAGGGCGGAAAGACTGCCCCATCACCGCGCCGGGAGGGGTGCGGGAGCGATGTTCAAGGGAGGACATTTCCATGTCGATGAAATCCGTTCTGGCGGCCTCTGCCGCCGTGACCTGCCTGGCGCTGCCCGCGCTGGCGGAGCCCCAGGCCGAGGTGCTGCACTGGTGGACCTCGGGCGGCGAGGCCAAATCGGTGGCCGTGCTTCAGGAAGAATTCGCCTCGCGCGGGGGCAGCTGGACCGACATGCCCGTGGCAGGCGGTGGCGGCGATGCGGCGATGACCGCACTTCGCGCCCGCGTGCTGTCGGGCAATGCGCCGACCGCCGTGCAGCTGAAGGGCCCGGCGATCCAGGAATGGTACGAAGAGGGCGTTCTGGCCGACATTTCCGATGTGGCCGAGGCCCAGGGCTGGGCCGATGTGCTGCCGGCGCAGCTGGCCGAACACATGAAATGCGAGGGCCAGTGGTGCGCCGCGCCGGTCAACGTGCACCGGGTGAACTGGGTCTGGGCCAATACCGAGATCCTGGCCGCCAACGGCATCGAGATGCCCACCACCTGGGACGAGTTCAACGCCGCCGCCGAAAAGCTGCAAGCGGCGGGCATCACGCCCCTGGCCCATGGCGGGCAGGCCTGGCAGGACGCGACGGTCTTCGAGACCGTGGTGCTGGGCATGGGCGCCGATTTCTACCAGCAGGCCCTGGTGGAACTGGACCCCGAGGCGCTTGGCTCTGACACGATGGTCAAGGTCTTCGACCAGATGCGCACCCTGCGCGGCTATGTGGATGACAACTTCTCGGGCCGCGACTGGAACCTGGCCACGGCCATGGTGATGAACGGCGAGGCCGCCTTCCAGATCATGGGCGACTGGGCCAAGGGCGAGTTCCTGGCCGCGGGCAAGACCCCGGGCGAGGATTTCACCTGTGCCGCGACCCCGGGTCATGGCTTCCTCTACAACGTCGACAGTTTCGCCATGTTCGAGGTGGACGGCGAAGACAAGCAGGCCGGTCAGGCCCTGCTGGCCGAGCTGATCGTCGGCCCCTCGTTCCAGGAGACCTTCAACCTGAACAAGGGCTCGATCCCGGTGCGCTCCGACGTGGCGCTGGATGCCTTCGACATGTGCGCCCATATCTCGGCCGAGGACATGGCGGCGGATGCCGAAGACGGCTCGCTGCTGCCCTCTTACGCCCATGGCATGGCGCTGCGCGGTGAACCCGCCGGGGCCATCACCGATGTGGTGACGGCGCATTTCAACTCCGACATGTCCTCTGAAGAGGCGGTCGAGATGCTGGTCGAGGCCGTCGCCAACGCGATGTGATCCCCGCCGGTCGCCTGCGCCGCCCGACCTTCGCCGTCGGGCGGCGTCTTTCCTTCTCCTCGCCCGGGCCCGTCTTGCGTGCCCGCCCAACCCGGACCCCCCATGACCAAATGGCTTGAAACCCATGTGCCGAAGCTGGTCCTGGCGCCCAGCTTTGCCGCCATCCTTCTGTTCGTTTACGGCTTCATCGCCTGGACCGCCTGGGTCTCTTTGACCAAGTCCAAGCTGATGCCGCGCTACGAAATCGACGGGATCGGCCAGTACACCAAACTTTTCTCGACCCCCCGCTGGGACACGGCGATGACCAACCTGGCCATCTATGGCGTGCTGTTCATCGCCATTGCCATGCTGCTGGGTCTGATGCTGGCCATCCTGCTGGACCAGCGGATCCGCGTCGAAGGGGCGATCCGCACCATCTACCTCTACCCGATGGCGCTTTCGATGATCGTCACCGGCACCGCCTGGAAATGGATCCTGAACCCCGGTCTGGGGCTGGAGGCCATGGTGCGGGGCTGGGGCTTTGAAAACTTCACCTTCAACTGGCTGGTCGACCCCGACATGGCGATCTACACCATCGTCCTGGCGGGGGTCTGGCAATCGGCGGGCTTTGTCATGGCGCTGTTCCTGGCCGGGCTGCGGTCGGTGGATGGCGAGATCATCAAGGCCGCGCAGGTCGACGGCATTCCGCACTGGCGGATCTATACGGCGATCATCATCCCCTCGATGGCGCCGGTCTTCCTGTCGGCCTTTATCGTGCTGTCGCACCTGGCGATCAAAAGCTTCGACCTGGTCATCGCCCTGACCGGCGGCGGGCCCGGCTATGCCACCGATCTGCCCGCGACCTACATGTACGCCATGGCGTTTTCGCGCGGCAATCTGGGTCAGGCGGCCAGTTCCGCCATGGTGATGATGGCCGTCGTCTTTGCTATCGTCGTTCCCTACCTTTATTCCGAACTGAGGGCGAAACATGACTGACCTCGCCTATATCTCTGCCCGCGCGGGCCAGCGCAGCCTGGGCGCGCGCCTGGGCCGGATCGCCCTGCGCTGGACGCTGTACCTGGTGCTGGGGGTCTTCGCCCTGTGGTTCCTGATGCCGCTGTTCGTCATGGTCACCACCTCGCTGAAATCGCTGGACGAGATCCGCACCGGATCGCTGGTGGCCCTGCCGCGCGACGTGACCTTCGAGGCCTGGAAGACCGCCTGGGGATCCGCCTGTACCGGGATCCAGTGCGAGGGGCTGAAACCCTATCTGTGGAACTCGGTCCTGATCGCGGTGCCGGGCGTGGCGATCTCGACCATGATCGGGGCGCTGAACGGCTATGTCTTCGCCCAGTGGCGGTTCCGGGGCGCCAACCTGCTGTTCGCAGCGCTGCTGTTCGGCTGTTTCATCCCCTTCCAGGTGGTGTTGCTGCCCATGGCGCGGATGCTGGGCATCCTCGGGCTGGCGGGCACGATCCCAGGGCTGATCCTGGTGCATACGGTCTACGGCATCGGCTTTACCACGCTGTTTTTCCGCAACTATTACGTGACGATCCCGCAGGAATTGGTGCGGGCGGCCAAGATCGACGGGGCGGGGTTCTTTCGCATCTTCTGGTCGATCTTCCTGCCGCTGTCGCTGCCGATCTTTGTCGTCTCGGTGATCTGGCAGTTTACCCAGATCTGGAACGACTTCCTCTTCGGCGTCTCCTTCAGCTCGGCCGGCACCCAGCCGGTGACCGTGGCGCTGAACAACATCGTCAACTCCACCACCGGCGTGAAGGCCTACAACGTGGACATGGCCGCCGCGATCCTCGCGGCCCTGCCCACGCTTCTGGTCTATGTCGTCGCCGGCAAGTATTTCATCCGCGGCCTGACGGCCGGCTCCGTGAAGGGATAAGCTCATGGCCCCGATCCTCGATATCAAGAACCTCGACAAGTCCTATGGCCAGACCAAGATCCTGCGCGACATCAACGTGGCGATCGAGCCGGGCGATTTCCTGGTCCTCGTCGGCCCCTCGGGCTGCGGCAAGTCCACGCTGCTGAACTGCATCGCCGGGCTCGAGCCGATCACCGGCGGGTCCATCGGCATTGCCGGGCAGGACATGACCGACGTCAGCCCCAAGGACCGCAACATCGCCATGGTGTTCCAAAGCTATGCGCTTTACCCCACCATGACGGTGGCCAAGAACATTACCTTCGGGATGAAGGTGCGCGGCATCGACCAGGCGACGCAGAACGCCAAGCTGGCCGAGGTGGCCGAGCTGTTGCAGATCTCGCAGCTTCTGGACCGCAAGCCGGGGCAGCTGTCGGGCGGGCAGCGCCAGCGGGTGGCCATGGGCCGCGCCCTGGTGCGCGATCCGGCGCTCTTCCTCTTCGACGAGCCGCTATCGAACCTCGACGCCAAGCTGCGCGTCGAGATGCGCACCGAGATCAAGAAGCTGCACCAGACCCTGGGCGCCTCGATCGTCTATGTGACCCATGACCAGATCGAGGCCATGACCCTGGCAACGCGGATTGTGGTGATGAAGGGCGGGGTGATCCAGCAGATCGGCACCCCCGCCGAGATCTACAACCGGCCCGCGAACCTGTTCGTGGCGGATTTCATGGGCAGCCCGGCGATGAACCTGATCCCCGCCAAGGTGGCGCGCGACGGCAGCGGCCACCGGATCGAGATCGCCCGGGCCTCCGAGCCGCCATTGGTTCTGGCCGACCCGCGCCCGCTGGACCTGCCCGCCGATGTGATCCTGGGCCTGCGGCCCGAGGATATCGCCGAGGCGGGCTATCGCTCTGGCGATCAGGTGCAGGAGGCGGCCTGTCAGGTGGATATGGTCGAGCCGGCGGGGGCCGACACCTATGTGGTGTCGCATCTGGGTGGCAAGCAGGTGACGGCGCGGCTGCACGCCGAGACCTCGGCCCGCGCCGGGGCGCCGCTGACCCTGGCCTTTGACCTGGCCAAGGTGTCGTATTTTGCCCCGGAAAGCGGTGAGCGGCTGAACTGAGGCGTCGCGACGGGTCGAGGGGTAGAAGGGGGGGCTCTGCCCCCCCTTTCGCCTGCGGCTCAATTCCCCCCCCGGGATATTTTTGGCAATGAGAAGAGAGGGGCGGGGGTCAGCCGACCCTGCGTGGTGTGGGATGAGAAGGGCCACGCCCCGGCTGAGAGTTGGGGCGCATCGGGGGCGAGGCGGGACCCTTGGGCATTGGTGGGGCTGGTTGCCCGTGGCGGGGGCGGGGCGGCGAAAAAGCCCGGCTTTGGGCCGGGCGGCCATTGGTTTTACCGCTAACATTGGCTATGCAACCGGCGACGACAGCTTTCGGCGAGGGACAGATGAAACTGGTTGCTGATGTGGGCGGGACCAATGTGCGCTTCGCGCTGGCCGAGGGGACGCGGATCCTGCCGCAGACCATCCGGGCCTATCGCAACGACGATTTCGCCACCTTCTATGGCGCGGCCGACCACTACCTGGCCGAGGCCGCCCCGGGGGCGCTGGACCGGGTCTGTGTCGCCGTCGCGGGGCCGGTGACCGGTGATCATGCGCGGCTGACCAATCGCGACTGGTCGTTTCAACTCGACCGGCTGATCGAGCGTTACGCCCCCGAGGCGCGGCTGATCAACGACCTTGAGGCCCTGGGCTATTCCGTCCCCGCCCTGGGGGCCGATGGGGTGCAGATGGTGACCGAGGGCGTGGCGCCCTGGGGCAACCAGGCGCTGGTCGCCGGGATCGGCACCGGGTTCAACGTCAGCCCGGTGGTGATCCGCGACGAGGGGCCGGTGGTGCCCAAGGCCGAGATGGGCCATGTGCAGCTGGCCGCGCGGATTCATGACGCGGTCAACGCGCGGGTTCGTGGCGCCGTGCACGGGTTCGAGACGATCGAACATCTGTTCTCGGGGCGCGGCTTCGAACGGCTGTGGCACCTCGCCACCGGGCGCAGCGAGACGCCCGCGGGGCTGATGGGATCGGGCGATGCCGACCTGGCGGCCCATGTCACCTTCTATGCCGAGCTGATGGCGATGCTGGCCCAGGACCTGACCCTGGCCTTTCTGCCGGGGCAGGGGATCCATTTTGCCGGGGGCGTGGCCCGGGCGGTGCTGCTGCACGGCGGCGCCCCGGCCTTCGCCGCCGCCTATGGCCGCCCGCTGGCGCTGGATACCGCCTGGCATGTGCCGGTGAAGCTGATCCTGGACGACACCGCCGCCCTGGCAGGCTGCGCGGCGGCCTAAGGGGCGCTGACGCTGCCTTTGTCTGGCGGTCTGCGGCAGGGCGACCGGCTATCGCTGTCTTGTTGTCTTCGCTAGTGTCGAAGGCCAAATCAGGAGTGAGGAGCATCCGCAAGGGGGCGGTATGGGAACCACATTTCCAGACAATTTAAGCGAGCAGGCCCGACTGGAGCGCGCAAAGGTGCTCACTGGCAAGCTCGTTGATCATACCTGCGCCCTGATACGGCTGGCAGAGAACAACGCTGTCGTGCTTTATTCCGATAGGCTCTCTGCCCAGATCCCAAGATCGCGAGCTGCCAATGCTTTCAACGATATGCAGCACAGTATGCAGTCCTATTTCCTGGTGCGGTTGAGCGCCATTTGGGACAAGGGGACGGCTGACCGTGTGAGCATACCGACCGTACATAAGCTGATCTCAACACCTGAGGTGAAAGAGCGCGTTGTTCGTGAGACGTATCACTATCATGCGACAGTTGAAGAGCCGAGGCGCCCGGAAGCGGCGGTGGATCCCGAGCAGCAGCGTTTCCTGAGCGAACATCGGGAGCGGATGCGCAAGGAACGCGGGGCCTATGAGAGCGAACGCGTCGGCAGATGGTTCGCAGCCGTTGACAGGGTTGTTCCCAAAGTCGAACAAACCTATCTCGCGGCCGCTCTGAGGCCTTTCCGCGATGGCTTCCTTGCCCACAACCTCAGGGGAGAGGCAGTCAACAAGGGGAACCCGGTCAAGTTTCGTCGTGGGCATGAAATGCGGCTTTTGAAACTCACGATCTATATCGTCGACAGGCTGCACTTGGCGCTCAATGGCGCCAGCTTTGACTGGGAGGGGGCGCGACGCCAGGCGAGGAGAAATGCCAATGAGCTGTGGCACTCGTGCCGCTTCGACCTTCCACCGGGTCGCTAGGTCTAAGCAGTGCTGGTAATGGTAGCCCGTAGGGGAATCGAACCCCTCTTTCCAGGTTGAAAACCTGGCGTCCTAACCGATAGACGAACGGGCCACTGGGGCGGGCTCTGCTGCATCTGGCGGCGAGCCTATGACGCGTAAGCGGCGGATCTGTCACCCTTTTGTGCGACATCCTCTGCATATGCAGAGAGGCGCAGGGTGGTAGCCCGTAGGGGAATCGAACCCCTCTTTCCAGGTTGAAAACCTGGCGTCCTAACCGATAGACGAACGGGCCGCGCTTGGCGTGAGGCGGTTTCTATGAAATGGCGTGTCCCACTGCAAGGTCTTTTTTCGCCTCGGGATCACTTTTTTGTCCACCCCGGGCCGCGCCGAAGGGGCGGGGGGCAAGTGGTTGTCAGGGCTTACTTTTCCGTGGCGGGCGCCGCGTCTTCCAGGCGCAGCTGCACGCTTTGGCGGCCGCCCCAAACGTTGATCTCCAGCCGCCCGGCCAGGTGGAAGCTTTGGCCGCCGTGGTTCTCCAGCGCCGGGCCCAGGGGGCCGTCGAAGGCGCCAAAGCAGATCCCCTCGATCCGGCCGCCCATGCCGTCGGAAAAGGCGATCTTCAGGTGGCTGTCACCGACCCGTTTGGCGAAGGAGATTCGCTGCGCGGGGAAGGCGAAGCGGGGGGCGGGGGCGGCGGCGCCATAGGGGCCTGCTGCCTCGAGCTGTGCGATCAGTTCGGGCGTCGCGGCGCCGGGCATCAAGAGGCCGTCCAGCTTCAGATCCGCCGGGCCCGCCTGACCGGCGCCCTGCTTCTCCAGCAGCTCGGTCAGCCTGGCCATGGCCGGTTCCAGCTGGTCGCGGGTGACGGTCAGGCCCGCGGCCATCTTGTGCCCGCCGCCCTTCACCAGAAAGCCCTCGGCGGCCAGTTTCTGGATCGAGGCGCCCAGGTCGACGCCCGAGATCGAGCGGCCCGAGCCCTTGCCCTCGTCGCCGTCGAAGCCGATGACCACGGCGGGGCGATTGGTGGCCTCTTTCAGGCGCGAGGCGACGATGCCCACCACGCCCGGGTGCCAGCCCTCGCCTGCCGCCCATACCAGCGGCGCCTCCAGCCCGCGGGCCTCGGCCTGGGCCATGGCGGCGGCGCGCACCTCGGCCTCGATCTCGCGGCGTTCCGCGTTCAGGGCGTCCAGCCGTTCCGCCATGGCCTTGGCCTCGAGCGGGTTGTCGGTGGCCAGAAGGCGCGCGCCCAGGTCGGCGGCGCCGATGCGCCCGCCCGCGTTGACGCGCGGGCCCAGCAGAAAGCCCAGGTGGTAGGCGGCGGGGGCCGTGGTCAGCCGGGCCACATCCGACAGGGCCACCAGCCCGGGCCGTTCGCGCCGCGCCATCACCTTCAGCCCCTGGCGCACCAGCGCCCGGTTCACCCCCAGAAGGGGCGCCACATCGGCCACCGTGGCCAGGGCAACCAGGTCCAGCATCCGCATCAGGTCGGGGCCCTGGGCGCCCGCGTCGCGCATCTGGCGGTTGGCCTCGACCAGCATCAGGAAGACCACGGCGGCGGCGCAAAGATGCGCCAGCGCGCCGTCCTCGTCCTGGCGGTTGGGGTTCACCACGGCGACACAGTCGGGCAGGGTCTCGCCGCCCAGGTGGTGATCCAGGATCACCACGTCACAGCCTGCCGCCGCCACCGGCTCGTGGCTCAGGGTGCCGCAGTCGACGCAAAGGATCAGGTCGTGGGCGCGGCCCAGCTCCTGCATGGCGGGGACGTTGGGGCCGTAGCCCTCGTCGATGCGGTCGGGGATATAGAGGGTGGCGGGGCGGCCCATGGCGCGCAGCCAGTCGATCAGCAGCGCGGCAGAGCTGCCGCCGTCGACGTCGTAGTCGGCGAAGATGGCGATGCGCTCGCGCCCCTTCACCGCGCGCAGAAAGCGGGCGGCGGCGGTCTCCATGTCGCGCAGACTGCGCGGATCGGGCAGCAGGGCGCCCAGCTTCGGATCCAGGAAGGCGGCGGTGTCGCCGGGGGCCACGCCGCGCCGGGCCAGCACGCGGGCCAGGGGGGCGGGCAGGTGGTCGGTCTGCTCCAGGGCTTCGGACAGACGCTCGACCTCCGGCCCGGGGCCGACCCAGCGGCGGCCTGTGACCGAGGTGGAAACGTCGAGGAAATCCATGGCCTTACCTTCTTGCCCCTTGCGGTGGTCCGCGGGGCGAAGGCGGGGCGGGGCGCAACGGCCCCGGTCCGCGCCCCCGCCCCGGACGGTCTTAGACGGTCTCGATGCGCAGGGCGACGGGCTCGCCCTCGACCACGCCGGTTCCGGCCATCCCGGCAATCGCCAGGTCCAGGGCCGCGCGGGCGGTCTTGTGGGTGACGATCAGCACCGGGGCGCCTGCGCCCTCGTGGTCGTACTGGCGCATCCGGTGGATAGACACGCCGGATTCGCCCAGCACAGAGGCGACCTTGGCCAGGGCGCCGGGTTTGTCCTGAAGCGTCAGGCGCAGGTAATAGGGGGCTGGCGTGTTCGAGCGGGCGCCGTCGACCTCGCGCAGGGTCTGGGCGGCCTGGCCGAAGACCGGCAGGCGGAAGCCGCGCGCCAGGTCGCAGATGTCCGACAGCACCGCCGAGGCGGTCGGGCCTTCGCCCGCGCCCGCGCCACGCAGCACGATCTGGCCCACGGCGTCGCCTTCCAGCACCACCATGTTGGTGCCGCCGTCCAGCTGACCCAGCGGGCTGGTGGCGGGCACCAGGCAGGGGGCCATGCGTTGTTCCAGCCCGCGGCCGGTCATCTGGCTGACGCCCAGAAGCTTGATCTTGTAGCCCATGTCGGCGGCGGCGCGGATGTCTTCCAGGGTGATGCGCTGGATCCCCTCCAGCTCCATCTTGTCGAAGGCCACGCGGGTGCCGAAGGCCACCGAGGCCAGAAGCGCCAGCTTGTGGCCCGCGTCGATGCCGCCCACGTCGAGGTTCGGATCGGCCTCCAGGTAGCCCAGCTTGCCCGCCTCTTCGAACAGGGCGTTATACCCCGAGCCGGTGGCCTCCATCCGGGTCAGGATATAGTTGCAGGTGCCGTTCATCACCCCCATGACGCGGGTGATGTTGTTGCCCGCCAGCCCCTCGGTCAGGGCCTTGACCACCGGGATTCCCCCGGCGACGGCGGCCTCGAAGCGGATCACCAGCCCGGCGGCTTCGGCCTGTTCGGCCAGGTCCTGGCCGTGAATGGCCAGCATCGCCTTGTTGGCGGTGACCACATCCTTGCCGGCGGCCAGGGCGGCCTCGGTCGCGGCCTTGGCGGGACCGTCCGAGCCGCCCATCAGTTCCACGAAGATGTCCACGTCGTCGCGCTGCGCCAGGGCGACGGGGTCGTCCTCCCAGGCGTAGCCGTCCAGCGGCACGCCGCGATCCTTGCTGCGGTTGCGGGCCGAGACGGCGCTGACGGTGATTTCGCGCCCGGTGCGGGCGGTCAGCATCGCGGCCTCCTTGCGCAGGATCTTCAACACGCCGATACCGACGGTGCCGAGGCCGGCAATCCCCAGTCGCAGGGGTTGAGGGCGCAAGCTGTCGCTCATGAGGACTCTCCGAAATTCATGCAGGTCTGTCGTTGCATGGGCCTAATGCCTTCGCGAGGGCCTTGCAACGCGAGACTGCGCCCAGGCCCGCCGGATGCGCCCCGAAGCGGTGGCAAAGGGTGGGTTCGCGGGCGATGCGGGGCGGATCGGGGTCTGCTCGGGGCTTGGCCGGGGGCCGATCAGACGTCGAAGTCGCGGGCGCGCAGGGCCTCGGCGCGGCGGCGCAGCAGGGCGGCGCGGCTGGTCAGGGCGTCCTCGGCCTCGGTGCTGACCTGGGCCCTCTCTTCGGGGCGCGCCACCAGGCTGGCCGTGGGCACCAGGTCGAGATAGGCCAGATCGCTCGCCACACTCTCTTGCGGGGCGCCGCCCGGGGCGCGGGTGCAGGCCGGGACCGACAGCAGCAGGGCTGCGGCAAGGGCAGGCAAAAGCGGGCGGGGCAGGGCGGTGCGGCGACGGGTCATGGCCCAGAAGTGCCCCAGCCTGCGTCCCTTGGCAAGCCTTCGCAGCGCGGCGGGCGGGCGATGCGGGGTTTCCCCTCGGGCGCCCGGCGTCCGCCGGGCCGGGCGGATTTTCCCTTGTCGCCTCGGCCCGGCGGGGTAGAAGAGGGGATGACCCGAACCGTCGGATCCACCGCCGCCGATACCGGCACCCGCCTGCGCCGGGCCGCGCTGACGCTATTCGCGCGCCATGGCTATGCCGCCGTCTCGATGCGTCAGATCGCGGCCGAGATCGGGGTGCAGGTCGGTGGCCTTTACAACTATATCCCCGACAAGCAGACCCTGCTTTATCAGCTGCTGTCGGAGCATATGGCCGAGCTGCTGGAGGCGGTCGAGGCGGCCGAGATCCCGGCCGAGCCCTTGCCCGCGCTGGAGGCCTTCACCCGCTTTCACATCCGCCACCATGCCGCGCGGCCCGAACAGGTCTTCATCTCCTACATGGAGCTTCGCAACCTGACCCCCGAGAACTTCGCCCTGCTGGAGGCGCAGCGCCAGGCCTATGAGGCGCGCCTCAGCGCCATTCTGGAGCGCGGGCGGGACGCGGGTGGGATGCAGGTCGAGGATGCGCGCATGGCGACCATGGCGATCATCGCCATGCTGACCGGGGTGAACACCTGGTTCCGCGAAAGCGGTCGCCTGAGCCTGGCCGAGGTGGAAGAGGTCTATTGGGGCATGGTGCGCCGCATGGTGGCCGCCTGAGGCGCGGCCCGCGCCTGGGCCTTCGAAACCGGGTCGTCAAACACCGCATTCCCGCGTAGAACCGCCCCGAAAGCCCAACCCATCCGCAGAGAGGATCGCCCCCGTGGAGCCAACGCAGCATAGCCCCGTCCTGGCCACCCTGACCGTGGGGGCGGGGCGCAAATATGTGGGCCTGGCCGTCACCGGCGCGCTGGCCGTGGCCCTGGCCTGGCTGGCCCTGTCGCCGCAGCCCGCGCCGCTGAAGATGCGCCTGCTGCTGCTGGCCCTGGCGGCGGCGGAAGCCTGGATCGTCTGGCGCCTGTACCGCGCCACGCAGCTGCGGCTGGAGCTGACCGAGGCGGGCCTGAGCGACAGTTCGGGCGAGGTTCTGGCGCCGATGGAGCAGATCGAGGCGGTGGATCGCGGCCTCTTTGCCTTCAAGCCGTCGAACGGGTTTCTGCTGCGGCTGAAAACCCCGGGCCCGCGCCGGTTCCGGCCCGGCCTCTACTGGCAGTTCGGGCGGCGTCTGGGGGTTGGTGGGCTGGTGCATGGGGCCGAGGCCAAGCAGATGGCCGATGCCCTGGCGCTGTTCCTGGCGCGGCGCGACGGCGCCGAGGACTGAGGGCGCAGGGTAGGGGGCGCAGCCCCGGCGGCGGTCAGCCGTTGTCGGTATATTTCAGCACCGCCGCGAAACGCGGGCGGGTGTAGACGAAGGTGTGCATCTTCAGGTCGTCCATGTCGATCTGAAGGAAGGCGATCTCGTAATCGTACCAGGTTTCCACCAGGATCAGCTCGTCGCCACTGGCCAGCAGCGGCAGGCGATCGTCCCAGTCGGCCACATCGCCGGTGGTCAGCCGCGGCTTGCCGCCCCGGCCCTGGGACCAGGACACTTCGTAGCGGCGCTGCTCGTCGTTATAGCCGATCGAGCTGATGCGGATCGCGTTGTTGCGATCGACGCGCATCAGATAGTCGAACAGTTTCTTGCTGTTATCAATGTAGGTCGGGTTGATGTACTCGGTCTCGCGCGACAGCATGTCCGAGATCACGTAAGAGGCCTTTTGGTGCTGTGCGGTGACCCGCAGCATGTCGAAGAAGACGAACATCGCCACGTAGGCCCAGACCAGCAGCGGGAACAGCAGCAGGAATTCGACGGTGATCACACCGTCCTCGCGGCGCCGGAACCGGCGCAGGTGGAGGCGCAGGCGGCGCATCATGGCTCGTTCACGAAGGCAGAGAGGGCAAACATGATCGCATCCCCGTTGGCATCGGTGCCGAAGTTGCGCCCCAGCCCGACATTGGGGAAGAGCGGGGCGAATTTCAGGCAGGCGCGCAGGATCATCAGCTCGTTCGACTGACCGTTGGTGAAGGTGCGCACCGGGTTCACATCCTCGGCCCGGTCGACGCAGTCGACGTCCTCGGGCAGGGTGGTATAGGCGCGCAGGTCGACCGGCATCATCTCGAGCTTCAGCGAGTTGTCGCAGTCGGGCAGCAGCCCGGCGTAGTCGCAGATCAGCTCCTTGATGGTGTCATGGTCCACATTCTCGGTCAGGCCGATTTGCAGGTCGCGCACCGCCAGGTTCAGCCCCTGTTCCATCATCGTCTGGCGCACGGTCAACATGCCCAGTTCGACCGTCGACATGAACATGATCACGATGATCGGGAACAGGATGACGAATTCCACCGTCACGCTGCCCTCTTCGCGCCGCCGGAAGCGGTGCAGGCGCAGGCGCAGCGCGCGCAGGATATGCGACCGGCGGGCCATCAGTTGGTCAGGTGCAACGCGTTAAGCTGGCGGGCGATCGAGGCGAAGGCCTCTTTGATCTCGATCCCCTCGACCCGGTAGAAATGCGCGGGCGAGGAGGCGCATTCCTCCATCTCGTTGGCGCCGTGGTTCGACACTTCGAAGCCGATGGTCCAGATGATCACGCCCTTGGCCTTGGCCGCGTCGCAGACCCGTTGCAGGTAGGTGTCGCCCTCGCCCGAGCTGTAGGCGTCTTCGTAGAAGTGGGTGGCCAGGCTGGAATCCATGTCGTTGGTGAAGTTGAACAGCCGGTTGCGCGCCCAGAAGTAGCGCATGTCGGGGGTCTCGTAGACCTCCATCTTCAGGCGGCGGGTGCGCACGTTCACACCGTCGGTCATCAGTACGATGGTCTTCAGCGCGCCCGCGCCCCAGTCCTGCGGGCGGCCGTCGAAGGCCGCGTCGACCAGGCCGTCGTCGACCATGTCGGCGATCACCGGCTGGAAGGACGGATCCAGCAGGGCGGCGGCCCATTTCATGCCCAGATGGATCGAGGTGTTCTGCCGCGAGCGCATGGCGCCGATCTGATCCTTCAGTGTCTGGGCATTCTGGCTGAAGGGGGTGATCCGCTCATAGCTTTCATCCGGGCAGCCCGGGTCGCTGATCAGGCTGCTGGTGCTGGACGAGCCGGAAGAGAAGTGCGGGAACTGGATATGAAATTCTGTGGTGGTGATCGCCGTGGTGCTGAAATCCCCCGCAGAGAATTCCATGCAGTGGGAATAGCCCTGCAATTGCAGCACGTTAAGGCGGCTCAGGATCTCGGGGCCCGCGTTCACCTGGCTGGTGTAGGGCACGATCGACAGCGACACGGTGCCGGCGGTGTCTTCCGAGATCACGGTATCGACGAATTCCTGCGCCGCCTCGCGCATCCGCGGCAGGCGCTGGTTGCTGCCCATCGAACCCGAGATGTCGAGCACCAGCGACACTTCGGCGTCGCCGATGGATTCCTCGGCGGTGCCGCCGACATTGACGTCGATGGTGGGATAGCCGATGGCGCCCAGGAACTGGGTCTTCATCGGGTTCTTGGCCGTGGCCGAAACCGTGCGGTAGCCCGAGCCCGACTGCACGTCGACCGACGACAGGTAGCTGGTCATCTCGGCCTTGGCGAAATAGTCGCGCACCACCGCTTCGGGGTCCAGGTCGTTCTTGGTGTTGGCGGCGGCCAGCACGGCGCGGTCGAGGACGGCCTGCAACTTGGCCCGCTCCATCTCGTGGCGCATGAAGTCCACGCCCATACCGCCCAGAATCAGCGTGATCATCAGGAAAAAGACGACAAGCGGCACCATGGCGCCGGAGTCCCCGTGCCAGAAATCCCGCGCCCTATGGCGCAGCCGCCCTGCCAAAGAGCAGTTTCGCGGTGATGTGATGATCTCTACCATGATCGTTTTCCCTACCCGCGCCTTGTCTTGCGACGCTTTGAGTCTCCATTGTCCTAGGCCGCGAAAACGGCGGAAATGGGGCGGCAATAGGGACCGCTCGGGCCATTTCGGCCAGCGCGGCGCCGCAGGTGGCGTGCGCCCTCTGCGCGGGCGGGGGACAGGCCTGGCCGCTGGCGGGCGGCGGAGTAACCTCTACGTATTTATGATGATTTTACGCGCTCCGCGCCACTTGTCCCGGTCGGGGTGGGGCGAAAAGCGGGTGGCGTTCAGGGAGATATTAATTGACCTGTCATAGATGTCCGTCAGATTGACCATTACCGTCCGGTCCCTGTAGGTCCGGGCGCGGCACAGATGGGAGGAGCGTCATGCAACCGATCAAGGAACCGGGTTTTCGCCGCAGCGTGGACCTGATGTTCAACCGCGCCGTCGCGCTGATGGATCTGCCCCCGGGGCTGGAAGAGAAGATCCGCGTCTGCAATGCCACCTATACGGTGCGCTTTGGGGTCCGCCTGCGCGGTCAGATCCAGACCTTCACCGGCTACCGATCCGTTCATTCCGAACATATGGAGCCCGTGAAGGGCGGCATCCGCTATGCGCCCAATGTCGATCAGGACGAGGTCGAGGCGCTGGCCGCGCTGATGACCTTCAAATGCGCCCTGGTCGAGGCGCCCTTCGGCGGCTCGAAGGGCGGGCTTTGCCTGGATCCGCGCGACTACGACGAACACGAGCTGGAGTTGATCACCCGCCGCTTTGCCTATGAGCTGATCAAGCGCGACATGATCAACCCGGCGCAGAACGTGCCCGCCCCCGACATGGGCACGGGCGAGCGCGAGATGGCCTGGATGGCCGATCAATACGCCCGGATGAACACCACCGACATCAACGCCAAGGCCTGTGTCACCGGCAAGCCGCTGAACGCCGGCGGCATCGCGGGCCGGGTCGAGGCCACGGGGCGCGGGGTGCAATATGCCCTGCGCGAGTTCTTCCGCGAACCGGCGGATGTGCAGCGCGCCGGGCTTACGGGCACGCTCGACGGCAAGCGGGTCATCGTGCAGGGCCTGGGCAACGTGGGCTATCACGCGGCGCATTTCCTGCAGGAAGAGGATGGCGCGAAGGTCATCGCGGTGATCGAACGCGACGGGGCGCTGTTTTCCGAGACCGGGCTGGACGTGCATTCGGTGCATGACTGGATCGGCACCCACGGTGGCGTCGCGGGCTATCCCCATGCGCAATTCGTCGAAGAGGGCGCCACCCTGCTGGAAGAGGAATGCGACATCCTGATCCCCGCCGCGCTGGAAGGGGTGATCAACCTCGGCAATGCCGAGCGGATCCAGGCCAAGCTGATCATCGAGGCCGCCAATGGCCCGATCACCTTTGGCGCCGACGAGGTGCTGCGCAAGAAGGGGATCGTGATCATCCCCGACCTCTACGCCAATGCCGGGGGTGTCACCGTTTCCTATTTCGAATGGGTCAAGAACCTCAGCCACATCCGCTTTGGCCGGATGCAGCGCCGCCAGGAAGAGGCGCGCCACCAGCTGGTGGTCGACGAGCTGGAACGGCTGTCGGCGGATACCGGCATCGGCTGGCAGCTGTCACCGGGGTTCAAGGACAAGTACCTGAAAGGCGCCGGAGAGCTGGAACTGGTCCGTTCGGGCCTGGACGACACGATGCGCGGGGCGTTCCAGTCGATGCGCGCCCTGTGGCACGACCGCGCCGATGTCGAGGATCTGCGCACCGCGGGCTTCCTGGTGTCGATCGACCGGGTCGCGGCGGCCTATCGCGCCAAGGGGCTGTAGCCGCCGGGTGTGGGGCAGCCGGAGCAGGGGCGGCGGTTGCGTCCGGCCCGCTGGGCCGGGGGGGCCTCAGGCGGTCTGCCGGTAGCGCACCACGCATTGGTCCAGGAAATGCTCGACCGGGCCTTTCCAGGCGCCGCTGGTCAGGTCGCCGCGCCCCAGGTGCAGCACCGCCACCGGCTTGTGCCCGGTCAGGGCGGTCAGATCCTCGACCGCCTCGGCGGGGTAGCCGCTGTCGTCCGAGGTCAGCAGGAAGGCCACCCGCTCTGGCAGGGCGGGCTGGCTTTCCAGCCATTGCCGCAGCGGCCGCGCAGAACGCCCCTGCCAGATCGGCGCGCCGAGGATCAACAGGTCGCTGCGATCCCAGGGCTGATCCGGCACGTCGATGGTCAGATTGCGCGACAGCAGGGCGAAAAGTCCGGTCTTCATCCGCGACCACATGCCCTCTTCGGGCGTGCTGGCCTCGATCTCATGCAGCTGCGCCCCCAGCTCCCAGGCCAGCTCTTCGCCAACCTTCAGCGTGGATCCGTCATCGCAATATAGCAGAATACGGCACGTCATCTGATGTCCCCCAAGCCGTTCATTCAAATTGTGTCGAGACGATGACGCCCTGTCACCGGCGATGTTTCTGCTGCGCAGAAAAGTCATGCATTTGGGCGGCAAAATGCCCGGAAATGGCGAAAATTTACGCAAACCGCTTCATCGGATTGCACCTGACCCGCGAAGCGGCTTAGCTCGGGACGAGGGAAGAAGGAGCGAGCGATGCGGTTTTCCGGGCTGCGTGTTCTGAAAGAAGGACTCACCGGCAATCGGGGCTGGGGGCCGCACTGGCGCGACCCGGCGCCCAAGCCCGCCTATGACATCGTGATCATCGGGGGCGGCGGCCACGGCCTGGCGACGGCCTTCTACCTGGCCAAGGAACACGGGCTGCGCAATGTCGCGGTGCTGGAGAAGGGCTATCTGGGCGGCGGCAACGTGGGGCGCAATACCACCATCGTCCGCGCCAACTACTTCCTGCCCGGCAATTCCGAGTTCTATTCCCATTCCCTGAAGCTTTGGGAAGGTTTGGAGCAGGAACTGAACTACAACGTCATGCATTCGCAGCGCGGCATCATCAACCTGTTCCATTCCGATGGGCAGCGCGATGCGGCGGCGCGGCGGGGCAATGCGATGATCAACCAGGGCGATGATGCGGAACTGCTGGACCGCGCGGGCGTGCGTCGCCTGCTGCCCTATCTGAACTACGACCAGGGGCGGTTCCCGATCTACGGCGGCCTGTATCACCGGCGCGGCGGCACGGCGCGGCACGATGCGGTGGCCTGGGGCTTTGCCCGCGGCGCCTCGGACCGCGGGGTCGATCTGATCCAGAACTGCGAGGTGACGGGGATCGACGTCGAAGGCGGCCAGGTGACCGGGGTGCAGACCTCGCGCGGGGCCATCCGGGCGCGCAAGGTGGCCATCGTCACCGCCGGGCGCTCGGGTCAGGTGGCGGCCATGGCGGGGCTGCGCCTGCCGATCGAAAGCCACATCCTCCAGGCCTTCGTCACCGAGGGGCTGAAGCCGGTGATCGACAACGTGATCACCTTCGGCATGGGGCATTTCTACATCAGCCAGTCGGACAAGGGCGGGCTGGTCTTCGGCGGCGACCTGGACATGTACCCCTCCTATGCGCAGCGCGGCAACCTGCCCACGGCGGAACATGTGATGGAGGCTGGAATGGCCCTGATGCCGATGATCGGCAAGGCGCGGATGCTGCGCAGCTGGGGGGGCATCATGGACATGACCCCCGACGGCTCGCCCATCATCGACCGGACGGATATCGGCGGGCTCTACCTCGACTGCGGCTGGTGCTACGGCGGGTTCAAGGCGGTGCCGGGCTCGGGCTTTGCCCTGGCGCATTTGCTGGCCACCGACCGCCCCCATGACAGCGCCGCGGGCTTCCGGCTGGACCGGTTCCGCGACGGCGTGGGCCTGATGGACGAAGAGGGCACCGGTGCGCAACACAACCTACACTGACGGCCCGGCACCGATCCGCCCGGCAAAAAGGAGCGCGGCATGAGACTGACCTGTCCCCTGTGCGGCGAGCGCGATCTGCGCGAGTTCACCTATCGCGGCGCGGCACTGGCCCGCCCCGAGGACGCGGCCTGGACCGACGCCTGGCACGACTATATCCACCTGCGCGACAACCCGGCCGGGGCCAGCCGCGAATACTGGGCCCATTCCATGGGCTGCGCGGCGGTGCTGCTGATCACCCGCGACACCCGCACCCATGAGGTGCTGGGGGCCGCACTGGCCAAGGGGAGCGGGGCATGAGGCTTTCGACCGGCGGACAGATCGACCGCAAGCGCCCGCTCGACTTCACTTTCGACGGGGTCACCTACTCGGGCTACCACGGCGACACTCTGGCCTCGGCGCTGATGGCCAACGGGCTGAAGGTGGTGGGCCGCAGCTTCAAGTACCACCGCCCGCGCGGCATCTTCAGCGCCGGCAGCGAGGAACCCAATGCCCTGGTCACCCTGGGCGCCGGGGCGCGGGCCGAACCCAACGTGCGCGCCACCATGCAAGAGCTGTTCGCAGGGCTTGAGGCGCGCAGCCAGAACCGTTGGCCCTCGCTCGACTGGGACGTGCTGGAGCTGAACGACATCTTCGCCGATTTCCTTGGCGCGGGCTTCTACTACAAGACCTTCATGTGGCCGAAGGCCTTCTGGGAAAAGCTGTACGAGCCGCTGATCCGCCGTGCCGCCGGTCTGGGCGCCCTGTCGGGCCAGCCCGATCCCGACCCCAGCGAAAAGGCCTTTGCCCATTGCGACCTGCTGGTGATCGGCGCGGGCCCCGCCGGTCTGATGGCGGCGCTGCAGGCGGGCGCAGCCGGGGTCGATGTGATCCTGTGCGACGAGGATCCCACGCCGGGGGGCAGCCTGCTGTCCTCTACCGAAGATGTGGACGGGATGCCCGCGCCTGACTGGGCGGCAGAGGCTACGGCCCGGCTGGCGGCGATGCCCAACGTGCGGATCATGACGCGGACCACGGTCACCGGCGTCTATGACGGCGGCACCTATGGGGCGCTGGAACGGGTGGGGCGGCATCTGCAACACCGCCCCGGCGCGCTGCCCGTGGATTGCTTCTGGCGCATCGCGGCGAAACGCGCGGTGCTGGCGGCGGGCGCCCTGGAACGGCCCGTGGCCTTTCAGGACAACGACCGGCCCGGCGTCATGCTGTCGGGCGCCGTGCGCACCTACGTCAACCGCTACGCCGTGGCGCCGGGCACGGCGGTCACGGTCTTTGGCAACAACGACGACGCGCACCGCACCGCCCGCGACCTGCTGGCGGCGGGCGTCCATGTGGCGGGGCTGGTCGACTCGCGGCACGAGGCCACCACCGATCTGGACGTGCCCTTCTACCCCGGCACCGTGGTCAGCCGCGCGGCAGGCCGAATGGGCCTGGAAAGCGTCACCCTGCGCAGCCATCGCGGCGAGGAAAAGCTGCAAAGCGACTGCCTGGCGGTCTCGGGCGGCTGGAACCCCTCGCTGCACCTGACCTGCCATCTGAACGGGCGGCCGGTCTGGGACGAGGGGATCGCCTCTTTCCTGCCCGCCCCCGAAGGCCTGCCCGGGCTGATCCCGGCGGGCGGCGCGGCGGGGCGTTTCCCCACCTGGGAGGCGCTGGAGACGGGCCGCGCGGCGGCGGCGCGGGCGCTGGAAGAGATGGGCCATGCGGTGCCCCATCAGAAGGTGCCCGAGGCCGAGGGCGCCCCCTATGCGGTGAAAGCCCTGTGGCATGTGCCGGGCAAGGGGCGCGCCTGGCTGGATCTGGCCAATGACGTGACGGTCAAGGATGTGCGCGCGGCGGCCACCGAGAACTTCCGCTCGGTCGAGCATATGAAGCGGTACACCACCCAGGGCATGGCGCCGGATCAGGGCAAGACCTCGAACCTGTCGGCCATGGCGGTGCTGGGCGATGCGACGGGGCGCGATGTGGCCCAGACCGGCATCACCACCTATCGCCCGCCCTATGTGCCGGTGCCGATCGCCGCCCTGGGCGCGGGCGGCAAGGACAAGGGGTTCGCGCCGGAACGGCTGACCACCAGCCATGGCCGCAGCCTGGCGATGAACGCCCCGATGATCGAGGCGGGCCTGTGGTATCGCCCCAGCTATTTCCCCCGCGCGGGCGAAAAGACCTGGCGGCAAAGCTGCGACCGCGAGGTGCGCATGGTGCGCGAGGCCGTGGGCGTCGCCGATGTCTCGACCCTGGGCAAGATCGACATCCAGGGCCGCGACGCGGGCGCCTTCCTCGATTTCGTCTATGCCAACACCTTCTCGACCCTGAAGGAAGGGCGGGTGCGCTATGGCGTGATGCTGCGCGAGGATGGCCACGTCATGGACGACGGGACTACCGCGCGGCTGGGGCCGCAGCACTACCTGATGACCACCACCACCGCGGCGGCGGGGCAGGTGATGGGCCATCTGGAGTTCGCGGCCCAGGTGCTGCGCCCCGATTGGGACGTGCGCCTGATCTCGGTGACCGAGCAATGGGCGCAGTTCGCCGTGGCAGGACCGCAGTCGCGCGCCCTGCTGGAAGAGATGCTGGGGCAGGATCTGTCCGGCGACGTTCTGCCCTTCATGGGCTGGATGCCGGTGGATCTGGGGGGCGTCGAGGGGCGGCTTTTCCGCATCTCCTTCTCGGGCGAGCTGGCCTATGAGCTGGCGGTGCCCGCGCGCTATGGCGAAAGCCTGTTCACCCAGTTGGTCGCCCGGGCCGAGGCCCGGGGCGGGGGCGCCTACGGGATGGAGGCGCTGAACGTGCTGCGGATCGAGAAGGGCCTCTTGACCCATGCCGAGCTGCAAGGTCGCACCACCGCCTTTGATCTGGGGCTGGAACGGATGGTCTCGACCAAGAAGGCCTTCATCGGTCAGGCGGCGGCGACCCGTCCGGGCCTTCTGGCCGAGGATCGCGAACGGCTGGTCGGCCTGCGCCCGGTGGGTGCGGTGCAGATGATCCCGGCGGGCGCCTTCCTCTTTACCGAGGGCGACGCGGCAGTGCGCGAGAATGCGCAGGGCTACGTCACCTCTACCGCCTTTTCGCCGACCCTGGGGCATACCGTGGCGCTTGGCTTCCTGCGCTCTGGCCCCGAGCGGATCGGAGAGCGGATCCGCCTGGTCGATCACCTGCGCGGTGTCGTGACCCTCTGCGAGGTCTGCGAGCCCTGTTTCCTGGACCCGGAAGGGGAGAGAACCCGTGCCTGAGCTGCGCCTGATTGCCCAGAACGCCCTGCCGCAGGGCACCGTCACCACCCTGGCCGAGACCCGGATCGAGGTGCTGCCGATGCGCCGCCTGACGGTGCTGATGCCCGGCCCCGATGCCGGGCCCCTGGCCGAGGCGCTGATGGCGCAGCACGGGCTGGCCCTGCCGGCGCCCGCCGTCAGCGAGGGCGACGCGGCGGCGGAATGCCTGTGGTTCGGGCGCGGTCAGTACCTGCTGGCGGGGCCTGCGCCCTCGCCGCTGCTGACCGGGGCCGCGACCCTGACCGACCAGTCCGACGCCTGGGCCAGCCTGCTGCTGGAGGGGCCGTTGGCGCGGGCGGTTCTGGCGCGGCTTTGCCCGCTGGATCTGCGCGACGCGGCCTTCGGCCAGGGCGCCACGGCACGCAGCGAGATAGGCCATATGGCCGCCTCGGTGACCCGGGTCGCGCCCGAGGGGTTCCGCCTGATGGTCTTCCGCTCGATGGCCGAGACGCTGCTGCACGAGCTGCGCACGGCGCTGGAGGCGGTGGCAGCACGCGGCAGGCTCTGACCCGCGCGCGCGCCCGAAGGCTGTCGGACGCCGGTGGATGTTGCCACGTCTGGACTCCGCCGCGCCGAGGGACGATATTTCGCCCATGAAGCTGGACCCTTCGTTCCTCGACGAATTGCGCAATCGTGTGTCCCTGGCCCAGGTGGCCGGGCGCAAGGTGCTGTGGGACAACCGAAAATCGGTGCCGTCCAAGGGCGACATGTGGGCGCCGTGCCCCTTCCACCAGGAAAAGAGCGCCTCGTTCCACGTCGATGACCGCAAGGGATTCTTCTACTGCTTCGGGTGCCATGAGAAGGGCGACGCGATCTCTTTCGTGCGCAAGACCGAAAATGTCGAATTCATGGAGGCGATCGAGATCCTGGCCCGCGAGGCCGGGATGCCCTTGCCCGAACGCGACCCGCAGGCCGCCAAGAAGGCCGAGAAACGCGCCTCGCTGACCGATGTGATGGAAGAGGCGGTAAAGTTTTTCGCCCTTTCGCTGCGCGGGGCGGGCGGGCGGGACGCCTCGGCCTATCTGAGCAAACGCGGCCTGGACGAGGCGGCGCGCGGGCGCTGGAACCTGGGCTTCGCGCCCGATGCCTGGCAGGGGTTGTGGGATCACCTGACCGCCAAGGGGGTGAAACCCGACGACCTGATCGCCTGCGGTCTGGCCAAGCCCTCGACCAAGGGTGGCAAGCCCTATGACGTCTTCCGCAACCGCATCATGTTCCCGATCCGCGACACCCGCGGGCGCTGCATTGCCTTTGGCGGGCGGGCGATGGATCCGAACGACAATGCGAAATATCTGAACTCGCCCGAAACCGTGCTCTTCGACAAGGGGCGGACGCTGTACAACCATGCGCCTGCGCGCGAGGCCGTGGGCAAGGGCCAGCCGCTGATCGTGGCCGAGGGCTATATGGACGTGATCGCCCTGTCCGAGGCCGGGTTCGGCGGCGCGGTGGCGCCCCTGGGGACGGCGGTCACCGAGACCCAGCTAGAGATGATGTGGCGGATGTCGCCCGAGCCGCTGATCGCGCTGGACGGTGACACCGCGGGCCTGCGCGCGGCGCGCAAGGTGATGGATCTGGCGCTGCCGAAACTGACGGTGGGCCATTCGGTGCGCTTTGCCCTGATGCCCCAGGGGCAGGATCCCGACGAGGTGCTGAAGGCCAAGGGCCGCGAGGGGATGCAGGCGCTGCTAGACACGGCCCTGCCGCTGGTGGAACTGCTGTGGCAACGCGAGACCGAGGGGCGCAGCTTCGACAGCCCCGACCGGCGCGCGGCGCTGGACAAGGCGCTGCGCAGCGCCACCCAGCAGATCCCCGACGAGGGGCTGCGTTATCACTATGACCAGGCGCTGCGCGAGAAGACGCGCGAGCTGTTCCGGCCCGCGCGGTTTTCCGGCAAGGGCAGCGGCGGGGGCTTTGCGCCCGCGCGCGGCAAGGGCGGATTTGGGCGCAACGCGCGCTTTCAGCCCGCCGTGCCCATGCCCAGCACCAAGGCCAGCCTGCTGGCCGGGCAGGACGTCGAGGCCACGGAATACCTGCGCGAGGCGGTGATCCTGGCCTCGCTCTGCGTCACCCCCGCCGTGGCCGAGGATTTCGAGGGCCAGTTGCTGCGGATGGAGTGTCGCGACGCCACCCATGCCCGGCTGCGCGACCTGATTCTGGCCCATGCGGCCCAGGGTGCGGAAAATCTTTCGCAAAAACTGACCGAGGCGCTCGGGGGGACGGCCCTTGACGAATTGCTCGGGCGGACCCATGTGGCCCTCTGTCCTCCGGTGCGACATCCCGGGGACGAGGAGCAGGCCCGCATGACGCTGGTCGAGGAATTCGCCAAGCTTCAGGCGGTGCGGGCGCTGAGGGATGAGATCAACGAGGCGGCGCAAGAGATTGAGACAGTCGAGGATGAGGCGGTGACCTGGCGTCTGGGGGACGCGGCCCGCACCAGCCATTCGGCCCTTCGTGGCCTGCAAGAGGACACCGCCGAATACGACGTTGGAGAGAACGGGGCCCCGATCAATCGGGAAGAACGCAGCGCGCTGGACGCGCTGATGCAGACCATTCGCTTTGATAAGCCCCGCCGGAACGGGTGACACGGGGGCGATTCGGGTGAAATGACAGGGACCCTCAAGAAAAACAGGGTAAACGGGTGTGCGAATCGGTGAAAGCAGGTATTGATTCGGTTTAATCGAATCACCGCAGCTGCACCGCCGCATCCAGTGCGCAGGAGTACCGCCATGGCCGCCAAGGATAACGACGACAACCAGATGGAAGAGCAGGAGGCAGAAGTCTCCCTCGACATGAGCCAGGCGCAGGTGAAGAAGATGATCGCGGAAGCCCGCGAGAAAGGCTTCATCACCTATGATCAGCTGAATCAGGTGCTGCCGCCGGATCAGGTTTCGTCCGAACAGATCGAAGATGTGATGTCCATGCTCTCGGAGATGGGCATCAACATCATCGAGGATGAGGAAGCCGAGGAAGAAGAGCAGAAGACCACGGCCGTCACCACGACGAACCAGAACCGTGAAGTCGCGCTTGGCACCACCGGCCAGGAGAAACTGGACCGGACCGATGACCCCGTGCGGATGTACCTGCGCGAGATGGGCTCGGTCGAGCTGCTGTCGCGCGAGGGCGAGATCGCCATCGCGAAGCGGATCGAGGCCGGTCGCAACACGATGATCGCGGGGCTTTGCGAAAGCCCGCTGACCTTCCAGGCGATCACCATCTGGCGCGACGAACTTCTGTCCGAAGACATTCTGCTGCGCGATGTCATCGACCTGGAAACCACCTTTGGTGACCAGCTGGGCGATGACGAGGAGGGCGGCCAGCCGGTCGTCGACCCCTCGGCGGTCAACGCCGCCGCCGCCCAGCCCAAGAAGGACACCGGCCCCGAGTTGGACGCCGACGGCAACCCGATTGCCAAGGATGACGACGACGACGAGGACGACCAGTCCAACATGTCGCTGGCGGCGATGGAAACCGCGCTGAAACCGCGGGTTCTGGAAACGCTGGACCGTATCGCCCATGACTTCGAGATCCTGTCCGAGATCCAGGACAAGCGGATCAGCGCGACCCTGAACGAAGACGGGTCTTTCTCGGACAATGACGAGGCGACCTATCAGAAGCTGCGCTCGGAAATCGTGCTGCTGGTGAATGAACTGCACCTGCACAACAACCGGATCGAGGCGCTGATCGACCAGCTCTACGGCATCAACCGGCGGATCATGTCGATCGACTCCAGCATGGTGAAACTGGCCGACCAGGCGCGGATCAACCGGCGCGAGTTCGTCGAGGAATACCGCGGCCACGAGCTGGACCCCAACTGGATGGAGCGGATGGCGCAAAAGCCCGGTCGGGGCTGGCAGATGTTCATCGAACGCTCGTCCGACAAGGTCGAGGAGCTGCGCAATGACATGGCGCAGGTCGGCACCTATGTGGGCCTCGATATCAGCGAATTCCGCCGCATCGTCCAGCAGGTCCAGAAGGGCGAGAAAGAGGCCCGGCAGGCCAAGAAGGAAATGGTCGAGGCGAACCTGCGCCTGGTGATTTCCATCGCCAAAAAGTACACGAACCGTGGCCTGCAATTCCTTGATCTTATTCAGGAAGGCAACATCGGCCTGATGAAGGCCGTCGACAAGTTCGAGTATCGCCGCGGCTACAAGTTCTCGACCTATGCCACCTGGTGGATCCGTCAGGCGATCACCCGGTCCATCGCGGACCAGGCGCGCACGATCCGTATCCCGGTGCACATGATCGAGACGATCAACAAGCTGGTCCGCACCGGGCGCCAGATGCTGCACGAGATCGGCCGCGAGCCGACGCCGGAAGAACTGGCCGAAAAGCTGCAAATGCCGCTCGAGAAGGTGCGCAAGGTGATGAAGATCGCCAAAGAGCCGATCTCTCTGGAAACGCCCATTGGCGACGAAGAGGATTCGCAACTCGGCGATTTCATCGAGGACAAGAACGCGATCCTGCCGCTGGACAGCGCCATTCAGGAAAACCTGAAGGAAACCACGACCCGGGTCCTGGCCAGCCTGACCCCGCGCGAGGAACGGGTGCTGCGGATGCGGTTCGGCATCGGCATGAATACCGACCACACGCTGGAAGAGGTCGGCCAGCAGTTCAGCGTGACCCGCGAACGGATCCGCCAGATCGAGGCGAAGGCGCTGCGCAAGCTGAAGCACCCGAGCCGCTCGCGCAAGCTGCGCAGCTTCCTCGACCAGTAAGCGCGCCTGTCGCAGAACTTGCAAAGCCCTCCGGCCTCTGGCCGGGGGGCTTTTTGCTGGCCGGTGGTCTGGCCGACAGGGGGGGCAGGGCGCGCGCGGGCGATGAAACCTGCTGTCATCTTGCCGGGGCAGCGATCTGCGCGCTTGCGCCCCGGGCGGGATCTAAGGCATCACCTAGGGGCAGTTTTCACGACAGGAGTTGCCATGAAACCCTTTGCCGCCGCGCTCGTCTGCCTTGCCGCCGTCACCGCGCCCGCCTTTGCCCAAAGCAATATGATCACCGCCGCCGATCCCGCCAGCATCGCCGATGCGATGCAGGGCCTGGGCTATCGCGCCGAGATGGATACGGACGGGGTCGGTGACCCGATGATCCGGTCCGCCGCCGAGGGCGTGAATTACCGCATCTATTTCTACGGCTGCTCGAACAATGCCAATTGCGACAGCCTGCTGTTCTCGGCCGGCTTCGACATGGACGATGGCATGGCCCTGCCAGCGATCAACACCTGGAACGCCGACTCGGTCGTGGCCCGCGCCTATCTGGACGATGAATACGATCCCTACGTGCAGATGTACGTGCTGACCGGCGACGGCGCCGGGATCTCGGCCGAGATCTTCGAACAGGCGGTGCGCGAATGGGGTCAGACCCTGTCCGACTTCAAGGAAACCATCGACTGGTAAGCCGCCCCGCGCCGATGCCCCTTGCGGGGCGCCGTGCCTGACCGCTTTGGATCCGTGCCCCGGAAGGGGCGCGGATCTTTTCGTTCGCGCCCGCCACGCGGGCATTTTCCCCGACCCCGCCGCCCTGACCGAAAATCGAACGTCCACCTACAAGAAACCGTCATATCCGGCTGCTAGGCCGCCTCCACACCCGCGACCCTCTCTCGGAGACAGATATGAAACGCGCCCTCACCCTTGCCGCCGCCCTTTCGCTGACTGCAAGTGCCGCGCTGGCCGATGTCAGCGGCAAGCTGGTCCTCTACACCAGCCAGCCCAATGCCGATGCCCAGCAGACCGTCGATGCCTTCATGGCCGAATACCCCGAGGTCGAGGTGGAATGGTTCCGCGATGGCACCACCAAGGTTATGGCCAAGCTGGCCGCCGAGTTCGAGGCAGGTGCGCCCCAGCCCGACGTGCTGCTGATCGCCGACAGCGTGACCATGGAAGGGCTGAAGGCCGAAGACCGCCTGATGGCCTATCCCGAGGCCGACACCGCCGCCTATGAGGCCGGTGTGATGGACCCGGAAGGCTACTGGTTCTCGACCAAGCTGATCACCACCGGCATCATCTACAACACCGCCGCGCCGATGGTGCCCACGTCCTACAAGGATCTGCTGTCGGAAGAGGCCAAGGACAAGCTGGCCATGCCCTCGCCGCTGACCTCGGGCGCTGCCACCATCCACATGGCCGCGCTGACCTCGAACCCGGCGCTCGGCTGGGATCTGTATGAAGGTCTGGCCGATCAGGGCGCCAACCCGCAGGGCGGCAACGGCGGCACCTACAAGGCGATTGCCGGGGGCGAAAAGCTCTATGGCTTCGTCGTCGACTTCCTGCCGATCCGCGAAGCGGTGAAGGGCGCCCCCGTGGCCTTCGTCTTCCCCGAGGAAGGCGTCTCGGCGGTGACCGAACCGGCGGCGATCCTGTCCACCGCCCAGAACCCCGACGCGGCGAAGGCCTTCATCGACTTCCTGATCTCGGAAAGGGGCCAGGAACTGACCTCGGCCATGGGCTATCTGCCCGCCCTTGGCACTGTGGCCGCGCCCGAGGGCTTCCCGGCCCGCGATCAGATCAAGCTGATGGCCTTCGATCCCGCAAAGGCCCTGGCCGAGGACGAGGCCAACAAGATGCGCTTCATGGATATCTTCGGCGGCTGACCCCTTGCTGAAACGACTGCTGCGCGGCGAGCCCCTGGCGCTCGCCGCGCTTTGCCTTTTCGCTCTGGGGCTGCTGGTGCTGCCCCTGGGCCTGCTGTTCCGGGTCGGGCTGGCCGAGGGGCTGGGCGCGCTGGCCGAGGCCCTGGGCGGTCGCTCGGTGCGCGCGGCGCTCTGGCATTCGCTGGAAAGTGCCGCGATCTCGGGGACGGGGGCGCTTGTGATCGGCACGGGGATGGCGCTGGTCATCGGCCTTTGCGATCTACGCGCCAAGGGGCTTTTCGTCTTCGTGCTGCTGCTGCCGATGATGATCCCGCCCCATGTGACCGCCATTGCCTGGGTGCAGGCGCTCGGGCCGGCCTCGCCGGTCTTGCAGGCGCTGCACCTGGCGCCCGAGATGGGGGCGACCCATCCGCTTTATTCCCCCGGGGGCGTCTGGCTGCTGCTGACGCTGCAACATGCGCCGCTGTTCTTCCTGGTGGTGCTGGCCGCCCTGCGCGCCCTGCCGCGCGAGATGTCCGAGGCGGCGCGGATCTCGGGCGCCCGGCCTGGCCGCCTGCTGGCGCGCGTCTTGCTGCCGCTGCTGGCGCCCTCGCTGCTGGCGGGCTTTGCCCTGGCCTTCGTCTCGGCGCTTGGCAATTTCGGCATTCCGGCCCTCTTGGGGATCCCCGCGCGCTATATCACCCTGCCGGTGCTGATCTGGCGGCGCCTGTCCAGCTTCGGGCCCTCGGTGCTGCGCGACGTGGCGGTGCTCTCGCTGCTGCTGGCGGCGGTGGCGGTGGCGGCGATCTGGCTGCAATCGGCGCTGCAACGGCGGGCGCGGTCGCAGGTGATCGGCCCGGCGCAGGCGCCGCTGCGCATCGTCCTAGGCGGCTGGCGGGCGCCGGTGACCGGCGCCATGGTGCTTTATGCCCTGGCCACGCTGGTCCTGCCCCTGACCTCGCTGCTGGCCACGGCGCTGGTGCCCACCTATGGGGTGCGCCTTGGCCTCGACACGCTGACCTGGGACAATTTCGCCGAGGTTCTCCTGCGGCAAAGCGTGACCCTGCGCGCCTTCCTCAACTCGACCCTGGCCGCCGGCGCGGCGGCCCTGGTGCTGGCCGCGCTCTCCTGCCTGCTGGCGGTCTTCCTGAACGCCCGGACACGGGGGCCGCGCCGCATCGCGGGGGGCATCGCGACCCTGGCCGAGATCAGCTATGCGATCCCCGGGCTGGTGATCTCGATCGCCTTCATCCTGGCCTTCCTGCGGCCGCTGCCGCTGACCGGGATCTCGCTTTACAACACCATGGCGATCATCGTCCTGGCCTATCTCACGGCCTTCTTCTCGGTGGCGCTGAAGCCGGTGGCGGCGGCCTATGGCCAGCTCGATCCCTCGCTGGACGATGCGGCGCGGGTCTCGGGCGCGGGCTTTGCCCGCCGCCTGCGGCGGATCCACCTGCCGCTTGTGGCCCCCGCCGCCGCCTCTGGCGCGATCCTGGTCTTCCTCACGGCCTATAACGAGGTGACGGTCTCGGCCCTGCTGTGGTCGACAGGGCATGAGACCATCGGCACGACGATCTTCAACTACGAGGACGGCGGCTATACCGTGCTGGCCGCCGCCATGGCCAGCGTGACGGTGGCGGCCACGGTGCTGCTGATGCTGGTGCTGGATCGCGCGGGCCGTCGCCTGCCGCCAGGCGTGGTGCCCTGGCGGATGTAGGGGGGGCGCCCTAGACAAGCCCAGTGCCCCCACCTTCCATTATTTGTTGGCCAGAAATATCCCGGGGGTCCGGGGGCTGGCCCCCGGTCCCGTCCGCGCTCACCGGGCGCGCAGGCTGGCCGTGGCCTCCAGGTCCGCCTGCCCCTCGGCAAAGACCACGCCGAACAGCTCGCGCGCCTCATCGGCGGTGTAGCGGCCCAGGCGCACGTCCTCGGCCACCGCCGCGACGGGGCGGGCCATCGGGTCGCCATAGCCGCCGCCACCGGGGGTGCGCACATGGACCACATCGCCCGGGGCCAGGGGGATATCCTGCTCCTTGGACAGATGCGGCGGGATATGCACCGCGCCGTCGCGGATCACCCGCACCTTGTTCACCATGCCATCGGCCCCGCCAAGCGCCCCCTGGGGCCCGCTGCGCCCGTGATCCATGACGAAGCTGGCCGTGGCCTGGCCGCGCCGCAGCTCTACCGCGTAGTCGAGGCCGAAGCCGCCCCGGTGCAGACCGGCGCCGCCTGAGCCCTCGTGCAGGGCGTAGTGATGGTAAAGGACCGGGAACTGCGCCTCCATGATTTCGACCGGCGGTGCCTTGGAAATGCCGATGGTGGAACAGCCGTTGGACAGCCCGTCATGGTCGATATTGCCGCCGTAGCCGCCGCCCGAGATCTGGTACATGACGAAATCGCGCCCCTTCTCGGGGTCGTGGCCGCCCAGGGCGAAGTTGCCCGAAGACCCGGCGGGAGAGGCCGTCACGCGGTCGGGCAGGGCGGGGGCGAGGGCCGCAAAGACCGCCTCGGCGATCCGCTGGCTGACCTCTGCGGCGCAGCCGGAAACCGGGCGCGGGTAATGGGCATCGAGGAAAGTCCCCTCATAGCCCGTCACATGCAGCGGCTCGAAGGCTCCGGCCGAGATCGGCACCTCGGGGAAGATGTGGCGCATGGCCAGGTAGACCGAGCTGAGGGTGGTGGCCAGGACCGAGTTCATCGGCCCCGTACAGGGCGCCGAAGAGCCGGTGAAGTCGAAGCGCAGCCGCTCGCCCTCGCGGGTGACGGTCAGGCGGATTTCCAGCGGCTCGTCCACCACCCCGTCGCTGTCGATCCAGGCCGAGGCGCTATGGGGCCCCTCGGGGATCTGCGAGACATAGCTGGTCATCTGGGCACTGGCGCGGGCGCGCAGCTCGGTGATGGCCTGGGCCACCACATCGTCGCCGTAGCGGTCCAGCAATTCGTTCAGCCGCTCTTCGCCCACCTTCAGCGCGGCGGCCTGGGCCTGCACATCGCCGATGCGCTGATCGGCGACGCGGATGTTGGAACAGATGATTTGATAGATCTCGCGGTCCAGCACCCCTTCCTTGAACAGACGCACCGGCGGCAGGCGCAGCCCTTCCTGTTCCACCGAGGTGGCCGAGGCCGAGAAGCCGCCGGGCACCGCGCCGCCGGTATCGGGCCAGTGGCCGGTGTTGCTGAGCCAGCAGAAGATTTCGCCGTTGCGGTAATAGGGCCGGGCAAAGCGCACATCCATAAGGTGGGTGCCGCCCAGGTAGGGGTCGTTGACGATATAGATATCGTCGGGCTTGGGGTCGGCCACCAGCCCCTTGGCGATGCCCTCGATCAACACGCGGGTGGAATACTGCATCGTGCCCACGAAGACCGGCAGGCCCATGTTGCCTTGCGCGATCAGCGCGCCGTCCTGGGCCGAATAGATCCCGTCGGAGCGGTCGTTCGCCTCGGCGATCACCGGCGAGAAGGCGGCGCGAGAGAAGGACAGGTCCATCTCGTCGCAGACCTGTTGCAGGCCCGCCTGGATGACAGAGAGGGTGATCGGGTCGATGGTCATCGGGTCACCTCGGGTGCGATGGAGGGAGCGGATTGGTCAGCGCGATATGCAGAGGCTTGAGCCCGGCCGCGGGTGGGCGCATTGCGCCCGCCCATGGGGGTGAGTCCCGCCTGGGAAACGCTCTGGGAGAGCGTTTCAGGTGCGAACGGGCGGAGCCCAGTCGTCGGGCGCAGGCCGGGCAAATGGCCCGGCCAAGTGCCTGCGGCGCGAGTATTTTTAGCCGTCGAATGGGAGGGGCGCGGCGCCTCGGGGGCGCCGTGGTCGTGGACGGGGCGCGGCGCTAGTCGGGTCATTCGGCGCCCCGGATCTCGATCAGGATATTGCCGATGGCGTCGGTGGTGACGCGGTCGCCCGGCGGGACAAGGATCGTCGTATCCATCTGTTCCAGGATCGCCGGGCCGTCGAAGGCGGCATCCGCTGGCAGCAGGTCGCGGCGGTAAAGGGGCGTCTCGTAGGTCTCGCCGTCGAAGATCACCGGACGGGTGGCACGCAGGGCCTCGGCCAGGGTGGCCTTGCGGTGCTCGGCCGGGATCAGGCGGGCCGGGTCCAGCGAATTGCGCGCCCCGATGACCGAGGTATTGGCATTGACCACCGCCGCGCGGATCGTGTCGAGGCGGACGTGGAAGCGTTTCCAGTAGACCTCTTCAAAGGCCGCTTGCAGGGCCTCGCGGCTGATCACCGGCCCCTCCAGCGTGACGCGCAAGAGGTGGGTCTGGCCGATGAACTGCATGTCCAGGGAATGCAGCACCCGGGTCTCGGTGATCTCGACCTTTTCGCGGGCGATGAGGGCGCGGCCCTCTTCGGCCTGGGCGGTCAACGTGTCGGCCAGGGCGGCCATGTCGAGGTTGTCCAGCGGTTGGCCCACGGTGCGGGTGAAATCGTGGCGCAGGTCGGCCACCAGGCAACCAAGCGCATTGGTGATGCCGGGGCGCGCAGGCGTCAGCACCCGGGGCACCCCCAATTCGCGCGCTAGCGAGGCGGCGTGCAGCGGACCCGCGCCACCGAAGGCGAAAAGGGCGAAGTCGCGCGGATCGGCGCCCAGCGAGACCGAGACCATGCGGATGGCGCCCGCCATCTTGACGTTGGCCAGCTGGATCACCGCCTCGGCGGCCTGTTCCGGCGTCAGGCCCAGGGGATCGCCCAGCTTCTCGGCGAAGATCTGGCGCACCGTCTCCAGGGTGACACCGCCCTCGACCGATTTCAGCCGGGCGGGGTCCAGGCGACCCAGCAGGAGGTTGGCGTCCGAGATCGTGGGCTCGGTGCCGCCGCGCCCGTAGCAGATCGGCCCCGGGGTGGCGCCCGCCGAATCGGGGCCCACTTCCAGCAGGCCCGCCGCAGTGACCCGGGCGATCGACCCGCCACCGGCGCCCACGGTGCGCACATCCACCATGGGGACGTGGATCGGCATGGCATATTCCACCTCGATCTCGTTCGAGACCGCAGGCTGGGCATCGCGGATCAGCGCCACATCGGTCGAGGTGCCGCCCATGTCGTAGGTCAAAAGGTTCGGGATGCCCGCTGCGCGGCCCGTAAAGGCAGCGGCCATGACGCCCGAGGCGGGGCCGGACATGACGGTGCGGGCGGCCTCTGTCGCGACGCGCCGGGCCGAGACCATGCCGCCGTTGCCGTTCATCACCAGAAGTTCTCCGGCATAGCCGCCCTGTTCCAGCGAGCCCGCCAGGTTCTGCACGTAGCGATCCAGGATCGGCTGCACCGAGGCATTGACCGCCGCCGTCACCCCGCGTTCGTATTCGCGGCTTTCCGACAGCAGGGCATGGCCCAGGGTGACATAGGGGTTGGGCCAGACCTCTTTCAGGATCTCGCCCGCGCGCAGCTCATGCGCCGGATTGCGGTAGGAATGCAGGAAGTGGATGACCACGGCGGCGCAGCCCTGATCCAGCAGGGCCTGGGCGGCGGCGCGCAGGGCGTCCTCGTCCAAGGGCGTGATGACGCGGCCCTCGGCATCCATCCGCTCGGGCACTTCAAGGCGCAGGTCGCGGGGGATCAGCGGTTTGAAATCGCCTTTCATCCCATAGGCTTGCGGGCGGGTGCGACGGCCCAGTTCCAGCACGTCGCGGAACCCTTGGGTGGTGATGATGCCGGTGCGGGCCAGCTTGCGTTCCAGCACCGCATTGGTGGTGGTGGTGGTGCCATGGACGATCAGCGCGGTCTCGGGCAGGGTGGCCTGGGCCTCGGCCACCGCGTTCATCACGCCGCGCGACTGGTCGTCCAGGGTCGAGGGCACCTTGGCGATGCGCACCTCGCCCGTGGCCGGGTCCATCAGCACCAGATCGGTGAAGGTGCCGCCCACGTCGCAGCCGATGACCTGCCCTCGTTCCATGTCGTGTCTCCGCCGTTGTCCGGGTCGTTAGATACATTTGTGTGCAAATGAATTTCGTAACCCGCCGTGGAAGTCAATTCTTCTTTGCATCGCCGCGCCTGGGAAGTTTGTCTTGCACAAGGAGGTGCCCAGAGCATGATCAGCACAAGACGAATGCGCAGGGCAGGGGGGCCGATGCCACGACAGCAGGGACAGATCGCGGCAGCGGCGGCGCTGGCGCTGGCCGTGGGCCTGCTCTGGCCCGGGGCGGCGGCGGCCCATGCCTCGGAAGGGGGCTTTGTCCTGCTGCTGCCCACAGACGCCTATATCGCGGGCGGTGTCGCCTCGGTGCTGGCCACGGTGGTGCTGATCGCGCTGATCCCCGAGGGGCTGGCGCGGCGGCTGTTCCGCCCCCTGGATCTGGGGCGCGCGGGGCGTGCGCGCGGGCAGGCGCTGACCTCGACGCTGTCGGCGCTGCTGCTTTTGTGGGCAATCGTGCAGGGGTTTGTCGGCTCGCAGGACCCGGTGAAGAACCCGCTGCCTCTGCTGGTCTGGACCGGGTTCTGGCTGTTCCTGGTGGCAGGCTGCGGGGTATTGGGCGACCTCTGGCGCTGGCTCAGCCCGTTCCGCGCCAGCTGGGCGCTGGTGCGCCGGGCGGGGCTGCGACCGCTGCTCCGCTACCCCGCGTGCTGGGGCTATTGGCCCGCGCTGCTCAGCTATCTGGCCTTCGCCGGGGTGCTGATGGTGCATATCGCGCCCACCGATCCCGACCGGCTGGCCTGGATGGTGCTGGGCTACTGGGGGTTTACGCTGCTGGGCTCTGTCCTCTTCGGCGCGCGCTGGCTGGTCCGGGCCGAGGGGCTGGGCGTGCTCTTGCATCTATATGCCCAGCTGGCGCCGCTGCGTCGGCGCGGCGGGCGCTGGCGCCTGGGCTGGCCCGGCTGGGACCTGGAGGGGCGCCCGCGTCCGCCAGCCAGCCTGGCGATTTTCATCCTGATGGCCCTGGCGCTTGGCTCTTTCGACGGGCTGAACGAGACCTTCCGCTGGTTCAGCTGGATCGGGATGAACCCGCTGGAATTCACCGGGCGCAGTGCCGTGGTGGGGCCGAACCTGACCGGGCTGATCCTGGCCGGGCCGCTGCTGGTGGCGCTTTATGCCGCTTCGATCCAGGCCGGGTTGATCCTGATCGAGGCCGATGGCTTTGCCGCCAGTTTCTGCGCCCTGGCCCCGGCGATTCTGCCGATCGCCTTCGGCTATCACGTGGCCCACTACCTGCCTTCGGCCCTGGTCGAGGGGCAGTATTTCTGGAACATGGTGGCCCGGACCCTGGGCCTGAACGAAGTCACTGTCACCACAGGGTTTTTCAACCGACAGGCCTCGGTCCGCACGATCTGGCTTTGCCAGGCGGCGGCGGTGGTTCTGGGCCATGTGCTGGCCATCGTGATGAGCCATGTGGCTGCCCTGCGCCTGCACGGGGGCCATGGTCGCGCGGCGCTCAGCCAGGCGCCGCTGGCCTTGTTCATGATATTCTATACGCTGTTCGGGCTCTGGCTTCTGGCCTCGCCCCGGGGGGCGTGAAGATGCGGCGGGCCCGACCCCGTCGCGCTGCCCTTTCCTTGGGCACAGCCGCGCCACCGGCGCGTGCCGCATCCGGGGGAGGGACGCAAAAGGCTGGACAGATCGTTTGTGTGCCTACAGACTTTCGCCAGGGTCAGCCGAATAAGATCCGGTAAGAACGTTGCCAACAGGGAAAATGAGATGACCGAGACAACCAGCAAGACCAAGACCAGCGGGCTGATCCAGCCCACGCGCCGCGGGGCGCTGAAAACGCTGGCCATGGGGGCGGGCGCCGCCGCGACCATGCCGCTTTGGGCCCGCTACGCCAGCGCCCAGAGCGCCGAACCGATCCGCATCGGCTTTGGCAAACACGCAACCGGCATCGGCGCCGCCTATGGCCGCTGGTACGAACGCACCTCCGTCGCCGCCATCGAGAAGATCAACGCCGAGGGTGGGATCAACGGCCGCCCGGTCGAGCTGGTGACCGAGGATGACGGCACCGATCCGCGCCGCGCCGCCGAGGTGCTGGAGAAATTCGCCAACCAGTCGAACTGCGACGTGGCCTTCGGCACGCTCTTCTCCCACGTGGTCGTGGGCGCCGCACCCCGCGCGGGCGAGCTGAAGCTGCCCTATTTCGTCTGCTCCGAAGGCCACCATGTCGCCTCGGGGATGCTGAACCGCTGGACGGTGCAGCCGGGTATCACCGACGTGAAAAGCCAGGTGTCCGCCATGGCGCCCTTCCTGACCGACGTGCTGGGCAAGAAGGTTACGATGATCTACCCCGACTACGCCTTCGGCTATGACCACCGCGACAACCTGGGCCCGGCGATCGAGGCCGCGGGCGGCGAGGTCGTGGGCTCGATCGCGATCCCGCCGACCGAGACCTCCTTCACCAAGTACTTCCCGCAGATCCCGCGCGACACCGAGGTCATCTATCACGTGATGATCGGCCCCGCCGTTCTGACCTTCGTCAAGGAAATGGGCGAATTCTTCGGGCCCTCGCGCCCCGAGATCTTCGGCTTCATCGACAGCCTCGAGGCCACCGACCTGACCTCGCCGGGGCTGGAGTTCCTGGAGGGTACCTATTTCTGGGAAGGGATGCCGCGCTACCTGCAAGCTGACGCGCCGGCCTATGTGACCGCCTATCGCGATGCCGTGGGTCTGGACGCCAACGGCGCCTCGGTCAGCGACCCCTCGGATGTGTCCACCAGCGCGCATATGTTCGCCTGCTGGGAGACGCTGCACATCATCAAGGCGGGCATGGAGGCCGCGGGCTATCAATCCCCCGCCGACCGCCAGGCACTGATCGAAGCGGTCGAGGCG
This sequence comes from Pseudooceanicola aquaeponti, assembly GCF_050897975.1. NCBI lineage: Bacteria > Pseudomonadati > Pseudomonadota > Alphaproteobacteria > Rhodobacterales > Paracoccaceae > Pseudooceanicola > Pseudooceanicola aquaeponti. The sequence goes on from NZ_JBPAXY010000006.1 coordinate 110,083, forward strand.
ATGACCCTGATGGAAGCGGGCCCCGCCCATCCCCAGGGCACGAAGATGTTCAACGGCAAGACCCACCAGGTCTTCGGCCCGCAGTACATCTCGAAGGTCGAGGGCGGCAAGCTGGTGGTGCAGAAGACCGTCGGCTACGAGGATACGATGTATCCCGACGAGGTCGATTACACCTCGATGAGCTTCTGAGGCTCCGCGCCTCACGCCGCACCTATGCGGGTCGCGGCGTGAGGTCGTCGTTCTTGAGTATTTCTAGCCCGGTGAATGAGCGGGGCGGTGCAGGGCCCCGGCCGCCTTGGCGCCGCCTTCGGGGCAGGGCGCGCGGCGCTCTCCTCACTGGGCCGGAAATACTCTGGGGGTCCGGGGGCAAGGCCCCCGGCGCCCGAACCAGGCGCCGGCCTGACCGGTGCGAGAGACTATCAAGAGAGAGAAGATGGACTTCGGACCCTATCTGATGCTGGCCATGCTGGAGGGCGCCGTTCTGGCGGCGGTCCTGGCGCTGATGGCCAGCGGTTTGAGCCTCGTCTTCGGGGTGATGCGCGTGGTGAACGTCGCCCATGGCGAGTTCTACATGCTGGGCGCGGTGATGGCCTGGGGCGTGACCCAGTTCATGGCCGGTTTGGGCGGCGGGGCGGCCGTCAACTTCATCGCCGCCGCCGTGCTGGCGCCGCTGATCGTCGGCTCTATCGCCGCCGCCGCTGATGTGGTGATCCTGAAGCGGCTCGACTACGACCCGGAACGGGTGATCGTGGCCACCATCGGACTGCTTTACATCATCCAGCAGGCCACGCTGATGGGCTATGGCCCGGATGCCAAGCCGGTGGTCGCGCCCTTCAACGAACGGATCGCGCTGCCCTGGTTCGCCTGGGGCGAGAACGGGTTCGAGATGTATTATCCCTGGGGCCTGTCCACCACCTCTTACAAGCTGTTCGTCATTGTCGCCGCCGTGGTGATCCTGGCCGCGCTGCGTCTGTTCATGACGCGCTCGCGCGCGGGACTGATCATGCGCGCCACCCAGCTGGACGGCGAGATGGCCACCGCCTTCGGCATACCGGTGGAGCGGGTCTATGCCATCGTCTTTGGCGCCGGGGCCGCCCTGGCCGCGCTGGCGGGCGTGCTGATCGTGCCGATCCAGCAGGCCCACTACCTGATGGGCGGGGACGCGCTGTTGCTGTCGTTCATCGTGGTGATCATTGGCGGGCTGGGCAGCCTGGCAGGCACCGTGGTGGCGGCCGTGCTGATCGGCATGTCCGACGGCATCATCTCGGTCTTCTTCACGCCGACCCTGGCCAAGATCATTGCCACGCTGGCCGTGGCGCTGGTGCTGGTCTTCCGGCCCCAGGGCCTTTTCGGGGTGAAAAGCCGATGACCAGACGTGACCTGACCTTGCACCTGGGCCTGATCGCGGGCCTCTTTGCGCTGCATTTCATCCTGCCTGCCTATCACCACGGCATCTTTGCCCGGGTGATGGTGCTGGCGGTCTATGCCATCGGCTACAACATCGCCTTCGGCTATACCGGCCTGCTGTCGCTGGGCCATGCCATGTTCTTTGGCGCGGGCATGTATGGCGTCGGCATCGCCAGCTATCATTTCGCCATTCCGGCGCTGCCCGCCTGGGTGATCGGCCTGGGCTGTGGCGCCCTGCTGGCGCTGGTGGTAGGGCTGCTGGCCCTGCGGACAGAGGGCGTCAGCTTCATGATCGTGACGCTGATGTTCGCCCAGGCCGCCTATCTGGTGATCCTCTACTTCAGCGAATACACCCGCGGCGACGACGGGCTGGTGATCCCCGGCGACATGCGGGCCATCGGATCCTGGGACCTCAGCGACGAGGGTACGCGCTATCTGCTGGCCTGGGCGCTGTTCTCGATCGTGCTGATGCTGTCGCTGTGGCTGGTGCGCCATCCCTTCGGCCGGGTCCTGGTGGCCCTGCGCGAGAACGAGGAACGCGCCCGCCTGCTGGGCTATGACACCGGAGGGCGCAAGCTGGCCGCGCTGGTGATCTCGGGCACGATCTCGGCCGCCGCGGGCGGGGCCTATGCCACCATGTTCGGCTATGTGGGCGCCAGTTTCGCGGGCGTACAATATTCTATCTTCGCCCTGCTTTGGGTGCTGCTGGGCGGCGCGGGCACCGTGCTGGGGCCCTTCGTGGGGGTGCTGTTCATGACCTATCTGAACGACATCGCCTCGGGGGTGACTGAGGCCTACATGCTGATCGCGGGCGTGGTGCTGGTGGCGCTGACCCTCTTCGCGCCCCAGGGCATCGTGGGCGAGATCCGCCGCCGCTTCTGGAAGGATCTGCCATGAAACACGAGCGTAACGTGATCCTGTCGACCGAGGGGCTGGGCAAGTCCTTTGACGGGCTTCGGGCGAATCACGACATCGACTTCTCGCTGGTCAAGAACCAGGTTCATGCGCTGATCGGGCCCAATGGCGCGGGCAAGACCACCTTCGTGTCGATGCTGATCGGCCGGTTGGAACCGACCGACGGGGCGATCTGGTTCGACGGCCAGAACGTGACCGAGATGCCCGCGCATAAACGCGTGGCGGCGGGCATGGGCTATACCTTCCAGATCACCAGCGTTTTCGCCCGGCTGACCTGCCACGAGAACGTTGCACTGGCCGCCCGGCGCAAGCTGGGCCGCGACAAGGCGAAGGTAGAAGAGGTGGTGGCCCAGGCCCTGACCCGCGTCGGTCTGGGCGACCGGGCGGGGGACGTGGCGGGCGATCTCAGCTATGGCCACCAGCGCCTTTTGGAGATCGCCATGGGCCTGGCCGCCAAGCCGCGCCTGCTGATCCTGGACGAGCCGACCCAGGGCCTGGCAGAAAGCGAGATCGCCGCTTTCAAGGCGCTGATCCGCGAGCTGTCGGCGGAAACCACCATCCTGCTGATCGAACACAACATGTCGGTGGTGATGGAACTGGCCGACGCCATTACCGTGCTGAACTTCGGCGAGGTGCTGGCCCAGGGCACGGCGGCCGAGATTCACGCCAACCCGGCGGTGCAGGCCGCCTATCTGGGCACCGAAGAAAGCCGCGAGGAGGCGTGATGCTGAAGATTGACGGGCTGACCGCAGGCTATGGCCAGGCAACGATCCTGCGCGATGTGGCGCTGACGGCCGAGGCGGGCGAGATCACGGTTCTGATGGGCCGCAACGGCGCGGGCAAGACCACGCTGATGAAGGCGATCATGGGGCTGGTGAAGGCCGAAGCTGGCCGGATCGTCCTGGACGACACCGACCTGGCGCAGCTGCCGGCCTACAAGGTGCCGGGCGCGGGTGTGGGCTATGTGCCCCAGGGGCGGCGGCTCTTTTCCGAGCTGACCATCGCGCAGAATATCGAGATCGGTCTGGGCGCCGGTCCGAAGGACGCGAAACTGCGCCGCGAGACCCGCGATGAGATGCTGGAGCTGTTCCCGCGTCTGGGTGAGCGGATGAGCCAGCGGGCGGGGACGCTTTCGGGCGGCGAGCAGCAGATGCTGGCCACCGCCCGGGCGCTCTGCCTGCGGCCCAAGCTGCTGCTGCTGGACGAGCCGACCGAGGGGCTGCAACCTTCGATGATCGAGGCGATCCGCCAGGTCATGGTGCAGATGCGCGACAAGGGGCTGGCGGTTCTGCTGGTGGAGCAGCGCATCGACGCGGTGCTGGAACTGGCCGACCGGATCAGCGTCATTGAGATGGGCCGCAATGCCGAGGATTTCACCAAGGCGGAGATCGCCCCGGGCGAGGCCCGGTTGCGGGCGCATCTGGGGGTCTGAGCCCCTGCCGCAGAGTTCAAGAAAGGCCCCCACGGGGGCCTTTTTCTTGGCCGGATGATCCCGGGCCGTCCTCCGGGGCGCGCACCCGATGCCGTTCCGGGGTGGCAAAAACAGATCCGCCCGAAGCTTTCGCTTCGGGCGGGCTCCGTCACTCCCCGATACCTGAGTGGAAAACGGGGCGACACACCTCTCTGCCATCGGTCTTCGTGAGTGGTGGCATGGGATCAACGCCGGGCCGTGCCGGGCCCTGGCGGATCAGCCCATCTTGGCAAGCAGAGAGAGAAGGGTTTCCTTTTCCTTGTCGCTGAGCGGGGCCAGGGTCTCTTCGCTGATCGCCAGGGCGGCGCCGGCCAGCTCTGCGTAAAGGGCGCGACCGGCCTCGGTCGGGATCAGGTAGTGGCGGCGGCGGTCGACGGGGTCGGGCTCGGCGGTAACCAGATCGCGGGCGCGCAGCCGGTCGGCCACCCCCTTGATCGTCGCCGCATCCATTGCCGTGGCGCGGCCAAGGGCGTTCTGCGAGGTCGGGCCCAACTCGCACAGCTTCGCCAGGGCGGCGAACTGCGTTGCCGTCAGGGCCGACAGGCTTTGCGAGAAGATCGACAGGTGACGCTGGCTTGCCTTGCGCATGAGGAAACCGACCTGTTCATCCAGGCGATACCGGGCCGCGGCCTCATCGGAAAAATCGTAATGCATGGAAAATGGTCTCTCGGTCAAAGGGGATCGATTCAATCTATCGGTGATCTGGAAAGGCATTGACACCCGCGCGGGATCTGAGTCAATACCATTTGTATACGAACGAATGTGACGTGACGTGAAAGCTGCGTTTTCACGTCCCATGCCGGACGCTCTGTTCTGGGGCGGCGGTTGCAGACCACTGTTGAAAGGATGTCCGGAATGGCGCCCGTGGACAAGATCAGATGCGATGCCTGCCCTGTCATGTGTTACGTGGCCGAGGGACGGACCGGCGCCTGTGACCGCTACGCCAATGAAAACGGCAAGATCGTGCGCTGTGACCCGGTGACCGTGCTGGACCGCTCGCTGGCTGCCGGGCAAGAGGTGCGCCCCTTCCTGGCCCCCTCCGAGGATTGGGAAGGCAAGATGGTGCCGGGCAAGGATCTGTTCGTCTCGGGCGTGGGCGCGGGCACCACCTATCCCGATTTCAAACCCGCCCCCTTCATCGTCAGCCGCGAGGTCGAGGGCGTCGATACCGTCACCGTGGTGACCGAGGCGATCTATTCCTATTGCGGCGTCAAGGTGAAGATCGACACCGACCGCCACTTGGGCGACGAAACCGCGCCCGTGCGCGCCGGGGGAGAGGTGATCGGCCATGTGACCACCGGCGAATACGGCAGCCAGATGCTGTCGCTGGGGGGCGTGGATCACCTGACCGGCGGCTCCAAGGCCGAGGGCCGCGTCACCTGCAACAGCCTGATGGCCCTGTGCAACGGCGAGGCGGTCGAGCTGGAGATCGAGGGCGGATCGAGTGTGATCGTCCAGGCAGGCCAGGCGCCCATCGTCGATGGCAAGCCCGAAACCCGGATGCGCGTCGGCTGCGGCTCGGCCACCATCGGTATGTTCGCCACCCAATGGCAGGGCCATGTGGACGAGGTGGTGGTGGTCGACGACCATATCACCGGCGTCGTCTCTGAGCACCAGGCGGGCAAGGTCATCGGCTGGCCCGATACCGGCATTCGCATCAAGGGCCGCCGCTCGACCCCGGGGCGCTATTTCCAGGTGGCCGAACCGGGCCTGGGCTGGGGCGGGACGGATATTCAGGATCCGCTGACCATCCTCGACAAATGGCTGGAAAAGAAGGGCGCGCGCCCGGGTCTGACCTTGATGATGGTCTCGACCACCGGCGAACACGCCGCCTATTACGTGCTGGACGAGGATCTGGTGCCGCAGCCCGCCCCCATGCCCGAGGCCCTGGCCGCCTCTGTCGCGCTGATCGAGGAAAACTGCGAACCGGCGCTTTGCACGGTGATGTTCTGCGCCGGTGCCGGCGGTTCCCTGCGCTCTGGCGTGACCCAGAACCCGGTGCGCCTGACCCGCGCCGTGCAGGCGGGCGAGGCCAAGGTGACCCTGGGCGGGGCCGAGGTCTTCCTCTGGCCCGGTGGCGGCATCACCGTCATGGCCAATGTGCTGGACATGCCGCAGAATTCTTTCGGCTATGTGCCCACGCCCGCGCTGGTGGCGCCGCTGGAATTCACCATGCCGCGCGACCTTTACGTGGGTCTGGGCGGCCATGATGGCGCGATCCGGCCGATCCGCGACGTGCTGGAACGGGGGGGCGAATACCATAACGAGTTCCGCGCCCTGGGCCGGGACGCCGTGCGCGGGCCCAAGGTCACCCCCTTCCCGGGCGACAGCAAGAAGGCCGGCTGATGCAGGCCGGGCTGCTGCCCGACGGGGTGCGGCTGCACCTCAACGCCGGGCCGATCGACCTGATCTGCTTTGCCGAAGGCGCGCTGCGCGCGCCCGCCTATCGGGCCGCCATGGCCCGCTTCGACGGGCTGCTCGAGGAACTGGTGGCCGAATTGCCCGAATTGCGCCGCGCAGGCGGGCAGGGCCGGGGGCCGGTGGCCGCCCGGATGTGCGCCGCCGTGGCCCCCTTCGCGCCGGAGTTCATCACCCCGATGGCCGCCGTGGCGGGCAGCGTCGCCGAAGAGATCCTGGCGGCGATGGCCGCCGTCGCGCCCGGGGCCAAGCTCTGGGTCAACAACGGCGGCGACATCGCCTGGACGCCGGGCACCGAGGGGATGCGCCTGGCGCTGCCCGGCGGCCAGATGACCCTGCCGCCCGAGGCGCCCTTTCGCGGCTGTGCCACCTCTGGTCGCGGCGGGCGCAGCCATTCGCTGGGCATCGCCGATGCGGTCACCGTGCTGGCGCGCGGCGCGGCAGTGGCGGATGCGGCGGCGACGATGATCGCCAACCGCGTCGATCTGCCGGGCCATCCGGCGGTGACGCGGCGGCCCGCGGCCGAGCTGAGCCCCGACAGCGACCTGGGGACGCGGCCCGTCACGGTTGACCTGGGCCCCCTGAGCCCGGAAGAGGTGGCAAGGGCGCTGGATGCGGGCCTGGCCTATGCCGAGGATCTGCGCGCCCGCGGCCTGATCGGCGCGGCGCATCTGGCGCTGGCCGGGCAGGTCCGCACCACCGGCGCAATGGTTGAAATGTTGCCCGGCTGACCCCGGGTGGAGGAGACGGGCGCGCGCCCCGCGCGTCCCAACAGATGGAGGGCCCGATGGCCGAATTTACCCTGCGCAAGACGCAGATCGTTCTGGAAGAGATCCACCATGACGGCGGTCCGGTCAGCGGCCCGCGCCTACGCGGCGCGGTGCTGGCCCTGGTCAAGAACCCCTATGCGGGCATCTACCAAGAGGACCTGACCCAGGCGATGGAAGACCTCAAGCCGGTCGGCCTGGCCATGGCGCGCAAGCTGGTCGAGGCCATGGGCGGCGTTGAGGGGATCGATTCCTACGGCAAGGGCGCCATCGTCGGTGAGGCGGGCGAGCTGGAACATGCCGCGCTGTGGCATGTGGCGGGCGGCTATTCCATGCGCGAAGTGCTGGGCGAATCGCTGGCCATCGTGCCCTCGTCCAAGAAACAGGGCGGGCCGGGCACCCGGCTGGACGTGCCCCTGGGCCATACCAATGCCGCCTATGTGCGCTCGCATTTCGACGCCATGGAAGTGGGGCTGCCCGAAGGCCCGCGCGCGGATGAGGTTCTTTACGTGCTGACCATGGCCAAGGGCCCGCGCATCCATTCCCGCCTGGGCGGTCTCGAAGCGGACCAGATCAGCAAGTTCGACGGTCTGCGCTAAGGCGCGCGCTTTGCAAAGGGCCGGTTTGCACTTTGCAACCGGCCCGCGTCGGGGCGTCCCGCCCCCGTCTTCTCGTTTGCCAGATATATCCCCGCCGAAGGCACGGGCCCAAAGGCCCGTCCCCCGCTTTCAACCGGCCTCGCGCTGGATGCTGCGCAGCAGGGCAGTGGCCAGCGCCAGCTTCGGCATGGGAATGCCATGGCTGCGGCCCACGGCCAGGGTGGCGCCGAAAATCGGCTCGATCTCCATCGCGCGGCCCCGCTCCAGATCCTGAAGGGTCGAAGGTTTGAAGGCCGCGCCGTCGCGCGCCCGGGCCAGGCGGGCGTCGGGGTCTTCCAGCAGCTCGGCCCCCTCGGCGCGGGCCACCGCCGCCACCTCCAGCATGATGTCGCGGGTCAGCGCAAACAGCACCGGATCGGTCAGCATCCGGTTCATCGGCGCCCGCGACAGGGCGCAGACGGAATTGAAACCGCAGTTCGCGTAAAGCTTTGAAAAGAGGGCGTTCTGGAAGGGTTGCGTCTGTTTCGTGGCCAGGCCCGCCGCTTCGAAGATCGCCGCCAGACGGTCCACATCGGCGCGGTCCTCGCCGGGCAGGCGGCCCAGGTCGAAGTGGCCGTCGATATTGACCTCGACATGGCCCGGCTCGGGCAGGGTGGCGCCGATCACCGCAATGGCGCCGATGGCGCGGGCGGGGCCGATCTCGCGCCACAGGACGCCGCCGGGATCGACCTCTTCGGCGCCCTTCAGCCCGCCTGCACCGTCGCGGATCGGATACCACCAGGGCACCCCGTTCACCACCGCCACCAGGCGACCCTGCGGCGCCAGCAGGCGGCCCAGTTTCTCGGCCATGGGGGGCACCTGATGGCCCTTCAGCGCGGTGATGACGATATCCTGCGGCGGCAGGCTGTCGGGGTCATCGGTGGCGGTGACCGGCACGACCTGGCTGCCCTCGGGGGTGGTCAGGCGCAGGCCCTGGGCCTGGATCGCCGCCAGATGGGCGCCGCGCGCTACCACCGAGACCTGGGCCAGACCGGCGGTCTGGGCGGCGCGGGCCAGCTTGGCGGCGATGGTGCCGCCAATGGCGCCCGCGCCCACGACACAGACGGACAGCGGGCGGTCGGGCAGGGGCGGCAGGGCGGCGGTGGCGGGCATGGGGCGTCTCCTTCGGGGCTTGCGGGGGTCGGGCCTTTCCCTCGCCTCGCACGCGCGGCCGCCCGCGACAAGCCCGAGGCTTGACATGCGCGGCCTGCCAGCGGACATACAAGGGGTCTTGGCCCGAGAGGGCGGCGTTCTGCCGCGACGGGGGGCGAAGACGGCGTTTTCGGCCCCGCGCGGGCCAGGAGAGGATGAAGGACGCAATGCTCGGGAAGCGATGGCAATTCTGGCCGCTTTCCTGGCGATGGTAACACCATCGCCCTGCTGAGCCTTTTTCCATTTTCCGGCGGCCCCGGCCCGATCGCCTCGCGCGCAGACCCCGTGCGCCGCCCCTGCCAAGAGAAGCGAACATGACTGACCTGACCTTCCGAACCAAGGGGGGCGTGCGCGTCACCCGCAAGGAGATGCCGGGGGTTTACCCCAGCGACACCGAGGCGCTGGCCCGCCGGCTGGACAGCTACCGGGGCGTACTTCTGTCGTCCAACTACGAATACCCGGGCCGCTACACCCGTTGGGATTTCGGGTTCGCCGAACCGCCCCTGGTGGTCGAGGCGCGCGGCCGGGCGATGCGCATCGCGGCGCTGAACGGGCGGGGCCGGGTCCTGTTGCAGATCATCGCCCCCGCGCTGGACGGCGAGACGGCCATCGAGACGGCGGCGATCAGCGCCGACGAGATCACCCTGACCATCCGCAAGCCCGACCGGGTGATCAGTGAGGAGGAACGCTCGCGCGCGCCCTCGGTCTTCTCTGTCCTGCGGCGCATCGTCGATCTGTTCTTCAGCGACGAGGACGGGCATCTGGGCCTTTACGGTGCCTTCGGCTATGATCTGGCCTTCCAGTTCGAGCCGATCGACTTCGCCCGCGAACGCCCCGAGGATCAGCGCGACCTGGTGCTGTTCCTGGCCGATGACATCATCGTCAGCGACCACTATTCCACCACCACCACCCGCTATCGCTATGAGTTCGCCGCGGGCGAGCTGAGCACCGAAGGCCTGGCGGGCGGCATCGAGGCCGAGCCCTTCGTGCAGGGGCCGTCGGATGTGCCGCGCGGCGATCATGTGCCGGGCGAATACGCCAAGCTGGTGGTCGACGCCAAGGAAAGCTTCCGCCGCGGCGACCTGTTCGAGGTGGTGCCGGGCCAGGTCTTCTACGAACCCTGCAAGGACAGCCCCTCGGCGATCTATGAGCGGTTGAAGAAGATCAACCCGGCGCCCTTCGGCTTCATCATGAACCTGGGCGAGCAGGAATATCTGGTGGGCGCGAGCCCCGAGATGTTCGTGCGGGTCACCGGGCGCCGGGTGGAGACCTGCCCGATCTCGGGCACCATCAAGCGTGGCCGCGACGCCATCGAGGACAGCGAGCAGATCCTGACCCTGCTGCAATCCAAGAAGGATGAAAGCGAGCTGACCATGTGTTCCGACGTCGACCGCAACGACAAGTCCCGGGTCTGCGAGCCGGGCAGCGTGCGGGTGATCGGGCGGCGTCAGATCGAGATGTATTCGCGGCTGATCCACACGGTCGACCATATCGAGGGGCGCCTGCGCGAGGGGATGGACAGCATGGATGCCTTCCTCAGCCATACCTGGGCGGTGACTGTCACCGGCGCGCCAAAGCTCTGGGCCATGCGCTTTATCGAGAAGCACGAGAAGAGCACCCGCAAATGGTACGGCGGGGCCGTGGGGGCGGTGCAATTCAATGGTGACATGAATACCGGCCTGACCCTGCGCACCATTCGCATCAAGGACGGTGTCGCCGAGGTGCGCGCGGGCGCCACCCTTCTCAATGACAGTGATCCCGAGGCCGAAGAGGCCGAGACCGAATTGAAGGCCAGCGCCATGCGCGCCGCCATTCGCGGGGATCGCGGCAGCAACGAGGGCGCCGGCGATGGCACTCGCCTGCCGCGTGGCCAGGGGCGGCGGATCCTTCTGGTCGATCACGAGGATTCCTTCGTGCACACCCTGGCGAACTATTTCCGTCAGACCGGCGCCGAGGTAATGACAACGCGTACGCCCGTTGTTGAACAATTGTTCGATGAATTCGATCCGGATCTCGTTGTGCTTTCTCCGGGGCCCGGCAGCCCGAAAGACTTTGGAACGGCTGATACCATTCGCAAGTGTCTGGATCGTAATCTGGCGCTATTTGGCGTCTGCCTTGGGCTGCAATCCATTTGCGAATATGCTGGTGCTGAATTGCGTCAGTTGGACGAGCCGATGCATGGCAAACCCTCGCGTATTCGTATTTCGGAACCCGGCCTCGTGTTCGCGGGTCTGGGCGAAGAGGTGACGGTTGGGCGCTACCACTCGATTCACGCCGTGGAAGAGACCTTGCCCGCAGACCTGCAAGTCACGGCGCGGACGGATGACGGAATCGTGATGGGGGTCGAGCATCGCAGCCTGCCCATGGCCGCTGTGCAGTTCCACCCGGAATCGATCATGTCCCTTGGCCAGGATGCGGGAATGCGGATGATTGAAAACGTGGTCGAGCGTTTGGGTATCAAAAACAAGTAGTTAATACCTGGCGCTTTTTCGCGTCTCCCCGGATCTTATGATTGACAGACAGGCGCCGGGCGGTCTTTCCGCCCGGCGCCTTTTTGCCGAAATTCAGCGTCAGGTGAATGGCGGGAAAGTAGGCGATCCGGGGTTTCGATCCGAAAGCCTCCTTTGTTAATGGAATTTATATAGGTTCTGGTTGCTCATTCCAAAATCATTGGTGTAAGAGGCGGAATGGGTGACGGGAAGTCTCCTTTCCCCAAGCGTAAAGGATGTGTGATTATGCTGGACATTGATTTGGATTCCCTGTCCCTGGGAGATCTGAAGAAGCTGCAAACCCGTGTTTCGACGGCGATCAAGACCTATGAAGAACGTCAGCGCAAAGCGGCGCTGGTCGAACTGGAAGCCAAGGCGGCCGAGATGGGCTTCAGCCTTTCGGAATTGACCGGCCAGACCGGACGCAAAGCGAAAGTGAACCCGCCGAAATACCGCAATCCCGAGGACGCCACGCAAACCTGGAGCGGCCGTGGCCGCCAGCCCGCTTGGATCAAGGAAGCGCTGGCCCGGGGCGAGTCCCTGGACAATTTCCTGATCGTGAAGTGACAGGCCGTCTGTTGCGGGGCGGCCAGAGACAGCGGTCGCCCCACATTCTGCCCTGACAGCGATCTGCGCCCAGAGAGGCGCGCGGGCCCTTCGGGGCCTTTTTCATGCCCGGCCCCCCGTCGCCGGAGGGCGACAGGTCGAGGGGAAGGGGGGCTCTGCCCCCCCGTCGCCAGGGGGCGACAGGCAGAGGGGGAAGGGGGGCTCTGCCCCCCGTCGCGGCAGGCCGCGCCTCCCCCCGGAGTATTTCCGGCCATCGAATAGAGAGACGAAGGCGCAGCGGCGGCCTGTGGCGCCGGGGCTTGCCAAGGGCGCGACGGCGGGGCAGGGGAAAGGCATGAGCGATCTGACGATATTGGACGGGGTGCTGAGCGACCGGGGCTCCAAATACGCGGTGTCCGGCGGGCCTGCCGCCAGCCGGGCCGAAGCCGAGGCGCTTGTAAAGGTGCTGAAGCGGAAGAAGAAGTTCGCCAAGGCCACGCACAACACCTGGGCCCTCTTGCTGCCCGGCGAGCCGGTGAAGGCCGACGACGGCGAGGCGGGTGCGGGAATGGTGATCCTGCGGATGCTGGAGCGCGCGGGCCTTGAGGGCCATGTGGTGATCGTCACCCGCTGGTTCGGCGGCACCCATCTGGGCGGCGACCGGTTCCGCCATGTGCAATCCTGCGTGCGCGCCTATATGGACGAGATCGGCGTCGATCCCGGCGGCAGCGATTAGCGGGGCGCGATCAGGGGGTCAGCATCCGGGTAAAGAGCGTGGTCAGATAGGCCTCGGCCTCGGGGAAGGGATCGGGCTTTTGCGGCCCCAGCACCGCCTTCACCTGCACGTCGAAATCCGCGTAATGCTGGGTCAGCGACCAGATCGAGAAGATCAGGTGGTAAGGATCGGCGGGCGCCAGGCGGCCCGCGTCCATCCAGCCCTGGATCATCGCCGCCTTCTCATCCACCAGGTCGCGCAGATCGGTTTCCAGCATTTCCAGGATGCGCGGCGCGCCCTGGACGATCTCATTGGCAAACAGGCGGCTTTCGCGCGGATGGTCACGGCTCATTTGCAGCTTGCGGCGCATGTAGGTCAGGATCGCGTCCAGCGGCTCGCCATCGTCGGTCAGCTCGCGCAGCGGGTCCAGCCAGGTTTCCATCAGCGTGGACATCAGGTGCCGGTGGATCGCCTCTTTCGAGGGGAAGTAGTACAGCAGGTTGGGTTTCGACAGATCCGCCTCGCGGGCGATCTGATCGACGGTCGAGCCGCGAAAGCCGTAGGTCGAGAAGACCGACAGCGCGGCCTCGGAGATCAGGGCGATGTTCTTGCGCTGGATTCGGGTGCGGGCGACCGGTTGCGTCATGCGGTTCTGCTCTTTTCCTGTGCCGAGGGGCTGTGGGGAGAGGCCCCCGCCGGCGATGTTTGCAGGTGTTTTTCCGGGTCATATTTTTTGACCGGTCAGGCGGGGATGTCCAGCGCTGATCCAATAGGCACTTTGCGCATTGTTCGGGCGCAGGCCTGCCTCTGCGGCGGGGGTTTTCTTGACTGATCATGGCGCTCTGCTAGCGTGTCGTTTGACCAAGTGGTCAAAAGGACGACAGCAAGCTTTGGAGGCCAAGTCATGCCCGCAGCCGGAGAAAACCTGAAAATCAACGGGGAAAGGCTGTGGGACAGCCTGATGGAGATGGCCAAGATCGGCCCCGGCGTGGCGGGTGGGAACAACCGCCAGACCCTGACCGATGAAGACGCCGAGGGGCGCAAGCTGTTCCAGGAATGGTGCGAGGCCGCGGGCTGCACCATGGGCGTTGACCAGATGGGCACCATGTTCATGACCCGCCCGGGCACCGACCCCGAGGCGCTGCCGGTCTATGTGGGCAGCCACCTCGACACCCAGCCCACGGGCGGCAAATACGACGGCGTGCTGGGCGTTCTGGCCGCGCTGGAGGTCGTGCGCACGATGAACGACCTCGACATCAAGACCAAGCACCCGATCGTGGTCACCAACTGGGCCAACGAAGAGGGCGCGCGTTTCGCCCCCGCCATGCTGGCCTCGGGCGTCTTCGCCGGCGTGCATTCGCTGGACTACGCCTATAACCGCACCGATCTGGAAGGCGCCTCTTACGGGGCCGAGTTGCAGCGGATCGGCTGGAAGGGCGAGGAAGAGGTGGGCGCGCGCAAGATGCACGCCTATTTCGAATATCACATCGAACAGGGCCCGATCCTGGAGGCCGAAGAAAAAAGCATCGGCGTGGTCACCCATTGCCAGGGTCTGTGGTGGCTGGAGTTCACCCTGACCGGGAAAGAGGCCCATACCGGCTCTACCCCCATGGCGATGCGCGTCAACGCGGGCCTGGCCATGAGCCGCATCCTGGAGATGGTCCAGGAGGTCACCATGGGCGAACAGCCCAATGCCGTGGGTGGCGTCGGCCAGATGCAGTTCAGCCCGAACTCGCGCAACGTGCTGCCGGGCAAGGTGGTTTTCACCGTCGACATCCGCACCCCCGACCAGGCCAAGCTGGACCGGATGCGCGCCGAGATCGAGAAACGCGCCGCCGCGATCTGCGACGAGCTGGGCGTCGGCTGTTCGGTCGAGGCCGTGGGCCATTTCGACCCGGTGACCTTTGCGCCGGAACTGGTCGAGAAGGTGCGTAGCGCCGCCGAGACCCTGGGCTACAGCCATATGGACATTATTTCGGGTGCCGGTCACGACGCCTGCTGGGCCGCCAAGGTGGCGCCCGCGACGATGATCATGTGCCCCTGCGTGGGCGGGCTGAGCCATAACGAGGCCGAAGAGATCAGCCCGGAATGGGCTGCCGCCGGGGCAGATGTGCTCTTGCACGCTGTCGTCGAAACGGCTGAAATCGTCGAATAACACGAACCGGAACGCGAAAGGGGGCTCTGCCCCCGACCGCGCCTTCGGGCGCGGCCTCCCCCGGGATATTTCAGGCCAGAAAATGGGCCGGGCCGGGTGCGGGGCGAACACAGGGAGACATCTATGACCAAGGTTATCAAGGGCGGCATCGTGGTGACCGCCGACCGTCAGTGGAAGGCCGATATCGCCATCGAGGGCGAGACGATCCTGGAGATCGGCGAGGACCTGAAGGGCGATGAATATATCGACGCCGAAGGCGCCTATGTGATCCCCGGCGGTATCGACCCGCATACCCACCTGGAAATGCCCTTCATGGGCACCACCGCCGCCGAGACGTTCGAGTCCGGCACCTGGGCTGCGGCCTGTGGCGGCACGACGATGCTGATCGACTTCTGTCTGCCGGGCGCCGACGGGTCGATCAAGAACGCGATCAACGAATGGCACCGCAAGTCGGCGCCGCAGATTTGTTCCGACATCGGCTATCACATGGCGATCACCGGCTGGAACGAGCTGATCTTTGACGAGATGAAATATGCCGTCGACAACGGCGTGAACAGCTTCAAGCACTTCATGGCCTACAAGGGCGCGCTGATGGTCGAGGACGACGAGATGTTCGCCTCCTTCGCGCGCTGCCGTGAACTGGGCGCGCTGCCCATGGTCCATGCCGAGAACGGCGACCTGGTGGACCTGATGCAGAAGAAGTTCCTGGCCGAGGGCAAGACCGGCCCCGAATGGCACGCCCGCTCGCGTCCGCCCGAGTTCGAAGGCGAGGCCGCCAACCGCGCGATCACCATCGCCGATGCCGCAGGCACGCCCCTTTATATCGTCCACGTCAGCTGCGAGCAGGCCCATGAGGCCATCCGCCGCGCCCGCCAGAAGGGGATGCGCGTCTATGGCGAGCCGCTGGCGCAGTTCCTGACCCTGGATGACGACGAATACCTGTCGAAAGACTGGCTGCATTCGGCGCAGCGCGTGATGTCGCCGCCCTTCCGCGGCAAGGAGCATCAGGAAGGCCTGTGGGCCGGTCTGCAATCGGGCTCTCTTCAGGTGGTGGCCACCGACCACGCCGCCTTCTCCTCCGAGCAGAAGAAGATGGGGCTGGACGACTTCACCAAGATCCCCAATGGCACCAACGGGCTGGAGGAACGCCTGGCGGTCCTGTGGACCTTCGGCGTGGAAACCGGCCGCCTGACGCCCGAGGAATTCGTCGCCGTCACCTCCTCGAACATCGCCAAGATCCTGAACATCTACCCCAAGAAGGGCGCGCTGATGCCCGGGGCGGATGCCGATATCGTGGTCTGGGATCCGAAGATCACCCGCACGATCAGTGCCTCGAACCACAAGTCGATCATCGACTACAACGTCTTCGAGGGCGTCGAGGTCA
Source organism: Pseudooceanicola aquaeponti (assembly GCF_050897975.1). Lineage (NCBI taxonomy): Bacteria > Pseudomonadati > Pseudomonadota > Alphaproteobacteria > Rhodobacterales > Paracoccaceae > Pseudooceanicola > Pseudooceanicola aquaeponti. The sequence goes on from NZ_JBPAXY010000006.1 coordinate 126,140, forward strand.
GCGCCCAGGCGCGTTACACCCTGTCGCGTGGCGAGGTCATCTGGGCCTGGGGGCAGAACAGCCAGCCGCAGCCGGGCCGGGGCCGCTTCGTGCCGCGTCCCGCCTTCAGCTCGGCCGCCAAGGCCATGTCGAAGTGGAAGGAACTGAACAGCCCGCGCTCTGTGCAGCGTGATCCGCTGAACATTCCGGCCGGGATCTGAGGACAGCTTTGTGACGCAAGTACCTGTTATTGAGGCAAAGCATCTCGATCTGACCTTCCAGACCAACGACGGGCCCGTGCACGCGCTGCGTGATGTGAACCTGGAGATCAACAAGGGTGATTTCGTCAGCTTCATCGGCCCCTCGGGCTGTGGCAAGACCACCTTCCTGCGCTGCATCGCGGCGCTGGAAGAGCCCACGGGCGGCAAGCTGACCGTCAACGGGATGAGCCCCGAGGAGGCACGGCGCGCCCGCGCCTATGGCTATGTCTTCCAGGCCGCAGGCCTCTACCCCTGGCGCACCATCGCGGGCAATATCAAGCTGCCGCTGGAGATCATGGGCTTCGCCAAGAAGGACCAGGAGGAGCGGGTCGAGAAGGTGCTGGAACTGGTCGACCTGGCCGGCTTCGGCAAGAAGTTCCCCTGGCAGCTGTCGGGCGGGATGCAGCAGCGGGCCTCGATCGCCCGCGCGCTGGCCTTTGATGCCGATATCCTGCTGATGGACGAGCCCTTCGGCGCCCTGGACGAGATCGTGCGCGATCACCTCAACGAAGAGCTGCTGAAGCTCTGGGCGCGCACCGAGAAGACCATCGGCTTTGTCACCCACTCGATCCCCGAGGCGGTGTACCTCTCGACCAAGATCGTGGTCATGTCGCCCCGGCCGGGGCGGATCACCGATGTGATCGAAAGCCCGCTGCCCAAGGAACGCCCCCTCGACATTCGCGATACGCCGGAATTCCTGGAGATCGCGCATCGTGTCCGCGAGGGGCTGCGCGCGGGTCATGCCTATGACTGAGGCGGTGACCATACGCCGGGCGGGCAGGGCGGATATTCCCGCCTGCGCCGCCGTGGCCAGCGACTGGGTCGAAGAGACCGGCTGGATGCCGCGCCTGCATTCGGTGGCCGAGCTGGAGGGCCATATCCGTGCTGCCTTCGATGCGCGCGAGATCTGGGTCATTGGCACGCCCGTGGCGGCCTATATGTCCGTCGATCCCGAGGCGGGCCATATCGGCGCGCTGTACTGCCGGACGCGGGGGCAGGGCTGGGGCAAGGCCTTTCTCGACAAGGCGAAAGAGGGCCGCGACCGGCTGAGCCTGAACACCCATGTGCCGAACCGGGCCGCGCAGCGGTTCTATGCTCGCGAAGGCTTCTTCGAGACCGGGCGCCGGATGCCCGCGCCGCCCGAGACGGTCGAGGAGTTGCGGATGGAGTGGCGCCGATGAAACGTGTCGTCTTTCCCGTCGTCGTCGTCGTCGCCGCGATCATGGCCTTCTGGTATGCGGCCTGCGTGCCGATGAACATCAAGTTCGCCCTGATGACCGCCGAGCGGCAGGGCGCCGTGGTCAGCCCCGAGGGGATGATCACCCGCCGCGACATGTCGCCCTTCGTACTGGCGGCGAAGAACCCCGCGCAATGGGCCGATACCTGGGTGCAGGCCAAGCCGCGCCTGCCCGCGCCGCATCAGGTGGTGACCGAGCTTTGGGCCCAGACCATGGAGGTGGCCCCCACCTCGAAGCGTAGCCTGGTGTTCCACGGCTGGATCACCCTGTCGGCCACGCTTCTGGGTTTCGCCATCGGTTCTGGCCTGGGGATCCTGCTGGCCGTGGGCATCGTGCATAGCCGCGCCATGGACATGTCGGTGATGCCCTGGGCCATCGCCAGCCAGACCATCCCGATCCTGGCCATCGCGCCGATGATCATCGTGGTCCTCAGCTCGATCGGCTTGCAGGGGCTGGTGCCCAAGGCGGTGATCTCGGCCTATCTGTCCTTCTTCCCGGTGGTCGTGGGCATGGTGAAGGGGCTGCGCAGCCCCTCGCCCATGGATCTGGACCTGGTAAAGACCTGGTCGGCGACCAAGGCCCAGACCTTCTGGAAGCTGCGCCTCCCGGCCTCGGCGCCCTATCTCTTCGCCTCGCTGAAGATCGGCGTGGCCTCGTCGCTGGTGGGGACGATCGTGGGCGAGCTGCCCTCGGGCACCGGCCAGGGCCTGGGCTTCCGCCTGCTGTCGGGCAGCTATTATGGCCAGACGGTGCAGATCTGGTCGGCGCTCTTCGCCACGGCGATCCTGGCCGCCTGCCTGGTGGCGGTGATCGGGCTGCTGGAACGTGGCGTGCTGAAACGGATGGGGCTGGGGTGATGCAGATGGCATTTGAAAACCGCTTTCCGACCCGAGGCCTGGGCCCGTCCGCGGGAGGGCGCATTGCGCCCGCCCGGGGGGGCGGACGGGCGCAGGCCGGGCCGCTGGCCCGTCCGGCGGAAATGACGCGGGACGGCGCAATGGCGCAGGTCTGCGCAGACCTGCGCCTGATCGAGGAGGGCTTCCAATGACGCTCGTAATCGCCGCCTTCGTCCTCTGGGCGGGCCTGTGGTATCTCAACGTGCAACTGGCCAATGGCCGGGGCGGGGACACCCGCGCCGTGGGCCTGGCCGTGCCGGTGATCTTCGGCCTGACCCTGCTGGGCATGTGGGAGCTGATCGTGCGCGGCCTCGAACTGCCCATGGTCATCCTGCCCGCGCCCTCGATGATCGCCGCGCGCTTCGCCAGCTCGATCCCGACGCTGTGGACCGACTTCGTGCAGACCTTCCTCAAGGGCGCGCTGTCGGGCTTTGTCATCGGCAGCCTGGCGGCCTTCGTGGTGGCCATCCTGGTGGACCGCAGCGACTTCTTGCGCCGGGGCATCCTGCCCGTGGGCAGCTTCGTCGCCGCCCTGCCCATCGTCGGCACCGCGCCGATCCTGGTCATGTGGTACGGTTTCGACTGGCAGTCGAAGGCCGCCGTGGTCACCATCATGGTCTTCTTCCCGATGCTGGTGAACATCACCGCCGGTCTTCAGGAAACCACCCAGATGCAGCGCGACCAGATCAAGACCTGGGCCGCAACCTATTGGCAGGGGCTGTGGAAGCTGCGCCTGCCTGCCGCCATGCCCTTCATCTTCAACGGGCTGAAGATTTCATCGACACTGGCCCTGATCGGGGCGATCGTGGCGGAATTCTTCGGATCGCCGATTGCGGGCATGGGCTTTCGTATCTCAACATCGGTGGGACAATTGGCGCTGGACATGGTCTGGGCCGAGATCGTCGTCGCCGCTCTGGCGGGATCGCTGTTCTACGGGGCGATCGCTCTGGTGGAACGCTGGGTGACCTATTGGCACCCGTCTCAGCGCTGAAGAGCGCATATAAAAACATGAAGACCAAACAGGGAGTTATACTCATGAAGAACTGGATCGCAGGGGCCGTTGCCCTGACCGCGACCGCCGCCGGCGCCCAGGCCGCCGACGAGGTGACGCTGCAACTGAAATGGGTCACCCAGGCCCAGTTCGCCGGCTACTACGTGGCCGAGGCCAAGGGCTTCTACGACGCGGCCGATCTGGACGTGACGATCAAGGCCGGTGGCCCCGACATCGCGCCCGAACAGGTGATCGCCGCCGGTGGCGCCGATGTCATCACCACCTGGATGGCCGCTGGCCTGGCGGCGCGCGAACGCGGTGTGCCCCTGGTCAACATCGCCCAGCCCTTCAAGACCGGCGGTCTGCAAGTGAACTGCCTGAAGGCCGCGGGCATCGAAAGCACCGATGACTTCCCCGGTCACACCATGGGCGTCTGGTTCTACGGCAACGAATATCCCTTCTACGCCTGGATGGCGAAGCTGGGCGTGGAAACCGACGGCGCTGATGACAACGGCGTGACGGTGATCAAGCAGGCCTTCTCGGCGGATCCGCTGATCAACGGCCAGGCCGACTGCATCTCGACCATGACCTACAACGAGTACGGTCAGATCCTGGATGCGGGCATCACCGAAGAGGAACTGGTGACCTTCAACTACCTCGAAGAGGGCGTGGGGATGCTGGAAGACGGCCTCTACGTGCTGGAAGAGAACCTCGAGGACCCGGCCTTCAAGGACAAGATGGTCCGCTTCGTCGCCGCCTCGATGGAGGGCTGGAAATACGCCGAAGCCAACCCCGATGAGGCCGCCGAGATCGTGCTGGAATTCGACGAGACCGGCGCCCAGACGCTGGAGCACCAGCAATACATGATGGGCGAGGTCGCCAAGCTGACCGCCGGTTCCGACGGTACCCTGGACCCGGCCGACTACGAGCAGACCGTGGCCACCCTGCTGTCCGCCGTCAGCCCGGAAAACCCCGCCATCACCAAGGAACCCGAGGGCGCCTGGACCCATGCGATCACCGACGAGGCGCTGAAGTAAGCGCCCCTTCGGCAGCAAAACCTGCGAAAGGGCCGGGCATTGCGTCCCGGCCCTTTTTGCGTCAGCCTCGCAATTCATCATGAGAAATCGGCGCGGGCAGGCGCGCGGGGAAGGGCAGCGGCAGGTGGCAGACGGGGCAGAACGGCGATCGCGGCCCGTGCAGGTGGCCGAGGCGATCAAGGACTACGTGGTCGAAGAGGGGTTGCGCATGGGCGACCGCCTGCCCGGCGAGGCCGAAATGATCGCCCGTTTCGGCATGTCCAAGGGCACGATCCGCGAGGCGATGCGCATCCTCGAGGCCCAGGGGCTGGTCAAGACCCGGACCGGCCCGGGCGGCGGCAGCTTCGTCCATGAGGTCAGCCGCGAACGGGCCCAGGCGCTTCTGGGCAATTACTTCTACTTCCGCGACCTGACCCTGAAGGACATCTACCAGATGCGCCGCTGGCTTGAGCCCGAGCTGGCCGCTTCGCTGGCGGGCAAGCTGACCGATGCGCAGCTGTCGCGGCTGGATGCGGTGGTGGAAACCTACGACCACCCCTCGGCCAGCGTCGAGGAAGAGCGCGAACAGCATGTGGCCTCGCTGCGCTTCCACCAGCTGCTGGCCGAGTTCGCCCGCAACGAGTTGCTGGGCTTCGTCATCGGCTTCATGGCGCAGATCCTTAGCGATCTGACGATCTATCGCCGCCTCTATGAACCCGCCAATCCCGAGCTGTGGGAAAAGGGCCGGGCCTACCAGCTGGAACTGCTCGACGCGCTGCGCCGGGGCGACCCGGACCGGGCGCGGCTGGTGATGGCCGATCACATGGCCACCGCCGAGGCGCTGATGGAGGGGCAGGAGGCAGAGATGATGAAACGCTTCCTTACTGCCTGAACCTCGCGCCCGCCGCTGATGTGGCAGATCGCCCGTGCCGGGCGATGCCTCCCTAGCGGGGATATTTTTGGCAATGAGAAAAGGTTGGCGTGGCGCCTTTGGGGCGAGGGCGCGCGATATCGGTCCGCGCCCCACGCCCTCCCATTCGCCGGGCTGAAAATACTCCGGGGGAGTCTCCGGTACGGAGACGGGGGCAGCGCCCCCTCTGCCGGGGCCGCTCAGTCCGCCGTGGGGGCGGCGTCCAGCCGGGCGAAATCCGCGTCGGTTGGCGCGCGGAAGGGTGCCTCTTTCGTGGGCACCAGCCCGGCCCATTCGGCGTAAAGGCCGGTGGTGGCGCGCAGATGCAGGGCGCGCAGATCGACCAGCGGCGAATCGGAGGCGTCGATGCGCAGGCTCAGCGGCGCCATGTCGGGGCCAAGGCAGAGCAGCGCCGCCGACAGCAGACCGCGACTGTCCGAGCCCGCCGCCTCGGCCGCCGTCAGTGCCGCCAGCAGCCGTTCGGGCATCGTGCCGCGTGCCTTTTCATAGCCCTGGGCCAGCGCCTCCAGCACCGCTTCGGAGCTGAGCATGTTGCCTGCCACCACCAGGTTTGGCCGGGTCAGTGCTGCGCAGGCGGGGACCGAGGCCGCGCCGGTGAAGGCGCCGGTGTTGCCCAGCAGATCAAGGGCCGAGAGCTGGCGATGATCGCGGCCCGTATCGGGGGCGGTCACCTCAGTCACCGCGGCGGGGGCAGGGGCCCCGGCCTGCATCTCGTCCAGCACCGCCTCGCCCCAGAGGGTCGAGGGCGCGGTGCCCTGGCTGGCGGACATCCCCGCGCCAAGCCGGCCGCGCAGGACCCATCCGCCGACGCAAAGCGAGCCGGTGGCCGCCGCCCCGCCGATCCTGCCTGTTTCCGCGTCACGGACGAGAATGGAAAAGGTCATGCTGCCTCCGGTCGTTTCTTGCCTCTTGAATTTATCATGAGAATTTGGCTCAGTGCAATTTATCATGATCAATAGCGGCCCGCTTACCCGAAGGAGAGGCGCAAGATGACACAGGGAATTCTCAACTGGACCCGCCGGGGGCTTCTGGCCTCGGGCACGGCTTTGACCATGGCGCTGGCCCTTGGCGCAGGCGGTGCCGCTCAGGCGCAGACGCCGCCGGGCGTTCTGATCGTCGGCCAGATCGCCGAGCCGAAGGCGCTGGACCCGGCCGCGGTGACGGCGGTGAACGACTTCCGTATCCTGATGAACGTCTATGACGGGCTGGTGCGCTACAAGTCCGGCACGCTGGAGGTCGAACCGGCCCTGGCCGAAAGCTGGGAGATTTCCGAGGACGGCACCACCTACACCTTCCACCTGCGCGAGGGCGTGACCTTCCACGACGGCAGCGCCTTCGACGCCGAGGCGGTGAAGTTCAACTTTGACCGGATGCTGGACGAAGAGCACCCCTTCCACAACACCGGGCCCTTCCCGCTGGCTTTCTTCTTCTCGTCGGTCGAAGAGGTGACGGTGGTCGATCCGCTGACGGTCGAATTCACCCTGAACGCCCCCTTCGCGCCCTTCCTGTCGAACCTGGCCTATCCCACCGGGCTGATCGTCTCGCCCGCCGCGGTCGAGCAATACGGCACCGACTATGGCCGTCACCCCTCGGGCACCGGACCCTTCACCTTTGCCGAATGGGAATCCAACACCCATGTGATCCTCAACGCCAATGCCGACTACTGGGATGGCGCGCCCGAGCTGAAGACGGTGGTCTTCCGCCCGATCACCGATGCCAACACCCGCACCGCCGAGATGCTTGCGGGGGGGATCGACCTGATGGTCGAGGTGCCGCCGGTGTCGCTGTCGGAATTCCAGGGCGATGACTTCACCGTGGTCGAACAGGCAGGCCCCCATGTCTGGTTCCTGATCCTGAACGCCAAGGACGGCCCCTTTGCCGACAAGCTGGTGCGCCAGGCGGCGAACTATGCGGTCAACAAGCAGGCCCTAGTGGAAAACGTGCTGGAGGGCACCGCCGAGGTGGCCGCCGGGCCGATCCCGCCCGCCTTCAACTGGGCCTATGACGACAGCCTGACCCCCTATGCCTATGACCCCGAAAAGGCCAAGGCGCTGCTGGCGGAGTCCGGTGTCGAGGATCTGTCGCTGACCTTCTACGTCACCGAAGGCGGCTCGGGGATGCTGGATCCGGTGGCCATGGGCACCGCCATCCAGGCGGACCTTGAGGCCGTGGGCTTTGACGTCGCCATCGAAACCTACGAGTGGAACACCTTCCTGGGCGAGGTGAACCCCGGGCTGGAGGGCAAGGCGGACTTGGCCGAAATGGCCTGGATGACCAACGACCCCGACACGCTGCCCTATCTGGCGCTGCGCTCGGAGGCCTGGCCGGACAAGGGGGGCTTCAACTCGGGTTACTATTCGAACCCCGAGGTCGATGCCCTGCTGGAAACCGCCCGCGTCTCGACCAGCCAGGAGGAACGCGCCGCTGCCTACAAGGAAATGCAGCAGATCGTGCAGGAAGACGCCCCCTGGCTCTTCGTGGCGAACTGGAAGCAGAACGCGGTGACCTCCGAGGCGGTCGAGAACTTCGCGCTGGAGCCGTCCTTCTTCCTGCTGCTGAAGGACGTTGTGAAGAACTGACCCCTGGGTCCGTGAGAGTGTTCCGGGCGTGGGACGGTGGATTGGCATCCACCCTACGCCCGGGATTCGGCGGCGGGGCGTAGCTCTGGCCGCCCGTTTCCTTGGGCGCGGCCCGGCCTTTGCGCGCAGGGGGCGCGCCCGCGTAGGGTGGATGCCAATCCACCATGGCCCCAAGATCCCCCACCGGACCCCAGCGGAGGCAAGGCATGACCGGCTATATCCTCAAGCGACTTCTTTCGGCGGTGCCGGTGCTGTTCGGCATTACCGTCATCGTCTTCCTGATCATGGCGATGATCCCGGGCGACCCGGCGCTGGCCATCCTGGGCGCCTATGCCACGCCCGAGAATGTCGCCAAGATCAACCGTGACCTGGGCCTGGATGCGCCGCTGGTGGCGCGCTATTTCATCTGGCTGGGCAATATGCTGACCGGGGATTTCGGCACCTCTTTCAGCCTGAACCGCCCTGTCATCGACGAGGTGACGGACCGTTTCAGTGCCACGCTTTTGCTGGCCGGGACGTCCTTCATCCTTTGTGCGGTGCTGGGGATCGCGGCGGGCGTCATCTCGGCCGCCAGGCAATACGGCTGGGCCGACAAGGGGATCACCTTTGCGGTGCTTCTGGGGATCTCGATCCCGTCCTTCTTCCTCGGCATGATGATGATCCTGATCTTCGCGGTCGAGCTGCGCTGGTTCCCCGTCTCGGGGATGAAGATGGCCTATGGCGGCGGCGGGTTCTGGGATGTGGCCGACCACCTGGTGATGCCGGCCCTGGCCCTGGCGGTGGTGGCCACCGGCGTGGTGGCGCGGCTGTCACGCTCGGCCATGCTGGAGGTGCTGCGCCAGGATTTCATCCGCACCGCCCGCGCCAAGGGCGTGGGCGAGGGGCGCGTGATCTGGGGCCATGCCCTGCGCGCCGCCATGGTCAGCATCATCCCCGTCCTGGGCATCCAGGCGGGCTTCGTCCTGTCCGGCGCGGTCTATATCGAGATGGTCTTCCAGTGGCCCGGGGTGGGGCGGATGCTGGTGGATGCGATCCTGAAGCGTGACATCCTGCTGGTACAGGGGGGCGTCGTCTTCGTCGCCGCCTGCTACGTGCTCTTCAACATCGCGGTGGATGTGGCGCAATCGCTGCTCGACCCCCGAATCAAGACCTGAGGGGGCGCGAGATATGCAATTCCTGAGCCTTATCGCCCGCAATCGCCTGGCTGCCGCCGGGGGGATCGTGCTGGTGGCGGTGATCGTCCTGGCGCTGATCTCGCCGCTCTTGCCGTTGCCCGACCCGGATGTGACCGATACCGCCAACCGCTTTCTGAAACCCGGGGCGCCGGGGCATCTGCTGGGCACCGACCACCTGGGCCGCGACCTGGCGGCGCGGTTGATGGACGGCACCCGGCTTAGCCTCGCCGTGGGCTTTGCCGCCGCCATCTTCGCCGCCGTGATCGGCGCCGCCATCGGCATCATCGCGGGCTATTTCGGCGGGCGCACCGACAATCTGATCATGCGCGCCGTCGATATGCTGATGGCCTTTCCCTATATCCTGCTGGCCCTGGCCATCGTCGCGGCCCTGGGCCCTGGGCTGGTCAATGCGCTGATCGCCGTGGCCGCCGTCAACATCCCCTTCTTCGCCCGCAATATCCGGGGCGTCACCGTGGGGTTGGCGCATAAGGAATTCGTCGATGCGGCCCGCCTGGCGGGCCTGGGCCACACCCGGATCATCCTGACCGAGATCCTGCCCAATGTGATCCCGGTGATCGTCATCGCCATGTCCACCACCATTGGCTGGATGATCCTGGAAACCGCCGGCCTCTCGTTCCTCGGGCTGGGCAGCCAGCCGCCCCAGGCCGATCTGGGCTCGATGCTGGGCGAGGCGCGTTCGGCGCTGATCACCAATCCCCATACTTCGGTCGTGCCCGGCGCCATGATCCTGATCATCGTCATGGGGATCAACCTGCTGGGCGACGGGGTGCGCGACGCGCTGGATCCGCGCCTGCGCTCTGGCGCGCTGACCCGGCCCATGGCGGCAACCCAGGTGCGGCGCGAGGGGCCGGTGCCCGCCTCGACCGACCCCGAGGCAGTGCTGGAGTTGCAGGATCTGCAAACCCAGTTCCACGTCAAGGATCGCATCTACAAGGCCGTGGGCGGTGTCTCGCTGCGGGTGGCGCCGGGCGAATGTCTGGGGATCATCGGCGAAAGCGGGTCCGGCAAGTCGGTCACTGCGCTGTCGGTGATGGGGCTGGTGGCCTCGCCGCCGGGTGTGATCACCGGGGGCGCGGCCCGCTACAAGGGCGAGGATCTGGTGGGCGCGCCCTATGATCACCTGCGGCGTCTGCGCGGCGACCGGGTGGCCTATATCTTTCAGGATCCGCTGGCCACGCTGCATCCGCTTTACAAGGTGGGCGACCAGCTGGCCGAGGCGATCCTGGTGCACCACAGGGTGGGCAAGGCCGAGGCGCGGCGGCGCGCGGTGGATCTGCTGAAACAGGTGCGCATTCCCAATGCCCAAAGCCGCGCCGACAGCTATCCGCACGAGATGTCGGGCGGGATGCGACAGCGCGTGGGCATCGCCATGGCCCTGGCCAACGACCCCGACGTGATCATCGCGGACGAGCCGACAACGGCGCTGGACGTGACCGTGCAGGCGCAGGTGCTGTCGCTGCTGGATGACCTGCGCCGCGAGCGCGGGCTGGCCATCGTCTTTATCACCCACGACTTCGGCGTGGTGGCGCAGCTGTGCGACCGGGTGGCGGTGATGTACGCGGGCCGTATTGTGGAGACAGGCCCGACCGAGGCGGTTCTGGCCGCCCCCGCTCATCCCTATACCGCGCGGCTGATCGCCTGCGTGCCCGAGCTGGGCGGCGGCCGCCGACGGCTCGAGGCGATCCCGGGCCTGCCGCCCGCCGTTGATCGGCTGGAACCCGGCTGCGCCTTCGCGCCGCGCTGCCTGAAGGCCCGGGACGCCTGCCGCCGGGGCGAGATCGCCCTGGCGGGCCGTGGCGCCCGTGCCGTGCGCTGCATCGACCCGGAAACCGATCTGCCGGAAACCGATTTGAAGGAGGGCGCGGCATGAGCGCGGTTCTGAAACTCGAGGGTCTGGCCAAAAGCTTTCCGGTGGGCAAGCGTCTGCTGGGGGCGCCGCGCGGCATGGTCCATGCGGTGCGCCCGGTGGATCTGGAGGTCGAAGAGGGCGAGACCCTAGGCATCGTCGGCGAGTCGGGCTGTGGCAAGTCCACCCTGGCACGGATGCTGGTCGGCCTGCTGCCCCCCAGTGAGGGCAGCATCGAGCTGGGCGGGGCGCCACTGGACAACGCCGACCCGGCGGAGTTCGGCAAGAAGATCCAATATGTCTTTCAGGATCCCATCTCGTCGCTCAACCCGCGCAAGACCATCCGCCAGGTGATGGAGGCGCCGTTGAAGCGGCTGCACGGGCTGGACCGGGCGCAGCGGGAGAAACGGATTTCCGAGATTTTCGCCTCGGTGAATCTGCGCGAAGAGTTTCTGGATCGTTACCCGCATGAGTTTTCCGGCGGTCAGGCGCAACGGATCGGCATTGCCCGGGCCCTGGCCGCCGAGGCCAAGATCCTGATCCTGGACGAGCCGGTTTCGGCGCTGGACGTCAGTGTGCAGGCGCAGGTGCTGAACCTGCTGGCCGATCTGAAGGCCAAGCTGGGGCTGACCTATCTCTTCATCAGCCATGACCTGGCGGTGGTCGAGGCGGTGTCGGACCGGGTCGCGGTGCTCTACTTCGGGTCGGTGGTCGAGGTGGGGCGTGCCGAAGAGATCTTTCGCGCCCCGCGTCACCCCTACACCCAGCTTCTGGCCCGCTCGGCGCCGGTCGTGGGCCGCGCCCTGTCGGCGCCCGAGGGGAAAGAGACCGAACTGCCCGATCCGCTGAACCCGCCTGCGGGCTGCGCCTTCAAGGCGCGCTGCCCGCGCGCCACGGATCTTTGCGGGCAATCGGTGCCGCAACTGGAGGGGGACGCCGCACAGCGCGTGGCCTGTTTCCATCCACTGGAAGGGTAGGCGCGTCCCTCAGTCGGCGGCGATGCGCACCGAGTTGGCAACCCAGGGGTAGGCGGCCAGATCCGTTTCCGCCTCGATCTGGCGCAACAGGGCGCGCAGGTCGCGGGCCAGACGGGTGGGCAGATCCGACAGGATCCCCTGGCGCGCGGTCAGCACGATCCGGCGCGACAGCGGCGCAAAGGGCAGGGGGTGGATGTCCAGGCTCGGCATCAGCCGCCGCGCCCGCAGCAGGGCCAGCGGCGGCAGGATCGTCCAGCCGGTGCCCGCCGAGACCAGCGCCAGGATGGCGTGATAGCTGTCCAGTTCGAACCGGTGATCCAGGCGCAGGTTCTGCTGTGCCAGATGGGTCGAGATCAGCCGCCCCATATAGTGGCGCGTGGTGTACTGGATCATCGGCTGGCCCTTCAGCTGCTCCATCAGCGGGCGGGCGGGATCGACGGCGCCGGGCGGGGTGGCGACGATGAAATCCTCGGTCAGGATGTCGTGCACCTCGGCCCAGTCGGCGGGTTCGGACATCTCGGCGGCGATCACCACGTCCAGGGCCTCGGCGTCCAGCTGATCATGCAGGTAATGCGAGGCGCCGGTTTCCAGCAGGAAGCGGCATTCGGCCAGATCGCCCGCCACCCGGGTCAGCAGGCGGGGCGTCACATCGGCCTCGAAATCCTCGATCACCCCCAGGCGCAGATGGGTCAGCACCGGCGCGCCCGCCACCGCCAGTTCGGCCCGGGCCTGGGCGGCCTCGGTCAGGATCGCCTCGGCGCGGCGGCGAAAGGCCTCGCCCGCGCGGGTCAGCGTAATGGGCCGGGTCTGGCGCAGCAGCAGGGTGGCGCCCAGGGCGCTTTCCAGATTGGTCAGCTGCTGCGACACCGCCGAGGGGCTGGCCCCCAGTCGCCGCGCCGCAGCAGAGATCGAGCGCTCTTCGGCGGTGGCCACAAAGACCTCGATCCCCCAGAGGGTGACCCGACCGGGAGAGGCAGTAGCGGATTTGTCGGCCATGGGCAGCCCGTCGTTCTATGCGGCGCTCAACTGAGCTTCGACAGTTTCGTCTGCAACTCGGCCAGCTGCTTCTTGATGCTGTCCAGATCGTCGCCCTGCGGGGCAGGGGCGGCGCCTTCGGCGCTGTCGTCTGCGGGGGCGGACCAATTGCCGGAAAAGCCCGAGGTCATCGCCTTCAGGAAGGCCGCCTGCTGCGCCTGCATCGCTTCGATGCCGGGCATGTTGGCCATCATCGGGTTCACCTTTTCCAGGTTTTCCATCATCTTGGACTGCCCGTCGCGCAGCATCTCGAAAGAGGCGGCCAGGAACTGCGGCACCACCGACCCGGCGGAGGAAGAGTAGGAGCGCACCAGGTCGGTCAGCACATTCAGCGGCAGCACGTTCTCGCCGCGGCTTTCATGCTCGGCGATGATTTGCAGCAGGTATTGCCGGGTCAGGTCGTCGCCGGATTTCAGATCGACGATCTGCACGTCGCGCCCGGCACGGATGAAGCCCGCGATATCCTCCAGGGTCACGTAGTCGCTGGTCTCGGTGTTGTAGAGACGGCGTGACGCGTAGCGCTTTATGAGCAGCGGAGATTCACTATCAGCCACCGGTTATCCCTCCCCGTTATGCAGCGTTGCAGCAAAGCCTAGATCACAGTTTCGCAAAAAGAAAGCACTGTAAGTGCCCAGGAACTCATCGGGGTGATGTCGATGGGCACTACGGATGCGGGCATTGTTAACCAGCTTTATCCGTATGCCTAGAAATGATCGGGCGACTGTGGTTACTGACTCGTGAACCAGTTGTTAATCACTAGTTAAATGGGTGAATATCTGAATGCTACGAACGACTTGCGCAGCCCTCTGCCTGGGGCTTCTGGCCTCTCCTGCCTTTGCCGGAAATCCGAAAACCCCGGTGGTAGCGGCCGAGCCCGTCCTGGCGCCGGTGGCGCCTGCCGTGGATTGGACCGGATTCTATATCGGCGCCATCCTGGGCACCGGCCAATCCGATACCTCGCTTGGGGCAAGCGGCATCGAAGTGTCCCATGACCACGACACGCGGGGCCTGTTCCTGGGCTATCGCCACGATTTCGGCAAGCTGGTGCTGGGCGGCGAACTGGCGCTGGATCATGCCAATGTCGACACCCTGGGCGATACCGCACGCTATCACCTGTCGGCCCATGCGGGCTATGACCTGGGCCGCGTGCTGCCCTATGTCAGCCTGGGCGTGGCCAAGCTGGAGCTGCCGGGCGGCGACGAGACCGGCCATTTCTTCGGCCTGGGCGCCGATTTCAAGGTCAGCGAACGGGTGCTGGTCGGCATCGAGGCACGGCGCACCTATTTCGCCGACGATTTCCTGGGCTTTGCCGGGGGCGACATGGAAGGCGAGACGCTGATGCTGCGGATGGCCTTCCGCTTCTGATACCGGCGGCCTGGCCGGGGTCTGGCCGGGCCGGGCGCTGCGGCTCTTGCCCATCGGGCAAAAAGGAAGGGCGGGTCCTGGCGGACCCGCCCTTTGTTATCGCGCCCTTTTCAAGGGGAGGAGCGAGAGGGGCGCAATTTCCCGGGAGGGGAACCTTGGCTTACTTCGCGGCCGCTTTCTTGGCTGCGGTGGTGGCGTCCTTGGTGGCCTTCTGCACGGCGGCAGAGGCTTCTTCGGTCATGTCCTTGCCGGCGGCCATCATCAGCTCGACGGTGTCGGTCTGGACCTTCTTGGCGATCTCGGCGAAGGCGGCCATGTTCTCGGCCGACATTTCGGCGAAGGCAGAGGCGAAATCGGTCATCGCCTTGGCGTAGTCAGCCGGGTCGGTCTTGGCCTTGGACATTTCCGACATCTTGGTCAGGGTTTCCTTGGTCCACTTGGTCGACAGGTCGGTCGACTTGCCTGCGGCGTCCAGAGCCACGGCGGACAGCTTTTCATTCAGCGTCGCCTGGGTCTTGAATGCGTCTTCCATCGAGGAAGTGTCGACGGGGAAAGCGCCCATGAAGTCTTTCATGATCGCGGTGAAGTCTTGGGTCTTTGCCATTAGTCCATCCTCTTCTGGCCTTTCCGGCGCCTATCCCTGGCCCCGGCGTTTCAATCTTAGGGAGAATATGAATGCTGCGCCGCAGAAAATCAAGATTTTTTCTGCGGCGCAGCAAAAATGGCCGGAAGCGTATGGAAATGTCAGGCGCGCCAAGGCCTTGCGGATCGGCGCGCGCCGCGGGGCAGGGTGACCCTAGGGCAATTCAGCCGGGCAGCGGGGTCGCCACATAGGTCCCGGGCGCGTCGCAAAGCGCCGGGTGAGTCGAATCTCCGGGGGCGCGGGCGGGCACCAGCGTGCCGGAGCGCTTGCGCAACCAGGTCTCCCAGCGGGGCCACCAGGACCCGGGGGTGAACTCGGCCCCCTCCATGAAGGCCTCGGGGGTGTCGGGCAGATCGGCATTGGTATAGTGGCCGTACTTCTTCTTCGACGGCGGGTTCACGATGCCCGCGATATGGCCCGACTGCGACACGATGAAGGTGCGGTCCTTGGCGCCGGTCTTCAGGAAGCCGCGATAGGCGGCCTTCCAGGCGGCGATATGGTCGGTCTCGCAGGTGATCGAACAGATCGGCAGGGTCACATCCGAGATCTGTAGCCTCTCGCCGCAGATCTCGATCCCCTCTGTGGTGAACCTGTTCTTTTGGCACAGCTCGCGCAGGTACTGCACGGCCATGGCGGCGGGCAGGTTGGTGCCGTCGCCGTTCCAATAGAGCAGGTCGAAGGCCGGGGGCTGTTCCCCCATCATGTAGCTGCGGATCGCCGGGCGGTAGACCAGGTCGTTCGAGCGCAGGAACGAGAAGGTCCGCGCCATGATGGCCGAGCGCAGGATACCGACCTTGCTTGCCTCTTCCTCGATCGCATCGACGAAATCGTCCTGAAGGAAGGGGGTGAAATCCCCCTGGTCCGAGAAATCGGTCAGGGTGGTAAAGAAGGTCGCCGACTTGACCGAGCGGTCGCCGCGTTTCTTCATCAGGGCCAGCGCCAGGTGCAGGGTCGTCCCGCCGATGCAATAGCCGATGGCGTTGACCTGCTTCAGCTCGGTGATCTGCTTCACCTGTTCGATGGCCGCCAGGAAGCCGTCTTCGATATAGTCGTCCAGGCTGATGTCGCGATAGCTGGCGTCGGGATTGACCCAGGAGACCACGAAAAGGGTATAGCCCTGGTCGACCACCCAGCGGATGAAGCTGTTCTGCTCCTTCAGGTCGAGGATGTAGAACTTGTTGATCCAGGGCGGGAAGACGATCAGCGGGGTCGAGCGCACTTTTTCGCTGCTGGGCGTGTACTGGATCAGCTCCAGCATGTGGTTGCGCCAGACCACCTTGCCGGGCGCGGTGGCCACGTTCTCGCCCAGGCGGAAGGCGCTTTCATCGGCCAGCCGCACCAGCATCTCGCCGCCCGAGGCCTCTAGGTCGCGCACCAGGTTCTCCAGCCCCTGTACCAGGCTTTCGCCATCGGTTTCCAGCGCGCGTTCCAGCGCGTCCGGGTTGGTGGCCAGGAAGTTGGTCGGCGCCATCATGTCCGCCACCTGGCGGGTGAAATAGCGCAGCCGCTCTTTCTCGGTGGCGTCCAGCCCCTCGACGTCCTCGACCGCCTGGGTCATGGCGGCGGCGTTCAGCTGATATTGCTGTTTGATGAAGTTGAAATAGGGAT
The DNA here is from genome assembly GCF_050897975.1 of Pseudooceanicola aquaeponti. Taxonomy (NCBI): domain Bacteria; kingdom Pseudomonadati; phylum Pseudomonadota; class Alphaproteobacteria; order Rhodobacterales; family Paracoccaceae; genus Pseudooceanicola; species Pseudooceanicola aquaeponti. Next base: position 142,700 of record NZ_JBPAXY010000006.1, read on the forward strand.
GCGTCTTCCACAGCGGGTTGGAAAAGCGCGGATCGGCGGGGCCGCTGTCCTCGGGCGCCTCCAGGCGGCCCTTGGCCAGGGCTTCCTGCGCCTCCAGGAAATGGGTAACCGACTTGCCCCAGAAGGCCAACTGGTGCTCGAAGATGCGGGCGGGGTTCTGCACCATCTCGGTCCAGTAGGCGCCTGCGGCCTGGGTAAACAGGTCGGGCGAGGGGGCCTGAAGCCCGGCGGGGGTGGCGTGCTTGTCCTTCAGCGCGGCGATGAAGCGCTGACTCAGTTCCTCGACCCGCGCCAGGTTGGCGTGCAGTTTTTCGAGATTTTCCTGGCTGGAAAGCGCACTCTCGTCAGTCTCTTGTGTTGTCATCTAAACGATTCCCCCCTATTTTCTGCTGTGCAGCATGTGCCGTTTTCCGGTCGACCCCCCTGATGAGGGCTGGCGGAAGGGCACGGCCCGGAAGACCCTTGAAACGGAGAAGCCGGGTTCTGCCCCGCTTTATGGAGATACTGATGCGCTTTATGGCAAGCTACGACCTTATGGAGACGGTGCGCAATACCCAGCAATGGATGGGCGCCTCTGCGCTTAGCCTCGCCTCTTACCCGGCGTTCTCTCTGGTGCCCAACCCGATGCTGACGATGATGGCAGCCTGGGGCGAGGTCACGGAACGCAGCTACAAGCGCATGGTGGCCAAGCCCGACTGGGGCATCCACTCTGTCGCCTGCGAAGATGGCCGCGATCACCTTGTGTCGATCGCCAAGGTCATTGAGCGCCCCTTCGGCGACCTGATCCATTTCGAGGTGCAGGGCCGCGAAGAGAAGGCCCGCAAGGTCCTTCTGGTGGCGCCGATGTCGGGGCACTACGCCACGCTGCTGCGCTCGACCGTGGTCTCGCTGCTGCCAGATTGCGAGGTCTACATCACCGATTGGCATAACGCGCGGGACATTCCTGTCAGCGAGGGCAAGTTCGATATCGAGGACTACACCCTCTACCTTGTCGATTTCATGAAAGAGCTGGGGCCCGACATCAATGTCATAGCGGTCTGCCAGCCCGCGCCGCTGACCCTGGCCGCCACCGCCTATCTGGCCGAGATCTTCCCCGAGGCGCAGCCGCGCACCCTGACCCTGATCGGCGGCCCGATCGACCCTGACGCCACGCCGACCGAGGTGACCGATTTCGGCAACCGCGTGTCCATGGGCCAGCTGGAACAGCTGATGATCCAGCGCGTCGGCGCCAAGTACAAGGGCATCGGCCGCCAGGTCTATCCGGGCCTGTTGCAGCTGACCTCCTTCATCTCGATGAACCTGGACACCCACAGCCAGGCCTTCACCGACCAGATCATGCGCGTGGCGCGCGGCGAGTCGGGCGACCATGACCGGCACAACCGCTTCTACGACGAATATCTGGCGGTGATGGACATGACCGCCGAATTCTACCTTTCGACGGTGGAACGCATCTTCAAGGATGGCGAGATCGCCCAGAACCGCTTCACCATCAACGGCCATGAGGTCGACATCGGCAAGATCACCGATGTGGCGGTCAAGACCGTGGAGGGCGAGAAGGACGATATCTCGGCCCCGGGCCAATGTGTCGCGGCGCTGAACCTCTGCACCGGGGTGCCCGAGAAGATGAAGTCGAACCACCTGGAGCCGGGGGCGGGTCACTACGGCATCTTCGCGGGCTCGTCCTGGCGCAACAACATCCGCCCGCTGGTGCTGGATTTCATCGACCAGAACGCCAACCGCCCCAAGGCGGGCAGCAAGGCCAAGCTGGCCGCGGTCTAAGCGCCGCGTGAAGGTCCCGCACCGCTGAAAGGCCCACAGCCCGCGACCCCAGGTCGCGGGCTTTTTCGTGGCCTGCGGGCTGTCTTGCCCGGGAATGCGGCAGGATCAGATCAGCAAACCCGCCGCCCCTTCGTGTTTCAGCAACCAAACCTTGGTCTCGATCCCGCCATCGCTGGAAAACTCGCCCAGGCCTGTGGCCGACAGCACCCGGTGGCAGGGGATCAGCAGCGGGATCGGATTGCCGCCACAGCCCTGGCCAACGGCCTGGGCGGGCCGGTCCAGGCGCCGGGCCAGCTCGCCATAGGTGCGCGTCTGGCCAAAGGGGATGGCGGCGATCTCGGCGCAGACCGCCTGCTGAAAGGCGCCGCCGGTCACCCGCAATGGCAGGTCGAAATCCTGTCGCTGCCCTGCATAATAGGCGCGGATCTGCGCCGCCGCCTCCTCCAGCAGGGGCGAGGGCGCCTCGGGGCCCAGCGGATGCCAGGCGGCGGCGGTGATGGCGCCGTCACTGGCGCGAAGCCAGAAACGGCCCGTGGGGGTATCGAGGGACAGGCAGGTCATGACACCAGCCTAGCAGCGCGCGGGGCCGGGGCCAGCCCGGATCCTGCGCCTTCGCAGGCGCGGTCAGCTGGGCGCTTTTGCGCGGCAGCTAGGGCGAATTGTCGGGAAATTCCCCTTGGAAACAGGGGAAATCGGCCAAACATGGGCCAAACGTAAAGAACTGCCCGGGCGATTTCTTACCGGCCTTAAGCTGTTGGTAACAGGTCTCTGCACATTCTTACCGTGATCGCCGCCGGTGCGGCCCTCGGGTGAGAAGACGGCGCTGGCGCCGCCTGACCGGACAGAAGACCGGGCCCCTTCGGGCCACATGCGGCCCCCTGACGGCCCGCCCCCGGGTCGCCGCCCCTTTGGGCCCTGCCGGGCCCGGGATTGTCAGAAAGGAGAGTGTCATGCTGGAGACCCTGACAACGGCGCGCCCTCTCTACGCGCCGGACCCAAGACCCAACACGCCCGGAAGCGAGAGTGCCGCCGTAGCCGCGCGCGCCGCGCCAACCGAGGAACAACCGCTGCCCGCGCCCGCGGAACTGCTGCGCCTGACGCTGCAAGCGCCGCAGAAACCGCCCGCGCCGCCGCAACGCCCTCCGCAAGCCCGGGCCGAGGCCCCCGCCGCGCCCGCCGCCGAGGCGCCGGTCTTTCTGGTCGAGCCCGAGGTGCCGCCGGGGCTGAACGCCATCAGCCTGTTTCAGGGGATGCTGACCGAGGCCTCGCGCTCTGGCGCCAATGTGCCGGGGACGTCGATGCATATCTACGCCCTGGTGCAGCAGCTTTCGACGCTGGTCGAGAACAAGATGGAACTGGCGGCCTGACCCCTGTCCTACGGGCGCGCCCGGCCTGATCCGTGGCGGCCGTGACAACGGGCCGGTGCCTATGCAGAGCCGATCCCGAAAGCGGCGGCCGCACGGCAAGATCCTTGGGCGCGCTTGGCGGACCCGACAGGGGCAGGGGGCATGACCTGTCCCGAGCCGCAGCCCAAGCCTCAACGAAAACGCCCCCGCCTGTTCTCAGGCGGGGGCGTTTCCAGTCATCAGGTGCCGAAGGGCCCTTTGGCCAGGCCTCAGTCCAGCGCGCTGTCGCAGCGTCCGCAGACGCCCGCATGGGCATGGGTGCCCACATCCGGCAGGATCTTCCAGCAGCGCTGGCACTTCTCGCCCTCGGCCTTCTCGAAGACCACGGCGACGCCAGTGACCTCGGGCAGGCGATAGGCCTCTTGCGGGGCCGGATCGGCGGTCAGTTGCAGCGCGGAGGTGATGCAGATGTCGGCGAAATCGACCGATTTCAGCGCCTCCAGCACCTCGGCCTCTTCCACATGCACCACCGGCGCGGCCTCCAGCGAGGCTCCGATCACCTTCTCGACCCGCTGCACCTCCAGCGCGGCGGTCACCACGCGGCGCGCCCGGCGCACCCGCGCCCATTTGGCGGCCAGCGCCTCATCCTTCCACGCCGCGGGCGTTTCCGGGAAGTCTTGCAGGTGGACCGAGCTGCCCTCGCCGGGGAAGCGTTCCAGCCAGACCTCCTCCATGGTGAAGACCAGCACCGGCGCCAGCCAGGTGGTTAGCCGGTGGAACAGGATGTCCAGCACGCTGCGCGTGGCCTTGGCTCGCAGGGTGTCGCCGTCGCAGTAAAGCGCATCCTTGCGGATGTCGAAGTAGAAGGATGACAGTTCCACCGTGGCGAAGTTGAAGACCGCCTGGAACACCCCCTGGAAGTCGAAGGCGCGGTAGCCGTCGCGCACCACCTGGTCCAGTTCCGCCAGCCGGTGCAGCACCCAGCGTTCCAGTTCGGGCATATCGGCGGGGGCCACGCGCTGGCTCTCGTCGAAATCGCCCAGGCTGCCCAGGATGAAGCGCATCGTGTTGCGCAGACGGCGGTAGCTGTCGGCGGTGCCCTTCAGGATCGTGTCGCCGATCCGCTGGTCGGCGGTGTAATCGGTCTGGGCCACCCAGAGGCGCAGGATATCCGCGCCATATTGCTTGATCACGTCCTGCGGCGCGATGGTGTTGCCGAGCGATTTGGACATCTTGTTGCCCTTCTCGTCCAGCGTGAACCCATGGGTCACCACATTGCGATAGGGCGCACGGCCCAGGGTGCCGCAGGCCTCCAGCAACGAGGAATGGAACCAGCCGCGGTGCTGGTCGGTGCCTTCCATGTAGACATCGGCGATACCGTCCTCGGTGCCGTCCGCGCGGTCGCGCAGCACGAAGGCGTGGGTCGAGCCACTGTCGAACCACACGTCGAGAACGTCATCGACCTTGGTCCATTCCTCGGCATTGTAGTCGTTGCCCAGGAAGCGTTCCTTGGCCCCGTCCTTGTACCAGGCGTCGGCGCCCTCGGCCTCGAAGGCCTCCACGATGCGGGCATTGACGGCCCTGTCGCGCAGCAGGAAGTCGGGGTCGGTCGGCAGGGCGCCCACCTTGGTGAAACAGGTCAGCGGCACACCCCAGGCGCGTTGCCGCGACAGCACCCAGTCGGGGCGGGTTTCCATCATCGAATGCAGGCGGTTCTTGCCCGATTGGGGGGTGAACTTCACCAGCTCCTCGATGGATTTCAGGGCGCGTTCGCGGATCGTCTCGCCATGGGTGTCCTGGCCGTCGCCCACCTTGCGGTCGATTGCGGCGAACCATTGAGGCGTGTTGCGGAAGATCACCGGCGCCTTCGAGCGCCAGCTGTGCGGATAGCTGTGCTTGATCTTGCCGCGTGCCATCAGCCCGCCGACCTCGGCCAGCTTGTCGATGACGGCCTTGTTGGCGTCGCCTTCACCGCCCTTGCGGTTCAGGATGTACTTGCCGCCGAAGAAGGGCAGGTCGGCGCGGAAGCCGCCGTCGTCCATCACATTGTAGGTGATGACCTGATCGAGCATCCCCAGATCACGGTAAAGCTCGTATTCCTCCATCCCGTGCGAGGGGGCGCAGTGCACGAAGCCGGTGCCTTCCTCGTCGGTGACAAAGGGGGCGGCGCGGAAATCGCGCAGGGCGTCCCATTCGCCGTTTGAGCCCTCAGTGCCGGCGAGGGGGTGCTTGAGGTCCAGCTCGGCCAGCTCGCCGGTCGGCACGTCGCGCACACGGATCCACTGGCCGTCTTCCAGACGCGCCTTGGCAAAGGTGGCGGCGGCCAGCTTGTCGGCCAGCAGGTATTTCTCGCCCACCTTCAGCCAGCATTCCTCGGGCGTGCCGGTGACCTCGTAAAGGCCATAGGCATAGTCCGCGCCGAAGACGACGGCCTTGTTGGACGGGATGGTCCAGGGGGTCGTGGTCCAGATGACCACATGGGCGCCCTCCAGGTCATGGCCCGCATTGGCCACCTTGAACTTCACCCAGATGGTGAAGCTTTCCTTGTCGTGATACTCGACCTCGGCCTCGGCAAGCGCCGTCTGTTCGACGGGCGACCACATCACGGGCTTGGAGCCCTGGTAGAGCGTGCCGTTCATCAGGAACTTCATGAATTCCTCGGCGATGACGCGCTCGGCGTGGAAGTTCATGGTCAGATAGGGATCGGCCCAGTTGCCGGTGATGCCGATGCGCTTGAATTCCTCGCGCTGCACATCCACCCAGCCTTCCGCGAACTTGCGGCATTCCTGGCGGAAGTCGACGATCGGCACCTCGTCCTTGTTCTTGCCCTTCTTGCGGTACTGTTCCTCGATCTTCCATTCGATGGGCAACCCGTGGCAGTCCCAACCGGGGACATAGCGGCTGTCATGGCCCATCATCTGGTGCGAGCGGACGATCATGTCCTTGATCGTCTTGTTCAGGGCGTGACCGATGTGCAGGTGGCCGTTGGCATAGGGCGGGCCGTCATGCAGCGTGAAGGGCGTGCGGCCCTCTTTCTCGCGCAGGCGGTCGTAGATGCCGATCTCCTCCCAGCGGTCCAGCCAGCCGGGCTCGCGCTTGGGCAGGCCCGCGCGCATAGGGAAATCGGTTTTCGGAAGGTTCAGCGTGTCTTTGTAGTCAGGCGTCTCGGCGCACATGGTCGTGATCCGTTTCAGGAAGTCGCAATGTCTGTGAAAGGTCGGCGCGGTAGCCCATGCGCCTTGTCCCGGCCGCTCGAAGTCAGAGCGCCGGGCATGTAATTCGAATGATGGTGGCAAAGGCTCGGGACATCATGGGGGTTGCATACACGCGGGGCGGGCGGGCGTCCAGTGGATCGGGCCGCCGCACCCGGGCCAGAGGGCGGAGGCCTCCGGCGGGAGTATTTCCGTCCCGGTGAAAGAGCAGGGCCCGCCCCCGGATTGGCCGACTTTCGAAGGCGGGCGCGTGGCACGCTCTTCATGGCCAAAGTAGGCCGCCTTATAAGGCCCCGTCCCGCTCTTTCACTGGGCCAAAAATACTCCGGGGGGAGCCGCAGGCGGGGGGCGGAGCCCCCCTCCGCTCGGTTCAGTCCGCGCCGCCCTCTGGCTTCTCGGCCTTGGCAAAGAGCCCCGCCAGGGCCGACTGGATGATCGCGGTGACCCGCGGGCGGCGCGCGGCGGAGAAGGGCATGGGGCGGCAGACCTCCATCGCGGCCAGGCCCACCCGGGCGGTCAGGGCGCCGTTCACCACCCCCTCGCCAAAGCGGCGCGACAGACGCGCCAGAAGGTTGCCCCCCAGGACCGAGCCCAGCATGTCGTCGCCCATGGCCACCGCGCCGGTGGCCACCAGATGGGTCATCACCGCGCGCAGCAGGCGCCAGGAGCCTAGCGTGCCCGAGCGGCCACCGTAGATCTCGGCAATGCGGCGGATCATGCGGATATTGGCGCCCAGGGCCGTGGCCACATCGGCCAGGGCCAGGGGCACCAGGGCCGTGACCGTGGCGACCTGGCGGGCCGCCGCCTCGACCTCGGCGCGGGCGGCGCGGTCCAGCGGCGTCAGCAGCTCGCTCTCGGCCAGGTCCAGCAGGGAGGCTGCGTCGAACTGGTCGGGCTGGCGCTCCTCGAGCCTCTCTACCTGCCAGCGCATCTCGGGGCGGTGCCGGTAAAGCTTCGTCAGCTGGGCCGTGGCCGTGCGGGCCTCTGCCAGGCTGTCCGAAGCGCGGGCCCCGGCCATGGCCTTGTGCAGCCGGTCCATGCGCGACAGTCGGGCGAAGGCGGTCAGTTCCTTCACCACGATGGCTGCGAGCACCGCCAGGAAGGCTGCGATCAGCGCTGTGACCGCCCAGCCCAGCCAGGGGGTGGCGGCGATCATTGCGGTCACCGCGTTCCAGGCCGCTGTCGAGATCGCCACGGTCAGCAGGGCGCCCGCCAGCCCCCAGAACCAGCGCGCCAGCCGCGAGGGTTTGCGCGCCATCAGACGGGCGGAGCGGGCCAGGCGCGCCTCGGCGGCGGGCAAGGTGCTGTCGGGCACCGGGGGCGCCATGTCGGGGCGGGCGGCGGGGCCCTCGACCTCGATCAGGACGGGGCCGGAAGAGGGGCGGGGGGGATCGTCGGGGCGCTCGGTCATGCGGCGGCCTCCTGTCGGGATTGCGGGACGTGGGGCGTGGCGCTCCAGATCATCAGGACCTCGGGCAGGGCCTCGTCATTGCCGCGCCCGTCGCTGTAGCCCATGGTGACGAATCCCTCGGCGGCGTAGAAGCGGCGGGCGGCGTGGTTGTCCTGGGCGGTCCAGATCGACAGGGCCGCCTGACTGGCCTTGGCGCGGTGCAGCAGCGCCCGGCCCATGCCTGCCCGGCGGGCGCGGGCATGGACGTAAAGGGCGTGGATCTGCTGCTCGCGCTGCGCCAGAAAGGCCGCCGGGCCCCGGCTGTCGCGGATCAGCCAGACCGTATCGCGCCGCACCAGCCGCGCCAGCAGCCGCAGGTCGGCCAGGGCCGTGCGGGCGCGCGGATGGCCCGGTGCGCGGGTATGCGACCAAAGCACCCGGGCCAGCCCCGGAACGTCACGCAGCCGGGCGCGGGTAAGGCGCGGCGCGCTCATAGCCTGTCCCCCAGCAGGAACTGCGCGGCACGGTCCAGCCGGATATGCGGCGGCCCTTCGCCGGGTTTCAGCATCAGGGGCGCGGGCTGGAAATTCATGATGCGATAGTCGCCGTCCAGCCATTTGTCGCCCGCCTGAAAGCCCCGGGTGATGCGGGTCGGATCCTCGGGCAGGTCGCCGGGATAGAAGGCCGCCTCGCGCCCGTCCGCCAGGCGCCCGCGGACGCAGTCGAGCTGTCGGCCCTCGTGCGTCAGCGTCTCTTCCACCGTGGTGCGCAGCGCGGCCAGCGACATCGAGGCGGTGCTGGCGCCGGCGAAATCGGCGCGCGAGACGGCGCGGGCCAGCAGCGTGTCCAACACCGCCGTCAGCCGGGGGTGCTGGCTGTGGTGCAGGTGGTCGGCCTTGGTGGCGGCGAAGAGGATCTTTTCCACCCGCTTGCCGAAGAGGAACTGGGTCAGCCAGGCGTTGCGACCGGGGCGGAAGGCGGACAGGATCGCCTCCATCCCGCGGCCCAGATCGTCCACGGCCTCGGGGCCTGCGTGGATTGCCGACAGGGCATCCACCAGCACCACCTGGCGGTCGATGCGGGCGAAATGCTCGGTGAAGAAGGGTTTGACGACCCGGGCCTTATAGGCCTCGAACCGCCGTTCCATCTCGCGCCAAAGGCCCTTGCGGGCGGGGCGGTCCTGCGGTGGCAGGGGGGCGAAGGTCAGCACGGGCGAGCCCGCCAGGTCGCCGGGCAGCAGGAAGCGGCCCGGGGTGACGTCCGAGAGGCCCTGCACCCGCGCCTCGGTCAGATAGTCGGTATAGAGCCGGGCCAGAGCCTGGGCGGCGGGTTCGTCGAAGCCCGCGTCGGGGTCGGCCGCCCGCGCCGCCGATAGAAAGCCCTGCGCATAGGGGCGTTTCGCCATCCGGGCCAGCAGATCGGCGGACCACTGGGCATAGGTCTTGTCCATCAGCCCCAGATCCAGCAGCCATTCGCCGGGGTAATCCACGATATCCAGATGGAAGGTGCGCGGCCCCGTCACGCCCCCCAGAAGCCCGGTGGGCCGCACCCGGAACGACAGGCGCAGTTCCGAGATCGAGCGGGTGCTTTCGGGCCAGTGCGGCGTGGGGCCGGTCAGCGCCGCCAGGTGGTCCTCGTAGTCGAACCGGGGCAGGGTGTCGTCGGGCTGGGGTTGCAGATAGGTGGCCAGGATCCGCCCCTCGGCCTGGGCGGCGAGGCCCGTCATCCGGGCGCGGTTCAGCAGGTTGGCCACCAGCGAGGTGATGAAGACCGTCTTGCCCGCCCGTGCCATGCCGGTGATGCCAAGGCGCAGCGAGGGTTCCAGGAAGGTGGCCGAGAAACTGTCCGACGCCGCCTCGACCTGGCGCGACAGCCCGTCAGCCAGAGAGGTGATGCCGAATTGCGTACCGTATCGGTCGTATATGCGGGATGCCACGGTCTGTCCTCTTGCCTGCCCTGAAAGAGATAGAGGCGACGGCGCGGCTTTCCAAGCGTTCCGGGACGGCGGTGTGCCGGGCGGCGGGGGATTGCGGGGGCGGGCCTGGATGGGCTAAGCGCCGGATATGCCGAGATTTGCGTTACAGGTCGAATATCATGGGGGCCCCTTTGCCGGTTGGCAGAGGCAGGCCGACGTGCCCTCGGTGCAGGGCGCCATCGAGGCGGCGCTGGCCCGGCTGGAGCCGGGGGCGCATACCATCGCCGCCGCAGGCCGCACCGATGCGGGGGTTCATGCGACGGGACAGGTGGCCCATTGCGACCTGACGCGCGACTGGGATCCCTTCCGGCTCAGCGAGGCGCTGAACTATCATCTGAAGCCGCAGCCGGTGGCGATCCGGGCCTGTGCCCGGGTGGACGACGACTGGCATGCGCGGTTCTCGGCGCTGGAACGGCGCTATCTGTTCCGCCTGCTGGTGCGGCGCGCGCCCGCGACCTTCGAGGCCGGTCTGGTCTGGCAGGTGAAACAGCCGCTGTCGCTGGAGGCGATGCGGGCAGGGGCCGCGCATCTGCTGGGGCATCACGATTTCACCACCTTCCGCAGCTCGATCTGCCAGGCCGCCAGCCCGGTGAAGACCCTCGACGAGATCCGTATCGAGGCGGTCGAAGGCCCCTCTGGCCCCGAGTTCCGTTGCCACCTGCGCGCCCGTAGCTTCCTGCACAATCAGGTGCGCTCGATCGTCGGCACCCTGGAACGGGTGGGGGCCGGGGCCTGGGCGCCCGAGGACGTGAAGACCGCGCTGGAGGCCCGCGACCGCGCCGCCTGCGGCCCGGTCTGCCCGCCCGAGGGGCTGTATCTGGCCGGGGTTGGCTACCCCGAGGATCCTTTCGCCTGAGAACGGCAGCGCCGCGCGTGAGCGGTGCTCACGACGCCCCGCCCGCCGTCCCGTCAGGGCGGGTGGCAGCGGCAGTCGGCCATCCAGATCCCCGTGCTGGTGATGGCCCTCGATGGGGCAGATCGACCGGCACGGTGAAACAATGCTCGGGGCTTCGCTTAATCGCAGTCTGCCAAACGACAGGCGGCGCAGCCTGTTTGCGCATCAGGCCTGGAGATCAGGTCGGATCCGTCGTCCTGTGCGAGGACCGGCCGTCCCCTGCCTGCCGCTTGGGCAGCCCTTTTGCCCCGGGGGCCTGTCGCTGCGCGCCCGCTGGTCTGCCCCTGCGCCTGGGGGGCGCGCGCCGTTGACAGCCGCGCCGGAAGGGCGTTGCCTTCGGGCGAAAGATCAAAGGAAGACCTATGAGCCTCGACGACAGCGCCGCCCCCGATTTCGCCATCCTCGACCTGGGCGCCTTTGCCGCCGCCGATGCCGCGGGCCGCGCCGCCATCGGCGCCGAGGTGGACCGCACCTGCCGCGAGACCGGTTTCCTGGCGGTCGGCAACCACGGCGTGCCCGAGGCGGTGATCGCCGGCCTCTGGTCCAAGCTGACCGCCTTCTTCGACCTGCCCGCCGAAGAAAAGCAGGGCCTGAAACCCGCCCCCGGCGATCCCTACGGCTATCTCGGCCCGGGGACCGAGGCCCTGGCCAGGTCGCGCGGCGAGGACACGCCCCCCGACCTGAAGGAAAGCTTCAACGGCGGCCCCCAGGTCGTGCCCGAGGGCGAAACCGACCCCCAGGCCCTGGCCTTCTGCTATGCCCCCACCCCCTGGCCCGACGCCCCCGAGGGCTTTCGCGAGGCCTGGGTGGCCTATTACGCCGAAATGGTGCGCCTGGCCGAGCGGATCATGGAGGTCTTCGCCGTGGCCTTGGGCCTGCCGCAGGACCATTTCGCGCCGATGATCGACGCCCCGATCAGCGGGATGCGGGCACTGAACTACCCCGCCCAGGAGGTGGCCCCGCAAGAGGGCCAGCTGCGCGCCGGGGCGCATACGGACTATGGCTCGCTGACGATCCTGCTGCCCGAACCGGGCTCGCGCGGGCTCGAGATCCTGACGCCCGAGGGCACATGGCGGGGCATTCCGCCGGTCGAGGGGGCCTTCGTGATCAATATCGGCGATCTGATGACCCTGTGGACCGGGGGCGACTGGGTTTCGACCCTGCACCGGGTGGTGACGCCCCCCGACTGGGCGACGCGGCGGCGCATGTCGATTGCGTTTTTCCACCAGCCCAACTGGCACGCCGAGGTGAAACCGCTGACCGGCGAAGGCGAGACGGTGCTGTCGGGGCCGTATTTGATGGGGAAATTTGCGGCGGCGAATGGGTGAGGGGGCCTTGGGCTCTCTTTCACAACTCGTTTGGGACCAAGATAGGTGGCTGTAAAGTCGAGCTATTGGCTAAAGAAAACAACTTGCCGTGACTCACCAACTGAACGAACATCGGACCATGTCGAGAACACCAATCGCCATTGCCTCAACTCTTGCGGTCGGCCTGTGTGGTACACCTGCCTTCTCTGGAGATGATCTTCAGTGGGCAGGCTGCGCGGGCGGTGACGTTCGAGGTGGAAAAGTAATGGGCGACCTTCACTCGACGCTGGGCCATAGCCTCAAATGTGTATTGAAGACGGATTCTTCTCCAAGGGTGGAATGGAGAGGGGTGAATGACACCCTGATAGAGGCTTCCGAAGCGCAGGGATTGTTGTCTGAGGTCTTTCAAGCGGGAAGAATGACGTCCTCCGAGAAGCGCATGTTGCAATCTATTCTGGCGCTTCGCGGAGACTACAATGGACTCATTGACGGAGATTGGGGAAGGCGAAGCGAAACAGCCTTGCGTCATGCCGTGGATAAGGATTTCGGGGGTGGGGATCCGCTAAACTGGCAGATCGCATCTATGCTCTTCGATTTTTTGGACGCTGTTGACGAAAACGGCTGGTCTATTCGGCCCGTTGCTCCGTTAGCAATTGCGATGTGGTTTCCTGAGAAGTTACTTATTTTGCGGGATCGGGACGGTGCATTTGAAGAGTGGCGTTCGGCAGATGATAGGGTCTCGGTTTCATTTCTGGATCTTCAAGACTATGAAGTCGTGGAAGCGCACTTACATCTTTTTGGTATGTCGGGACAGTCAAAGGAACCATATACTGTTCGCGGAGACACAAGGTGGGTGACCAGTGTCGTCACCCCATATGTTACAGGCTACTTGCGCAGTGACCTGATATCAGGAACGTGGTCGACGGTACTGATCTTTACCGATGCCGAAATGAAGGGCGAGATGGCGCTGATGTCCGGTAGTATCCGAGCCGGGCGTGGCTATGATGTTGTGCCCCCTGATCGTGGCTATCTTATGCAAAGCTTCGAAGCCTATCTCTCTGCTTTGGCGGAAATTAATGTCGAAAAGGAACCAGTTGCTAGACCTGACCAAGGACGAACGCCCGAGGGGGCAGAAGAAGGCAGTAGCGGGACTGCCTTTTATGTGACCTCGGATGCGATAGCACTGACAAATGCCCATGTTGTGGAAGGTTGCGACCGTATCTCTCTGGATCGCAACCCCGCCCGAATTCTTGCGATGAGCAGTGCTTTCGACCTTGCCGCGCTGCAACGTGTCGACCAGAAACGCACTGCCTTTCTAGCTTTTGCACCTGAGGATGTCCGTCTCAATGCTGATGTTACGATCGCGGGATATCCCCTTCACGGATTGCTTGGAGGCATCAATATAAGTCGTGGAAGCGTTTCGTCTCTAAAAGGTCTTCATGGGGATGAAATGACGATTCAGATTTCTGCCCCAGTGCAACCCGGAAACAGTGGCGGGCCAATGGTTGACAAGTTTGGCAATGTGGTCGGTGTCGTCGTGTCCAAGCTTAATGCAAAGGCTATCGCGGAGGTTACGGGAGATATCGCTCAGAACGTCAATTTCGCGATTCGTGGATCAATCGCTCAGGTGTTCCTTAGCGCTAATTCTGTTCATTACGATTTTGGAGGCGTCGAGCAGGCCTTGGGGCCGGAAGATGCTGCTTCAAAATTGGAGGCTGCCACTGTTCTGGTGGAGTGCAACTAGGCTAGTGGCGCAATTCTCAGAGCTTGGTCATACGCCGTTACCCGCTTTGCTCCCCCCCTCACCCCGCCCAGCTCCGCAACTCCCGCAGCTGCGGGGTCTTCTTCGCCTGGTGCTCGGCCATCCGGCCCATCAGGCGGTCCAGGGCGGCGATCACCTCGAAGATATGCGGGCCCTTGTTCAGCATGACGCACTCGGCGCGGGCGGCAATGCGCGCCTCGCCGGCAAAGAAGCCATCGGGGGCGGGGGGCTGGTAGGGGGCGCCCTGGGCGGCGGCCAGAAGGGCGCGGGTGGCCTCCAGCGTTGGCAGGACGCGGGATTCGGCGCGACCCAGCGAGGATAGCCCGGCCTGCATCAGCCGCCATTGCAGGGGGCGGATGTCGTGCTGGCGCAGGGCCAGATACTGGGCGAAATTCTCGGCCGAGGGGGCAAAGCCCGGCGCCTCGATCCAGCCCTGCCAGCGCGCGGCGATCGGGGCGGCGCCCGACAGGATCTGCGCGCGCAGCCTGTCGACCTCGGTCAGAAGGGATGCAAGATTCGGGGTGTCCATGGGGGGTCCTCCGCTGCCTCTACTCGCGCTAGGCGCCGGGTGTGACAGGGGAATGACAGGACGGGGGTGGGCGACCTTCGGCCGCAGCCGGGGCCCCGCCTTGCCCGCGCCGGATGCAAAACGGCCCCGGAGGCAGAGCACCCGGGGCCGTTGATCGGATCTGTCGGGGCCGCCTATTCGGCGGCGTGCGTCACTTCCGCTTCGCCCATCACATCCTGGGCCGCGCCGGTCAGGGCGTCGGCGATCATGTCGCATTCGGCCAGCGTCAGGCGGGCGGGCAGGCGGCAGTCACAGGCGCGCATCAGCATGGCGCGGGTGGCGGGCAGCTCGGGCAGATCCTCGATGAACTGCCAGTTCCAGAAGGCGCGGGCATTGTCGGCGGACATGCCGAAGACCTGCACCTTGACGCCGCGTTTGGCTGCCGCGTCCTGGAAGGCGCGGGTCTGGTCGTCGCTCAGGCCCACGAGGTTGAATTGCAGGCTGTCGGGGGCGCGCTCTTCGGGGGCCAGCTTCTCGGGCACCTCGATCCAGGGGCTGGCGCTGATCGCGGCGGCGGTGTGGTCGTGGTTGCGGCGGCCATCGCGGACACGGCGGGCCACTTCGGGCAGCTGGCTGCGGGCGATGGTGGCCGACATGTTCGACAGGCGCAGGTTGTAAAGCGGCAGCTTGTTCTGCCAGCGCTCCAGCGCCTCGATCAGGTCGTTCGAGTTCTCGCCGTGGCGCGCTTTGTGCTTCTTCCACATATGCTCGTAGGCGCCCGACATGATGATGGCGCGGGCCACCAGGTCGGCGTCATCGGTGATCAGGATGCCACCCTCGCCGGAGTTGACCAGCTTGTAGCTTTGGAACGAGAAGCAGCCGATCTTGCCGATGGTGCCGATGTTCTTGCCGTGCCAGGTCGTGCCCAGCGAGTGGGCCGCATCCTCGACCACCGGGATCCCGGCGGCGTCACACAGCGCCATGATCGCATCCATGTCCGAGGTATGGCCGCGCATGTGCGAGATGATCACGGCCTGCACTGTCGGCAGCTTGGCTTTGAAATCTTCGATGTCGATGCGGTAGTTCGTGCCCACTTCGCAGAGCACCGGCTGGCAATCGGCATGGACGATCGACGAGGGCACGGCGGCGAAGGTAAAGCCCGGGATCATCACGCGGGCGCCGCGCGGCAGGTCCAGGGCCTTCAGCGACAGGAACAGCGCGGCAGAGCAGGACGAGACGGCGAGGGCGTATTTGGTGCCCATCATCTCGGCAAACTCGGTCTCAAGCAGGGTGACCGGGGCGTTCTCGGGGGCGGTATAGCGGAACAGGTCTCCGGACGAGAGCAGACGCTCGATCTCGGCGCGGGCGGCTTCGGGGATCGCTTCGGCGTCGTAAACATTCGGCGGCAGAGTCATGTCTTCGGCTTTCCTGAAAATCATCTTCGGGAAATCTAACGGAAGCGTCGGGTGCCGCAAAGTGAAAAATATGTAACGGGTCGTCGCAGGCGGAAGGCCGGAGGGCCGATCGGGGGACGGCGTTCCGGTCTGTGGCCCCGCCGCCGGGCCTAGCCCTCCAGGATCAGCCGATTGCGCGCCTCCAGCAGCAGCTCGCCCGCCCGGGTCCTGGCGACCTCGTCGAAGCGGGTGCAGATGCCAGAGACGCACAGCGCGCCGCGCAACTCTCCGTCCGCAGAGCTGATCCGAACGGCCACCGCCGCGACCTCGGGGTTGCGCTCGCCCACCGAGACGAAGACCCGGTCGGGGGGGCTGTCCTCGGCGCTTAGCGCGTGGCCCGCCGCGCCCCGGTCGATGCTCAGCCGCGAGCCTTCGTCCAGGTGGTGGCGCACGGGATTCGGAGAGTTCTGCCGGTAAAGGCAGATCCGTTCCTCCTGTTCGCGCACGTAGTAAGAGGCGGTCTCTCCGGTCAGCTCGACCAGCTGGCGCAGTTCTGGCCGGACCTTCTCGCCCAGGTCGAACCGGCGCCGGAACAGCGCGCCCAGGCGCCAGACATTCGAGCCGAGCGCATAGCGCTTTGCCGGGTCGCGAACGATGAAACCAAACAGGATCAAAGAGTTGAGAAGGCGCGGCAGCGAGCTTTTCGAAATGCCGGTCTCTTGCGCGATCTCGCTCAGGCTGAGCGACATGCGGTCCTCCGAAAAGGCATCCAGGATCGACAGGGCCTTCTCGACAGCCTCGACACGTTGTCCGCTTTCCATGGCAATTGTTCCACTAGATGAAAATCGAGTTTCGCACTGTGGACTTTCTTTTCCCGCCTGTCCAGTGTCCGAAGCGTCGACAGGGAGGCTGTCGAACGAGGAGGAAAGCTTATGAACAAGACCGTCTTTGCCGGTGCGCTCAGCGTGCTTGCCCTGTCCGCAGGGGCCGTGACCGCACAGGATTACCCGACCCGCACCATCGACATGGTGATCGCCTATAGCGCCGGTGGCGGGACCGATGTCGCCGCGCGCACCCTGGTGCCCTTCATCGAGAAATACCTGCCGGGCGATAAGACCGTCGCCGTGATCAACAAGCCCGGCGCCTCCGGCGAACTGGGCTTTGCCGAGATCGCCAAGGCCAAGCCCGATGGCTACACGATCGGTTTCATCAACACCCCGACCAGCATCACCATTCCGATCCAGCGCGAGGCGTCCTTTGCCTTCGACCAGTTGAAGCCGATTGCCAACGTGGTCTTCGACGCGGGCTCGCTGGTGGCGCTGCCCGACAACGACTACGGCGATTTGGCCGGTCTGGTCGAGGCTGCAAAGGCCGCGCCGGGCACCATCACCTACGGCACCACCGGCATTGGCTCGGACGACCACCTGTCGATGCTGGCGCTGCAACGCGCGGCGGGGATCGAGCTGCGGCACGTGCCCTTCGGCGGCTCGTCCGAGATCCGCGCGGCCCTGCTGGGCGGCCATATCGCCCTGGGTTCGATGAACATCGGCGAGGTGATCGACAGCGTGAACGAGGGCGAATTGTCCTCCTTCGGGCAGATGGGCACCGAGCGTTGGGAAGGCGCCCCCGAGGTGCCGACTTTCCAGGAGCAGGGCTTCGACGTGGTGTCGGGCGCCTATCGCGGCATCGGCGCCCCCGTGGGCCTGGATCCGGCGATCATCGCGACCCTCTCGGCCGCCATCGGTGAAGCCGTCGCCGACGAGGAATTCCGCGCCGCCGCCGCCGAGCGCTGCCGCTGAACTACCAGGGGTCCGATGACTTCACCGCGACGCTGACCGATCTCCAGGGCCTCTATCAGGCGCTGTGGGACGAGAACCCCTGGGTCGAGTGACATGAGCCCGCGCGACGACATCTCCGTTGCGTCCTCCCGGGTGGTGGCGGCAGAACTTGCCGCCGCCCTCGGGGTGGCAGCGGTCTTTGCCCTGCTGGGCTGGGTCGGCAGCGGCTATCGCGGGGCGGCGGCCTTCATGCCGATCGCCGTCTCGGGGCTGGGCTGCGTGGCGGCGCTGGTCTGGGCCGGGGGGCTGGTGCGGCAACTGCCGCGCGCCGAGGGCGAGACCACGCTGTCGAAGGCCTCGCTGCGGCGCCTGGCCACCCTGGCGGTGCTGATGGTGGCCTTCGTGGCGGCGATCCCGCATCTGGGCTTCTTCACGTCCATCCTGGTCTTCCTGACTGCCGCGCCCGCCCTGATGGGGCTGCGTCCGGCCTGGCAGGCGGCCCTGGCCGCCGTCGGCCTGGCGGTCCTGCTCTGGCTGATCTTCATTGTGCTGCTCGAAAGTCCCATGCCTGCGGACCTGATCTTCGGCGGCTGAGGAGTTCCCCTTGGATATTCTGACACATCTGGTGGACGGTTTCGCCGCCATCTTCACGCCCGTGGTTATCCTGGCCATGGTGGCCGGTACGGTGATGGGCGTCCTGGCCGGGGCCCTGCCGGGGCTTTCGGCGACGATGGGGATCGCGGTGCTGATCCCCTTCACCTTCGGGATGGAGCCGCTGGTGGCGCTTGGCCTGGTGGCGGGCATCTACAACGGCGCCATGTACGGCGGGTCGATCCCCGCGATCCTGCTGCGCATCCCCGGTACGCCCGCGGGCATCGCCACCGTCTTTGACGGCTACCCGATGACCCGGCAGGGCCGCGCCCGGCAGGCGCTGCGCGTCTCTCTCTATTCCTCCGCCTTCGGCTCGTTCGTCAGCGCGTTGTGCCTGATCCTGCTGTCGCCGCCGCTGGCCGCGCTGGCGCTGAAGTTCGGGCCGTCGCAGTTCTTCTGGCTGGCGATCTTCGGGATGCTGTGCATCACTTCTGTGCTGGGCGGCTCGCTGTCCAAGGGGCTGATCTCGACCTGCGCGGGTCTGCTGATGGGCCTGGTGGGGATCGACCAGATCACCGGCGCCGAACGCTACACCTTCGGCTCGGCCCATCTGGTCTCGGGCTTCTCGATCATCGTCGTGCTGACCGGGCTTTACGCCATCCCGCCCGCGTTGGAACTGGCCGAGAAGGCCCTGCGCATCGACAGCAAGGACCTGGACACCGGCAAGAGCGCCGATGACGGGTTCAAGATGCGCTCGCTGCTGCCGGTCTGGCTGCGCTCTTCGGTGATCGGCGTCATCGTCGGCATCATGCCCGGCGCGGGCGGCAATATCGCCGCGGTGATCTCCTGGAACGAGGCCCGGCGCCGCGCCAAAGAGGGCGATCGCTACGGCAAGGGCGACCCCAAGGGCGTGGCCGCCGCCGAATGTGCCAACAACGCGGATACCGCCGCGACGCTGATCCCCGCCCTGACCCTGGGCGTGCCGGGCTCGGCCGTGGCCGCCGTGATCATGGGGGTGCTGCTGGTGCACGGGCTGCGCCCCGGGCCGGCGCTGTTCCGCGACACGGCCGAGATTACCTACGGCTTCATGATCGCCATGGGCGTGACCGCGCTGATGATGATCCCCATCGGGGCCCTGGGCTCGCGCCTTTTCATCAACGCGTTGCGCCTGCCGCCGCTGATCCTGGCCCCCGGCATCGTCGTGCTGACCTCGATCGGCGTCTACACGGTGGGCAACAGCATCGTCGAAGTCTGGATCATGCTGATCGTCGGCCTTGTCGGCTATGGCATGGAAAAGCTCGAGATCCCCACGGCGCCCGCCGTGCTGGCGATCATCCTTGGCCCGATGGCCGAATCCGAATTGCGCCGCTCGCTGCTGATCAGTGGCAATGATCCCGCGATCTTCTTCAGCGGGGTGGTGAACTGGATCTTCATCCTGCTGATCGCGCTGATGCTGGCGCTGACCCTTATCCGCCGGCGCAAGGCGCGCCGTGCCGCGACCGAAAACCAGAAGGTGGAAATATGACCAAGTACCTCAACTACATCAACGGCGCCTGGGCCGAACCCGCGTCGGGCCAGTGGATGGATGCGGTCGAGCCGTTCTCGGGCAAGGTCTGGGCCGAGGTGCCGCAATCGGATGCGACCGATGCCGACCGCGCCGTGCGCGCCGCCCATGCGGCGATGGACAATCCTGACTGGGCGGGCCTGACCCCGACCGCGCGGGGCGCGCTGCTGCGCCGCTTCGCCGACTACATCCAGGCCAACTCCGACCGTCTGGTCGAAGTGGAACAGCGCGACAACGGCAAGCTGGTGGCCGAGGTGAAGGGCCAGGTGGCCAATATGACGCAATGGCTGAACTACTACTCGGGCCTGTGCGACAAGGTCGGCGGCCATGTCGTGCCGATCAACAAGCCCGGCGTCATCAACTACGTCAAATACGAACCCATCGGGGTGGTGGTGGCGATCACCGCCTGGAACTCTCCGCTGTCGCTGACCGCCTGGAAACTGGCACCCGCGCTGGCGGCGGGCAATACCATCGTCATCAAGCCCTCTGAATTCGCCTCGGCCTCGGTGCTGGAACTGGCGCGGCTGGCCGATGAGGCGGGGATGCCCAAGGGGGTGATTAACGTGGTCACGGGCCTGGGTGGCGAAGTGGGCGAGGCGCTGGTCTCGCACCCGCTGACCGCCAAGATCGCCTTTACCGGCGGCGAGGGGGGCGGGCGCCATGTGGCCATGGCCGCCGCCCGGCACTTCAAGCCCGTCACGCTGGAGCTGGGGGGCAAGTCGCCCAACATCATCTTCGACGATTGCGACCTGGACCAGGCGGTGAAGGGCGCCATCGCGGGCATCTTCGCCGCGGCGGGCCAGACCTGCATGGCAGGCAGCCGGGTGTTGGTGCAGAAAAGCGTGCTGGAACCCTTCCTGAAGGCCTTCACCGCCGCCACCGAGGCCGCCAGGATCGGCGATCCGGCGGATCCCGAGACCCAGATCGGCCCGATCTGCACCCGTCCGCAGTTCGAGAAGGTCCAGGCGATGATCGCCATGGCCCGGGACGAGGGCGCGCGACTGGTCACTGGCGGCGAGGTGGTCTCTGGCCCCGACCTTGGCCAGGGGCAGTTCATTCGCCCCACGGTCTTTGCCGATGTCACCAATGACATGCGCATCGCCCGCGAAGAGGTCTTTGGCCCGGTGGCCTGCGTCATCGCCTTCGACACCGAGGAAGAGGCCTATGCCATCGCCAATGACACCGACTATGGCCTGGCGGCGGCTGTCTGGACCCGTGACCTGGCCCGCGCCATGCGGGCCGTCGACCGGATCCGTGCGGGCACCGTCTGGGTGAACAACTACCGCACCACCAGCTTTGCCACGCCGTTTGGCGGCTACAAGCAATCGGGCATCGGGCGCGAGGGCGGGGTGGACGCCTTCAAGGACTATCTGGAAACGAAAAGCGTCTGGATCACCCCCGAACCGAACCGCGCCAACCCTTTCGTGCTGGGGTAAGATCATGAAACTTCCCGACCATTCCCGCGCCGCAGTCCTGCGCCAGTACGGCACGCCGCTGCAAATCGAGGACGTGCCGATCCCGCAGGAGATCGAGCCCGGCGCGATCCTGGTGAAGACCGATTGCTGCACCATCTGCGGCACCGATGTGCATCTGGCGAATGACGCCCTGGCGCGCCCCGTCGAACTGCCGGTGATCGTCGGTCACGAGATGACCGGGACCGTCGCCGCCCTTGGCCCCGGGTCCGAGCGCGACAGCGTCGGCCAGGACCTGCGCGTCGGCGACCGCATCACCTGGACCCGCACCAACTGCGGCCATTGCTATATGTGCACCGTCGCGGCCAAGCCGACCCTGTGCCAGAACGCCCGCGCCTACATGTACGAAACGATGGAGCGCTCGCCCTACCTGCTGGGTGGCTTCTCGGAATACGTCTACGTCCTGCCCGAATCCGGGCGGGTGAAGGTGCCCGACAGCGTCTCCAGCCCGCTGGCCAGCATGGCCAGCTGCGCCTTCCGCTCTGTCATCCACGCGGTGGAAGAGCTGGGCGAGATCCGGCACACCGACACGGTGGTGGTGCAGGGCACCGGGCCCCTGGGCCTGCTGGCCACCGGCGTGGCCCGCATGTCCGGCGCGCGCCGGGTGATCGCCATCGGCGCCCCCGAGGCGCGGCTTGACCTGGCCCGGGCCTTTGGCGCCGATGATGTCCTTTCGGTCGAGACCCTGTCGGCGGAAGAGCGTCAGGCCTTCGTCCTGGACGCCACCGAGGGGCGCGGTGCCGATGTAGTGATGGAATTCGCGGGCATCCCCCAGGCCTTCACCGAGGGCCTGCACCTGGCACGGCGCGGCGGCAGTTACCTGCTGGTCGGCCAGCTGGGGCAGGGCGAGGTGACGATCAAGCCCTCGACCTTCGTCAACCGCAACCTGCGGGTGCTGGGCTCGCTGGCGGGCGGGGCCAAGGATTACTGGGCGGCGATGGAATTCATCCGCCGCCACGGCGCCGACCTGCCGTTCGAGCGGCTGATCTCGAACCATTACCGGCTGGATCAGGTGAACGACGCGCTGGCGGCGATGAAACAGCAGACCGAGGTCAAGCCGGTCGTCACCTTCGCGGAGGGCGCATGACCCAGGACAGCAAAGCCACCTCTCCGCTTGCCGGTGTCCGGGTGCTGGACATGACCAATGTGCTGGCGGGCCCCTTCGCCTGCCAGCAACTGGCCCATCTGGGCGCCGAGGTGATCAAGATCGAGATCCCGGGCCGGGGCGACCTGGCGCGCCAGCTGGGCGCCTCGCGCGCCCTGTCGGCGGATCTGATGGGCGTGTCCTTCCTGGCGCAGAACGCCGGCAAGGGCTCGGTCGAGTTGGATCTGAAAAGCGCCGAGGGCAAGGCGGAGTTCCTGGCCCTGGTCGAAACCGCCGATGTGGTGGTCGAGAACTTCCGCCCCGGGGTGATGGACCGGCTGGGCCTGGGCTGGGAGGTGCTGCGCGCCCGCAAGGCCGACCTGATCTATTGCGCCATTTCCGGCTTTGGCCAGACCGGCCCCTGGGCCAAGCGCCCGGCCTATGACCAGATCATCCAGGGCGCGGCGGGGGTCATGGCCGTCACCGGTACGCCCGAGGTCAACCCGCTGCGCGTGGGTTTCCCGGTGGCCGATACCATCGGCGGGCTGACCGCCGCCATGTCGATCTGTGCCGCCCTGGCGGACCGCAGCGAGGCGCGGTTTATCGACGTGTCGATGCTGGAGGCGACTGTGGCGACCATGGGCTGGGCCGTGTCCAACTGGCTGGTGGCCGGTGTGCCGCCCGCGGTGATCGGCAACGAGAACATGACGGCGGCCCCCTCGGGCGCCTTCCAGACCGGCGACGGCCTGCTGAACATCGCCGCCAACGAAAGCCGCCAATGGGAGGCGCTGTGCCGCCACATCGGGCGCGAGGATCTGCTGAGCCATCCCGACTACAGCCAGCGCGATGACCGCAAGGCCAATCGCGAGGCCCTGCGCGCCGAGATCGAGGCGGCGCTGGCCGCCAAGCCCGCCCGCCAGTGGGAGGCCGAGCTGAACCCGCTTGGGGTGCCGGCGGGCGCGGTGCTGAAGGTCGAGGAGGTCCTGGCCTCTGATCACCTGTCCGAACGTGGGTTGGTGCGCGATTTCGGTGCCTTCGAGGGCGCGCGCGGCGGGCGGCTATCGCTGGTCGCCTCGCCAGTGACAATCAACGGAGAGCGGCCCTGCGTCGCGGCCCCGCCGCCCCGGTTGGGCCAGGACGGCGACCGCTACCTGGGACGGCAGCGAAAGGTGGTGGGCGATGACTGAGGCAACGGCAGGCCCGGCGGGAGGCCCCGCGACGGACAAGGCGGTGTCCGACTGGTGGACCACCTCGATCATCCGGATGGAACCGGGCGTGATCGAGTTTCGCGGCCATCCCATCCAGGACCTGATCGGCAACGTCAGCTTTCCGCAGATGATCTGGCTGATGCTGCGCGGCGAGCTGCCCAGCGAGGGTCAGGCCAGGCTGCTGGAAGCGGCGCTGGTGGCTTCGGTCGATCACGGGCCGCAGGCGCCCTCGATTGCCACGGCGCGCATGGCGATCACCTGCGGCGTGGGTCTGAACAACGCCATGGGGTCGGCTGTCAACGTTCTGGGCGATGTCCACGGCGGCGCTGGCGAACAACTGGTCGAGCTGTTCGAGCGGATCGACGCGGCGGGCGGCGTGCCTGCGGTGCCCGAGATGCTGGCGGCCTTCCGCGCCGAGAAGGGCAAGTTCGTGCCCGGCTACGGCCACCGCTTCCACAAGGACGGCGACCCGCGCGCGCCGCGCCTGCTGGGGCTGGTCGACGATCTGGCGGCGAGGGGCGAGATCTCGGGCCGTTTCGCCGCCATCGCCCGCGCCATCGAGGCCGAACTGGCCCGGGGCCGGACGCGCGGCGTGCCGATGAACATCGACGGCGCCACGGCGGTGATCTTTGCCGAGCTGGGTTTCGCCGCGCCCCTGGCGCGCGGCATCTTCTGCCTGTCGCGCTCGGTCGGCATCCTGGCCCATGCCTGGGAACAAAAACAGCAGGGCGGGCGCAACAAGGGGCCGATGCCGCCCAACTACCTGTGGACCTATTCCGACAGCTAGGCCCCTCTGGCCTGCGCGGGGCGCGGGGCGCGGGGCGCGCCATCGCCCCGCGCCGGGTGTCCTGGCCGCCCGTGACTGGCCCGCCTCGCGCGGCCCGAGCGGCGGGCCCCGGCAATTGATCCCGCGCCCCGCCCGCGCTATCGCGGACGGGCAAGCGTGAGGAGATCCGCATGACCCAGCCCTTAAGATGGGGGATCACGGCCACCGGCCTGATCGCCGAAACCTTCGTCAAGGATCTGCATGTGGCGGGCCTGTCGGTCGTGGCCGCAGGCTCGCGCGATCTGGCCAGGGCGCAGGTCTTCGCTGACCGCCTGGGGCTGGCCCGGGCCCATGGCAGCTATGAGGCGCTGGTCTCCGACCCCGAGGTCGACGTGATCTACGTGGCCACCCCGCATCCCTTCCACCTGGACGGGGCGCGGCTGGCGCTGGAGGCGGGCAAGCATGTGCTGGTCGAGAAACCCTTCGCCATGAACGCCGCCGAGGCGCGCCAGATTGCCGCCCTGGCCGAGGCGCGGCAGCTCTTCGTCATGGAAGCCATGTGGACGCGGTTCCTGCCGCATATGTGTCGGCTGCGCGAGATCCTGGCCTCGGGGCGCCTGGGCCGGCTTCTGTCGTTGCGGGCCGATCACGGCCAGGCCCTGCCCAGTGATCCGGGCCACCGGCTGAACGATCTGTCGCTGGGCGGTGGCGCCCTGCTGGATCTGGGGATCTACCCGGTGTCCTTCGCCTGCGAGGTGCTGGGCCTGCCGAAGGCGCTTCACGCGGTGGCCCGGTTCAAGGAGACCGGCGCGGATGCCGCCGTCGAGGTGGTGATGCGGCACGCAGGCGATGCCCTGTCGCAGCTGTCCTGCGCCAGTGACATCCGTGGGCCCAATACCGCCAGTGTGGTGGGAGAGGCGGGCTCGGTCGAGATCGACGCCACCTGGTATGCGCCCGCTCGGCTGCGCCTGCGCGCGCCCGACGGTGCGGTGCTGGAAGAGTTCGAGGCGCCGATGCAGGGGCGCGGGATGCAGTATCAGGCCCTGGCCCTGCAAGAGGCCGTTCAGGCCGGGCAGCGCAGCCATCCGCTGATGTCGATCGACGAGACGATCCGCATCCTCGAGGTGATGGACGAGATCCGGGCGCAGATCGGCCTGACCTATCCCGAGCGCGCCACCGGCTAAGGCGCCGTGGTCCGCCCCGCCCGGTCGGGCGGGGCCGGGATCAGACGTTCAGCAGCAGGTGTTCGCGTTCCCAGGGCGAGATGACCGAGAGGAATTCCTCGTATTCGGTGCGTTTCACGATGGAATAGACGCGCAGGAATTCCGGGCCCAGCACCTCTTTCAGCGCGGTCGCCTCATCCATCAGGTCCAGGGCCTCGCCCAGGGTGCGGGGGAAGTCGCCCTCGCCTTCGTAGGCGTCCCCGCGGAACTGCTTCTCGGCGCGTTCCTCGTTCATCAGCCCCAGATAGCCGGCCGCCAGAGAGGCAGCGATGCCGAGGTAGGGGTTGCAATCCATGCCCGCCACGCGATTTTCCACCCGCCGCGCATCGGGCGAGCTGATCGGCACGCGGATGCCCGTGGTGCGGTTGTCGCGGCCCCATTCCAGGTTGATCGGCGCGGCGTGGTCCTTCACGTAGCGGCGATAGCTGTTCACATAGGGGGCCATCAGCGGGATACATTCCGGCAGGTGCTTTTGCAGGCCGCCGATGAAGTAATAGAAGGCGTCGGTTTCGCCGCCCTGGGGGCCGGTGAAGATGTTCTTGCCGGTCTCGATATCCAGCACCGAGTGGTGGATATGCATGGCCGAGCCGGGCTCGTCCATGATCGGCTTGGCCATGAAGGTGGCAAAGCAATCGTGGCGCAGGGCCGCTTCGCGGATCAGCCGCTTGAAGTAGAAGACCTCGTCGGCCAGTTTCACCGGATTGCCGTGGCGCAGGTTAATCTCCAGCTGGCCTGCGCCGCCTTCCTGGGTGATGCCGTCGATTTCGAACCCCTGGGCCTCGGCGAAATCGTAGATGTCGTCGATCACCGGGCCGAATTCATCGACGGCGGTCATGGAATAGGCCTGGCGCGCGGCCGCCGGGCGGCCCGAACGGCCCATCATCGGCTCGATCGGCTTGGCCGGATCCAGGTTGCGGGCGACGATGTAGAATTCCATCTCGGGCGCGACCACGGGTTTCCAGCCCTGCTCTTCATAAAGCTTCACGACCCGTTTCAGCACGTTGCGGGGGCTGTAGGGGATCGGGTTGCCCTTGCGGTCGAAGGCGTCGTGGATCACCTGCAAGGTCCAGTCGCCGGTCCAGGGGGCGGCGGTGGTGGTGGACAGGTCCGGTTCCAGGATCATGTCGGGCTCGATGAAGCCCTCGTCGCCCGCCGCATCCGACCAGTCGCCGGTGATGGTCTGGAAGAAGATAGAATTGGGCAGGTGGAAATTCTTCTGCCGGGCGAATTTCGATGCGGGCACCGCCTTGCCGCGGGCAATGCCGGGCACGTCGGCGATGATGCATTCCACCTCGTCCAGGCGCCGCCCTTCCAGGTAGTCGCGTGCGGCCTCGGGGATGTCCTGGATCCAGTCCTTGGTGTCGGGGCTCACAGCGGGGTTCCTTTCAGCACGGCGGCGATGCGTTCGGCCTCGTCCGAGGCGGTGGTGGGCGTGTCCAGCGCCTGGGTCGCCTGGGCGATCAGCGGGGCGGGCACCACGCCGGGGGCGCGTTCGGCCAGCAACATCCCGATGGCCTCGGCGCCATATTCGGGATGGGGCTGGATGGTGTAGACATGGCTGCCATAGGCTAGGGCGGCATATTGGCAGAAGGGCGAGGCGGCCAGGACGCGGGCGCCGTTGGGCAGCACCGTCACCTGGTCCTGGTGCCAGGCGTTCAGCACCTTCTCGCCCTCGGGGCCGGTATAGCGGGTGGCGCCCACGGACCAGCCGCCGGGGAATTTCTCGACCCGGCCACCCAGGGCCTGGGCGATGATCTGGTGGCCGAAACAGACCCCGACCAGCGGCACGCCCGCCGCATAGATGCGCCGGATCAGGTCTTCCAGCGGCGGGATCCAGTCGTGATCCTCGTAGGCGCCGAATTTCGAGCCGGTGATCAGCCAGCCGTCGCAATCGTCCGGGCCCTCGGGAAAGAGGCCGTCACAGACGGCGTAGGTCTGGTAGGTAAAGTCGTGGCCCGCGAGGAGCCGCTCGAAGAAGGCGGGCGTATCGCCCATCGTCTCAAGCATGTTGTCCGGTGCGTGGCCGGTCTGCAGAATGCCGATTTTCATGAAACACCGTTGGGTTGCATCGCGAAGGTAGTAGAGCGCGCGCGGGGCGGCAAGGGCTGAGGGGGCGCCGCGCCACAGGATGGGGCGCGGGCAGACCCCCTTTGGCCGCCCGTCGCCCGGGCGCGCGGCCTCAGACGGTTTCGAGATAAACCAGCCAGTGTTCCTCGGGCGGGATCTCGGCCAGGCGGCGGATCTCCTGACGCTTGGTCATGGCGAAGTTGCGGATCAGCTCGGGGGTGAAGATCCGCGCCATCAGCGGATCGGTCTCAAAACGGTCCAGCGCGGTTTCCCAGTCGGGCATCAGCCCCGGCAGCTTCTGGTCATAGGCGTTGCCGGTGATCGGCGCGGGCGGCTCCATCTCGTCCTCGATCCCCACCAGGGCCGAGCCCAGGATGGCGGCCAGCACCAGATAGGGGTTGATGTCGCCACAGGCCACGCGGTGCTCGATCCGCCGCGCCCGCGACGGCCCCGAGGGGATGCGGATGGCCGCCGTGCGGTTCTCATAGGCCCAGCAGCCGCCGGTGGGGGCGTGCGAACCGGGGGTGAACCGGTCGTAGGAATTGCCATGGGGCGCCCAGATCAGGGTGCCCGGCGCCAGCCCTGCCAGACAGCCCGCCACCGCATTGCGCAGCAGCGGCGTGCCCTCGGGGCCGCGGTTGTCGAAGATGTTGTTGCCGTCGCGGTCCAGCACCGAGAAATGCACATGCATCCCGTTGCCCGCGTCATTGGCAAAGGGTTTCGCCATGAAGGTGGCGGCCATGTCGTGGCGCCGCGCCATGCCGCGCACCATGGCCTTGAAGAGCCAGGCATCATCGGCCGCCGCCATGGCGTCGCGGTGGTCGAGGTTGATCTCGAACTGGCCAAGCCCGGCCTCGGAACTGGCGCTGTCGGCGGGGATCTCCATCGCGTCGCAGGCGTCGTAGAGGTCGGTCAGGAAGTTGTCGAAGGCGTCCAGCTGGCGGATCGACAGGATGGCATTGCCGAAGACCGGCCGACCAGAGATCGGGTTCTGCGGCGCCGCCAGCTGGTGGCCGGTGTCGTCGACCAGGTAGAATTCCATCTCGACGGCGGCCTGCACGGTCCAGCCACGTTCGGCGTAGCGGTCCAGCACCCGGCGCAGGGCATGGCGCGGATCGCCCGCAAAGGGGGTGCCGTCGTCGTGGAACATCCACATCGGCACCAGGGCCGAGGGGCTGTCGAGCCAGGGCATGGGGACGGGCCCGTGTTCGGTGGGTTTCAGAACCCCGTCCTCGTCGCCACTGGCGAAGACCAGCGGGCTGTCTTCGATATCCGCCCCCCAGACATCGACGTTCAGGACCGACAGCGGCATCCGCGTGCCCTCCGTGCCCAGCTTGTCGAAGGTGGCCAGGGGCACGCGCTTGCCACGCATCTGGCCATTGAGGTCTGCGGCCGCCACCCGGAAGGTGCGGTACTGATCGAAGTGCATTGGGTCCTCTCGGGCCGGGATCCGGCCACTCGTTAATATGATCAAATCACGCCCATCATGCCGCATGGCGCCGCATCGGTGAAGCGAAAAGGGGATCAAATCGCGCTGCGTCCCCCCGGGACGCCCGGCCCCTGTCAACCTAAAGCCGAAAATACTCCCGCCGGAGGCCTCCGCCGGTGGCCCCGGGGGGCGGCGCCCGGGACTTAGCGCACCAGCTGCGGGCGGATCTTCATCCGGGGCTTGCGGTTCGACGGCAGGTGGCGGTTCAGGCGGCGATAGATCGCCCCGTAGACCAGCACCACGGTCAGGGTTAGCAGGATGAAATACATCGCCAGGATCGGGTAGGGGATGAAGGGGTTGAAGGTCTTCGAGGCGAAGTAATCGGCGTAGTACAGGGCATCGCCCTTCTGCTGCCGCGCCGGGAAAGAGCTGAAGTAGACCAGCGTCGTGGCGTGGAACAGAAAGATCGCCTCGTTGGTGTAGGCGGGCCAGCCCAGGCGCAGCATGGTGGGGAAGGTGATGCGGCGGAACTTCTTCCAGCCAGAGAAGCCATAGGCATCCGCCGCCTCAAGATCGCCCTTGGGGATGGCGCGCAGGGCGCCCAGGAAGATCTCGCCAGTATAGGCGGTGGTGTTCAGGAACAGCGTGATCAGCGCGCCACCCCAGGCCCGGGTCAGCCAGGAGGTCTCGGCGGTGAACTGCACGAAGCCAAGGTTGATCGGCACCCCGTCGCGCGGCAGCTGGGTGAAAAGGGCGTAGAACAGGAAGAACTGGATGAACAGCGGCGAGCCCCGGAAGACGAAGACGAACCAGTCGGCGGGCTTGCGGATCAGCCGGTTCTCGGAATGGCGCATCAGGGCCACGCCGATAGACGCCCAAAAGCCCAGCAAAAGGGCGCCGAGGCCGAAGTAGAGGTTCCAGATCATGCCCGAGCCGATCAGCACGAACTGATCGCAAAGGGTGAAATCGCTGCGCGGCAACAGCCGTTCGCCAAGGCCGATAGAGCGCAGGCCATAGGCCTGGATCGTGTCGAGACAGGACATCATGCCGGGGCCCCCTTGCCGCTATCGCCGCCCGGGCCCGCATCGCCGCGCCCCTGACGCATCCCCGAGGCTGTGGCCTGGCCGCGCGCGAAGCGGCGTTCAAGCCGGGCAAAGGCCATCTCGGACAGCTTGGTCATCGCCAGGTAGAACAGCAGCAGGGCGGTGAAATACCACAGCCGCCAGTCGGGATGCGGATAGGCATAGGCCGAGGTCTTGGACCCGCCCAGTTCCCGCGCCCAATAGACGATGTCCTCGACCCCCAGCAGGAACAGCAGCGGCGTGGCCTTGATCAGGATCATCCACAGGTTCGACAGGCCGGGCAGGGCATAGGCCCACATCTGCGGCACCAGGATCCGGCGGGTCACCTGGGCCCGGGTCATGCCATAGGCCTCTGCGGTCTCCAGCTGGGCGCGCGGCACGGCGGTCATGGCGCCCGACAGGACATGCGAGGCGAAGGCGCCGAAGACGAAGGCGAAGGCCAGGATCGCCAGGGCAACACCGTAGAGCTCGTGCCAGATTTGCGGTGCGGAGCTGAGGGGGAGCTTGGCGGCGGCGCAGACGACGAAATCATTGCCCTGGCGGATCGGTTCCTGCCAGTCGGGGCATTTCACCTCGTGTCGGATCCATTCCAGCAGCTGATCCAGTGCCAGCGGCACGAACAGGAAGAAGGCGATGTCGGGCACGCCGCGCACGATCGAGGAATAGCCCAGACCCAGCCAGCGCAGCGGCGCGATATGCGACCGTGTCGCCAGCGCCCCCAGAAAGCCGCCGAACAGCGCCACCGGCGCGGTGATCAGCAGCAGCGCGATGACCACCCCGAAGGACTGGTAGAACATCATGTGCTTGGGCGTGGTCAGATAGCAGGCCAGCCAGCGGCTGCCCTCCAAGAGGTCCGGATCTGTGCAGAAGTCGAACACGGGGCGCAGGTATCCCTTGCGTCAGGGGTGAAGCGGGGGGAAGAGGCGGCACCCCTTCCCCCAGAGGCAACGGCCAGGACGCGAGGCGCGCCCCGGCAGCCGCCCGGGACCGGATCAGTAGGTGCCGGTGCCTTCGCCGAAGTACTTGTCGAGAAGGGCGTTCAGCGAGCCATCGGCCTTCATCGCGTCGATGGCGGCGTTGAACTTGTCCTTCAGCTCGGTGTCGCTTTCGCGCAGGCCCAGGCCGATGCCCTTGCCCAGGGGCACTTCCTCGCCCACCATCATCAGCTCGCCTTCATCGGCATAGGGCAGCAGGAAGTCCTTGTCGGCGAAGACCGCGTCGGCCTCGCCGTTCATCACCGCGGCGATGGTCTCGTCGGGGGTGGCGAATTCCAGCAGGGTGGCGCCGGTCTCGGCCACGTAACCCGCCTGGATCGTGGCGGTCTGGGCGGCGACGACGCCGCCTTGCAGGTCCACGCCCTCATCCAGCGCCAGGTAGATCGAGCCGGTCGGCGGGTAGTAATCCTGGGTGAAGTCGATCACCTCTTCGCGTTCGTCGGTGATCGACATGCCCGCGATGATGGTATCGTAGTTGCCGGCCACCAGGTTGGGGATGATCGAATCCCATTCGTTGGTGACCCATTCGCAGTCCAGCTCGGCCAGCTCGCACATCTTGTCGCCCAGCTCGCGCTCGAACCCGGCCACTTCGCCGTTGTCGTCGATGAAGTTGTACGGAGGGTAGGCGCCCTCGGTGCCCATGCGCACGGTATCGGCCAGCGCGGCGCCTGCGGTCAGGGCCAGGACGGCGGTGCTGAGGATGAGTTTCTGCATCTTTCTCTCCCGGTTTGGGTGGCGGCGGCGCCGCCGGTTGTCCGGCCCGGTTTGTCCGGGCTCGGGGTGTCGGTTCTCAGGCGCTGATCGTGGCGCTGAGGAATTGTTTCAGGCGCTCGGTCTTGGGCGCGCCGAACAGCTCGGCGGGCGGGCCCTGTTCGATCAGGTTCCCCTGGTGCAGGAAGACCACCTGATCCGAGACATCGGCGGCCAGGCGCATGTCGTGGGTGACCAGCAGCATGGTCCGCCCCTCGGCGGCCAGATCCTTGATCACCTTGACCACTTCCTGTTCCAGCTCGGGATCCAGCGCCGAGGTCGGCTCGTCGAAGAGCAGGGCCTCGGGCTCCATCGCCAGGGCCCGGGCGATCGCTGCGCGCTGTTGCTGGCCGCCCGACAGCTGGGCGGGCCAGGCATCGGCCTTGTCGGCGATGCCCACCTTGGCCAGGTAATCGCGCGCCTTCGGCTCGACCTCTTTCGGGTCGCGGCCCAGTACGGTGACCGGCGCCTCCATCACGTTTTGCAGGATGGTCATGTGGGACCACAGGTTGAACTGCTGAAAGACCATCGACAGGTTGGTGCGGATCCGCAGCACCTGCTTGGCGTCGCCGGGGCGCCGGTGATGCCCCTCGCCGCGCCAGCGCACGGCCTCGCCCTTGAACAGGATCTCGCCCTGCTGGCTGTCTTCCAGCAGGTTGGCACAGCGCAGCATGGTGGATTTGCCCGACCCCGAAGAGCCGATGAGCGAGATCACGTCGCCCCGATGCGCGGTAAGAGAGACGCCCTTGAGCACCTCCAGCGCGCCATAGGCCTTATGCAGGTCGCGCAATTCGATGACGGGCGGGTTCTGGCTCACGTGTCCCCCTGAAAGCCGGTGCCTTTGGTGTTCGGCGATTTGGACCGAATTTGACCGTGAAATCAATATTTGTGAGAGGTGACTTCACGACAATAGGTCGCAGGCCGGGGCAGGCGGCAGGGGGATGGCGAAATATTGGGCCGGGTCGGGGGGCAGAAGCCGGGTAAAGCCGATGGCCTGGCGCGCGCTTGCGGGCAGCTGGGCCAGGGCGCGGGACAGGGCGGCGGCCAGGGGCGCGGGGTCGCGGCCCGGGGCGGTGATGATCGGATGGGCCGGGGTGGGGCGGGTGATCTCGATCACTTTCAGCGCCCGGGCGGCGGGCAGGCCCTCGGACAGCAGCAGGTTCCAGGTGATCAGGTCGATTGAGGCCAGATCGGCGCGCCCCTCGGCCACCGCCTCGACCGCGTGGACATGGGCGCCGGTGAAGGTGACCGGGCCAAGGCGGATGCCCGCGGCCTGGGCATGGTCGCACAGGGCGGCCCAGCCCGACTGGCTGACCGCCTCGTTCGCCGCCGCCGGGCGCCCGTCCAGATCGGCCATGGCGCGCGCCGGATCCTCGGCCCGGGTCACGATGACCGAGCGGTAATGCCCGGGCGGCGTGTCGGGCAGGGCCGGATCCGTGGTGCCCACCAGGGTCACCTTGCCCTTCAGCGGCCCGCGAAACGGCAGGCCGCAGGTCTGCGCCAGCAGCAGGTCGGGCGCCTGCCACAGATCGAATAGATCGACCTGGCCCCGCCACAGCGCCTGCGGCAGATCCGCCGCCAGATCCGGCAGGGCCGCAGCCAGTTCCGGGCGCAGATGCTGCCACAGCTGATCGTAGATCGGCGCGGTGGCGGCGCGCTCATACATGGGAAAGGCCACCGCCAGGGGCGGGATCCGGGATTGCGGGACGGCGGCGGGGGCTGACATCGGCGCCTAGGACCAGGGGCCGGGGCGGGCGCTGGTGTCGTCGGGATCGCCGACCGCAGGGGCCGTGGCCCCGGCGCGCTGGCGGGCGCGGGCGCTGTCCTGGTCGGTGATCCCCAGAAGCGAGGTGACAAGGCGCAACAGCGCATCCTCTTCCGGGTCGCGGCTGCCATCGGCCAGCACCACCTGCCACAGGGCCTCGACCACCGCCAGGCGGTTGTCATAGGGCACGGCATCCTTGATCGCCCGGGTGAAGCGCACGGTGTCGGGGGCTTGCCCCTCCAGGGTTTCGGCGTCGCGCAGCAGGGCTTCGGCCCCCGCGGCATCCAGGCTATAGCGGGTCGCCAAGATGCGCCCGATGGTGCGCCGTTCGCCGCTGTCGAAGGTGCCATCGGCACGGGCCACGCGCACCAGCAGGGCAGACAGCGCCAGCCGCGCATCGCCATCGGAGAGCGGTTGCGGGCGCGGCGCGGTGAGGCGGGAGAGGAAATCACCAAACATGAGCGGAATATAGGCCAGCGCCCCGCCGCCGCCAATGCGCTTCACGGCTTCGAGAAGGGGGTTTGGAAATCGTGCAACCTGAGGCATCATCACCAGGCCCCAGGGTTGAATGTCCCGGCTTGGCCACAATTGTGACCAACTTATTACTAAAACGGCAGTCACCTTTGTTACTGTGTCAGATTTTTTCAGGAGCGCGAGATGCCAACCCTCGCTCGCATTGATTGGGCTGCGTCCACCGCGGAAGAGCGGTTGGAGGCGCTGCGCCGCGCGACGGACCGCCAGGTCTGCGCCATGGCGCGGGCGGTCGAATGGGAGCGTGACACCTACGAGGTGATCGGCTGGATCTCGGCGCAGATCTGCGTCGACCTGGGCTCTGCCCTGACCCTGTTCCTGAACGCCGAACCCGAGCGGTTCAACACCACCCCGCGCGAGGCGGTGCCACCGGCGTTCCAACCCATGTGCGCCCAGCTGGATGCCCTCAGCCAGCGGATCAACGCCGGGTTCTACCTGCCTGATCCGGCGCGCAAGATGATCGGCCCAGAGCGGCTTTCGGCCTGGCTGGACCGCCAGGCGGAAGAGGGCGCGCCCGGCGTGGCCGAAGGGCGCTGGAAGCTGAACCCGTCCATCGTCGCCCCCATGGCCAGCGCGCTGCACTACAAGGGCGGTCGCCGCAAGGGCGCGGGGCGCGAGAAGAGCCTCTTGGGCCGCATCATCTCGCCCCTGCTGGCCTGAGGGCAGGCGGGCGGCAGGCCGCGCTGGGCCCGGGGCCGCAGCGTCAGTATTTCGACGGCACGTAAAGCTCGGGCGGCAGGACGGCGCGTTCGTAGTCGGAATTGTAGACCCGTTCCGGCAGCTGCACCTCTTCCGAGGGCACATCCTCGTAGGGGAACAGCGTCAGCAGGTGGTCGATACAGTTCAGCCGGGCGCGTTTCTTGTCGTTGCCGGGCACGATGTACCAGGGCGCCTCGGGGATGTTGGTGCGGGCGAACATCTCTTCCTTGGCCTTGGTGTACTGTTCCCAGCGGACCCGGCTTTGCAGGTCCATCGGCGACAGCTTCCATTGTTTCAGCGGATCATGGATCCGCATCAGGAAGCGCAGCTGCTGCTCCTCGTCGGTGATCGAGAACCAGTATTTCACCACCCGAATCCCAGAGCGCACCAGCATCCGTTCGAATTCCGGCACATCGTCGAAGAACTGTTGCACCTGCTCGTCGGTGGAAAAGCCCATGACGCGCTCGACGCCCGCGCGGTTGTACCAGCTGCGGTCGAACAGCACGATCTCGCCCCCGGCGGGCAGATGCGGCACGTAGCGCTGGAAATACCACTGGGTCTTTTCGCGCTCGGTGGGGGCGGGCAGGGCCACGGTGCGCACCACCCGCGGGTTCAGGCGCTGCTGGATGCGCTTGATCACCCCGCCCTTGCCGGCGCTGTCGCGGCCCTCGAAGATCACCACGACCTTTTCCTTGTTGTGGATCACCCAGTCCTGCAACTTGATCAGCTCGGCCTGAAGGTGCAGCAGGTCGCGGAAGTACTGCGGGCGCGGGATCGAGGGGCCATGGGCCTTGCGGTAGATCTCGCGGATCTTCATCGACAGGACGGCATCTTCCAGCTCGATCTCGTAGTCCTCGTCCAGCTCGTCGCGCAACTCGGCTTCAAGCCAGTCTTCGGCACCGGAGAAGTCCTCGGGGAGGGAAGGGGAAGGGTCCTTGGGCATGGTCAGTCTCGTTTCGTTCGGATGGGACGCAGCAGGGGTATAGCAGGGCCCGGGCGCTGGTCAGAAGCGGATGCAGGCAGGGGCGGGGCGCGCGCGCCGGGCCCCGCTCTGCCTCATGCGCAGATCGCCTGCCTTAGATCACCGAAATGTAACGGTTTCTTGGCAGCCGCGCCGCGACGGCACGCAGGGCCACGCAGGGCCGCTCCGGGGGCCTTCTGACCGGCGGGACAGTCATGCGCATTGCTCAACCCCGCCATGTTTGCGCTAAAAATTACTTCAGATGCCTTTCCGCCGCATCTTTGTTGCGCTACGGGCCAGGCTCCGCTGGGGGAGCGGGGAGGAGGCGCCCCCATGCGGTCCGCAACGAACCGGATGATTGACATGACAGATACGACCTCCCCGCCGCCCGAGCTGGCAACCGGCGCCGCGCCGCTGAACAAGCCCTCGCGGGTTCTGCTGGCCAGCCTGATCGGGACCACGATCGAGTTTTTCGACTTCTACATCTATGCCACCGCCGCCGTGCTGGTCTTCCCGCATCTGTTCTTCCCCGGCGAGGATGCGACGACCGCGCTGCTGGCCTCTTTCGCTACCTTCTCGATCGCCTTCTTTGCCCGTCCCCTGGGCGCGGTGGTCTTCGGCCATTTCGGTGACCGGGTGGGGCGCAAGGCCACGCTGGTGGCGGCGCTGCTGACCATGGGCGTGTCGACCGTCATCATCGGCCTGCTGCCCACCCACGCCCAGATCGGCGTGGCGGCCCCGGCGCTGCTGGCGCTGTGCCGCTTCGGCCAGGGCTTCGGCCTGGGCGGCGAATGGGGCGGGGCGGTGCTGATCGCCACGGAAAACGCCCCCGAAGGCAAGAAATCCTGGTACGGCATGTTCCCGCAACTGGGCGCGCCGGTGGGTCTGTTCCTGTCCTCGGGCCTCTTCTCTCTCCTCCTGGCCTTCATGAGCCGCGAGGATCTGCTGGCCTGGGGCTGGCGGATTCCCTTCCTCTTCTCGATGCTGCTGATCGCCATCGGCCTTTGGGTGCGCCTGTCGCTGGCCGAAACCCCGGCCTTCCAGAAGGCCATCGACGAGGAAGAGCGCGTCGCCGTGCCCTTCGTCGAGATCTTCCGCACGCACAAGATGGAGCTGTTCCTGGGCACCTTCGTGGCCCTGGCCACCTTCGTGCTGTTCTACATCGGTTCGGCCTACCTGCTGAGCTATAACGTCAAGGTGCTGGAAATGACCCTGCCCGAGGCGCTGCGGGTGCAGCTGTGGGGCGCGGTGATCTTCGGCATTTTCATCCCTGTGGCGGGCAAGCTGGCCGACCGGATCAGCCGGTTCCGGCTGCTCCTGTGGGTGACCGTGGCCATCGGCGCCTTCTCGTTCCTGCTGGATCCGCTGCTGTCGGGGTCGCTGGCGGGGGTCTATGGCTTCGTCACCCTGGCGATGGCGCTGATGGGCTTTTCCTACGGCATCATCGGCGCCGTGCTGGCCGCGCCCTTCCCGACCCGGGTGCGCTACACCGGCTCGTCCCTGGCCTTCAACTTCGCGGGCATCGTCGGCGCCTCGCTGGCGCCCTATATCGCCACCTGGCTACAAGCCAGCTATGGCATGGCCTATGTGGGCTACTACGTGCTGACCGCGGCGGTGATCACGCTGCTGTGCGTGCTGGCCATGGGCCGCGACAAGATCTGAGTCCGGCGCGGGGCCCTCGTGGTCCCGGACCCGTACATGCGAAGGGCCGCGCCATCCTGGCGCGGCCCTTTCGTCTTTCGGGGTCTGTGGCAGGCCCCCGGGGGATCAGGTCTGGGGGATCAGGTCAGGCGACGAATTGCACGATCGCCATCACGATGACGACAAGCCCGACCATGTAGATGATCGCATTCATGGGGCCTCTCCTTTGGCTGCGGTTGGAAAACCATGTCTGTTGCAAAGACAACGGCGCAGGCGCGGAAATGGTTCCCGCGCGCCCTTCCGGCCAAGGCAAAAGGCGCCTCCTGCAGGGGAGACGCCTTTGCCATTTCACCGATGTCGCGGCGGGTCACACCAGCCGCGAGACCTCTTTCGCGGCGCGCACGAAATCCGCGAACAGCGGGTGCGGGGCGAAGGGTTTGGACTTCAGCTCGGGGTGGAACTGGACGCCGATGAACCAGGGGTGGTCCTTGATCTCGACGATCTCGGGCAGGCGACCGTCGGGGGACATGCCCGAGAAGGACAGGCCGCACTCTTCCAGCTGGTCCTTGTACTTGATGTCCACCTCGTAGCGGTGGCGGTGGCGTTCCTCGATCTCGGTCGCGCCATAGACCTGCGCCACTTTCGACCCCTCTGCCAGGGCGGCGGTATAGGCGCCCAGGCGCATGGTGCCGCCCTTGTCGTCGTCGACCTTGCGCTTGACCGCGTGGTTGCCCTTCACCCATTCCTTCAGGTGATAGACCACCGGTTCGAACCGCTTCTGGCCCGCCTCGTGGTCGAACTCTTCCGAGCCCGCGGCCTCGATATGGGCCAGGTTGCGGGCCGCCTCGATCACCGCCATCTGCATCCCCAGGCAGATCCCCAGGTAGGGGATCTTGCGGGTGCGGGCGAACTCGGCCGCCTTGATCTTGCCCTCGGTGCCGCGCTCGCCGAAGCCGCCGGGGACCAGGATGGCGTGGAAGCCTTCCAGATGGGGCGCCGCATCCTCATGGTCGAAGATCTCGGCGTCGACCCATTCCACGTTGACCTTGATGCGGTTGGCCATGCCGCCATGCACCAGGGCCTCCTTGATCGACTTGTAGGCGTCTTCCAGCTGGGTGTACTTGCCGACGATGGCGATCTTCACCTCGCCGTCGGTGGTGTGGATGCGGTCGTAGACATCCTGCCAGACCGACAGGTCGGGCTTGGGTGCGGGCGAGATCTGGAAGGCGTCCAGAACCGCCTGATCCAACCCCTCGCGGTGATAGGCCAGGGGGGCCTCGTAGATCGAGTTCAGGTCATAGGCCGCGACCACCGAATCCTTGTGGACGTTGCAGAAGAGCGCGATCTTCTCGCGTTCCTTCTCGGGGATCGGCTGTTCGCTGCGGCAGACAAGGATATCGGGGGCAATGCCGATGGATTGCAGCTCCTTGACCGAGTGCTGGGTCGGCTTGGTCTTCAGCTCGCCGCTGGCTGCCAGATAGGGCAGCAGGGTCAGGTGCATGAAGATGCACTGGCCGCGCGGCAGGTCGTGGGAGAACTGACGGATCGCCTCGAAGAAGGGCAGGCCCTCGATGTCGCCCACGGTGCCGCCGATTTCGCAGAGCATGAAATCGACCTCATCCTCGCCGACATGGAGGAAGTCCTTGATCTCGTTGGTGACGTGGGGGACCACCTGGATGGTCTTGCCCAGGTAGTCGCCGCGACGTTCCTTCTCCAGCACGTCGGAGTAGATACGGCCCGAGGACACGCTGTCGGTCATCCGCGCGGCGACGCCGGTGAAGCGTTCGTAGTGGCCCAGGTCCAGGTCGGTCTCGGCGCCGTCATCGGTGACGAAGACCTCGCCATGCTCAAACGGCGACATGGTGCCCGGATCGACGTTCAGATAGGGGTCCAGCTTGCGCAGGCGGACCGAGAAGCCGCGCGCCTGAAGCAGGGCGCCAAGCGCGGCCGAGGCCAGGCCCTTGCCCAGAGACGAAACGACGCCGCCGGTGATGAAGATATATCTCGCCATGTCTGAGGCTCCCGTGAAGTGTCGGCGTGCGGACGCGACTTTGGCTGCGCAAAATAGAAACAGAGCGGTCCGAAGACCGCTGTATCACGGGATTTAAGAGCTACCAGATTCGCATGGCTCTGGCAACAGGATCCCGCAAGATGCTGGGTTTGGCGGGGTTGATCCCGCAAGGTCTAGTGGTCAGGAGGGGGCAGTTTCCCGGCGGGCGCCGAAGCGCCCGTGCCGGGTGGCCGTCCGGGCCGGGATCAGTCGGCCGAGGGCGTCAGCCCGTCGGTGCCCGAGGCGCCCGAGGGCGGCGGCAGCAGGCCACCGGCATCCGGGGTCTCGGAGGTGTCGGCGCCTTGCTCGACGGGGGCAGGGGCGGTGCCCAGCCGGTCGAGGACCGAAGAGCCGGCGGATTTCTCGGCCGCGACGATGGTCAGGGCCAGAGAGGTGATGATGAAGGCCGCAGCCAGGATCCAGGTCACCTTGGCCAGGGCGGTTGCCGCGGCCCGGCCGGTCATCGCCCCGCCGCCGCCCATGCCGAGGCCGCCGCCTTCGGAACGTTGCAGCAGCACCACGCCGATCAGGGCCAGGGCCAGGATCAGGTGGACGATGAGGACGACGTTTTCCATGTACAAAGCCCGTTTCGGTCGCG
The DNA here is from genome assembly GCF_050897975.1 of Pseudooceanicola aquaeponti. Classification (NCBI taxonomy): domain Bacteria; kingdom Pseudomonadati; phylum Pseudomonadota; class Alphaproteobacteria; order Rhodobacterales; family Paracoccaceae; genus Pseudooceanicola; species Pseudooceanicola aquaeponti. Next base: position 182,522 of record NZ_JBPAXY010000006.1, read on the forward strand.
GGCGCCGGACGCCCCTGGATCAAGTTGCGGCACAGGGGCAGGCGCGCGGAACGCGCAGGCCCGAAGCCGTCATTCGGCGGGTATCTAAGCCAGACAGGGCTGCGCCGCAACCCCGAATGGCGCGGGCGCCGAGCGGGCGGGCAGGCTGTGGCGGGGAGGTTGCGCTGGCCCCGTCGCGGTATCCTCGGGCGAGGGTGGGGGCGCTGTCCCTCGTCGCCGGAGGGCGACAGGTAGAGGGAGGAGGGGGGCGCTGCCCCCCGTCGCCGGAGGGCGACAGGTAGAGGGAGGAGGGGGCTCTGCCCCCCGCCGCGCGTGCCGCGAGACTCCCCCCGGGATATTTCTGGCAAACGAGAAGAGAGGGGCGGGGTGCCCGGAAGGGCGAAGGCGGGCCCTGGGGTGGCGGCCGCGCCGTTGTTAAAGGGGGTTCAGAGGTCGTCGTCGACGTCGTCCATGTCCACCTGGCCCGAGAGGCGGCGGCGGATCAGGCTCCAGGACAGGCCGATGCCCAGCACCAGCGACAGCGACACGATGCCCAGCCAGAGCAGCGAGTTGCGGTTGGTCAGCCCCAGCAGGCCGAAATCCGACAGCACCCAGATCAGCGCCGCGGCGATGGCCAGCACCAGGCCCATGCCGAAGACCCCGATCGAGCGCAGGGTGGCACGCAGGTAGATGACGTAGCCGACGAAAAGCAGAAGCCCCGCCAGCACGGTGACCGACATGAAGTCGGGCCAGTTCTGCATCACCCAGGTGACGTAATTGTAGTCGGTCGGATTATAGGTGGCGGCGATCAGGAAGAAGGCCACGATCCAGCGCAGGAAGAATCCCATCAATGTCCCCTTTGAATCGGATCTTGAGAATAGCCGCCCGGTGGCGGAGCGTCGGTTCGGAAATTGGCGCCGGTTTGCCTGTTTCGCGCCCTTCTGTCCAGCCGCCAGGCCCTGGTTGCGCCCCGTGGTCGCGGCAAAACCCGGCCTGAGGGAACCCCGGCCCGCGCAGAGGCCAGAGATTCGGGTTCCGTTCCCGCCGCCCGGGCGCTATACCGGCGCGGGTTTGGGACGCGCGGCCCGCGTCGTGCGCCCTTTCACATTGCCAAGTCGGAAAGGACCTGAGATGGCCAATGTCGTCGTTGTCGGCGCCCAGTGGGGTGACGAGGGAAAAGGCAAGATCGTGGACTGGCTGAGCGAGCGCGCCGATGTGATCGCCCGCTTCCAGGGCGGCCATAATGCCGGCCATACGCTTGTCATCGACGGCGAGGTCTACAAGCTGAACGCGCTGCCCTCGGGCGTGGTGCGCGGCGGCAAGCTTTCGGTCATCGGCAATGGCGTGGTGCTGGATCCCTGGCACCTGGTGGGCGAGATCGCCAAGATCCGCGAACAGGGCGTCACCATCGACCCCGAAACGCTGATGATCGCGGAAAACACCCCGCTGATCCTGCCCTTCCATGGCGAGTTGGACCGCGCCCGCGAAGAGGCCTCCTCCAAGGGGACCAAGATCGGCACCACCGGTCGCGGCATCGGCCCCTGCTATGAAGACAAGGTGGGCCGTCGCGCCATCCGCGTCGCCGATCTGGCCGACCGCGCCACGCTGGAGGCGCGCGTCGACCGCGCCCTGACCCACCACAACGCCCTGCGCGCCGGCCTGGGGCTGGAGGCGATCGACCGCGATGCGCTGATCGCCAAGCTGGAAGAGATCGCCCCCGAGATCCTGCAATATGCCGCCCCCGTCTGGAAGGTGCTGACCGAGAAGCGCAAGGCGGGCAAGCGCATCCTCTTTGAAGGCGCGCAAGGCTCCCTGCTGGACATCGACTTCGGCACCTATCCCTTCGTGACCTCGTCCAACGTCATCGCGGGCCAGGCGGCCACCGGCGTGGGCATCGGCCCGGGCTCGATCGACTTCGTGCTGGGGATCGTGAAGGCCTATACCACCCGCGTGGGCGAGGGCCCCTTCCCGACCGAGCTGGAAGACGAGACCGGCCAGCGCCTGGGCGAGCGGGGCCATGAGTTCGGCACCGTCACGGGGCGCAAGCGCCGCTGCGGCTGGTTCGACGCGGCCCTGGTGAAACAGACCTGCGCGGTCTCCGGCGTCAACGGCATCGCCCTGACCAAGCTCGACGTGCTGGACGGCTTCGAGACGCTGAAGATCTGTGTGGGTTACGAGCTGGACGGCAAGCGCATGGACTACCTGCCGACCGCCAGCGATCAGCAGGCCCGCTGCACCCCCATCTACGAAGAGATGCCGGGCTGGAGCGAATCGACCGAGGGTGCACGCAGCTGGGCCGATCTGCCCGCCAATGCGATCAAATACGTGCGCCGCGTGGAAGAGCTGATCGAATGCCCGGTGGCCCTGCTGTCCACCAGCCCCGAGCGCGACGACACGATCCTGGTCACCGATCCCTTCGCGGATTGAGGGGGGCAGGGGGCTCTGCCCCCGTCCCGCCCTGCGGGCGCGCCTCCCCCGGAGTATTTAGAGCCGCCGAATGGGAGGGGCGCCGCGCCTTTATATTCGACGGCTGGAAATACTCCGGGGGGAGGCTCCGGCACGGAGACGGGGGGCAGCGCCCCCCTGCCACGCAAGACGAGGGAGGTGCGCCATGGCACTGAGTTACAAGGCCCGGCGGCGCTGGACGCTGGTCATTCTGGTGATCGGCCTGCCGCTTTACATCGTGGCCTGCGTCACGGTGATGAACCTGCTCGACCGGCCGCCGCTGCTGGTCGAACTGGCGATCTACATCGGGCTGGGGGTCCTTTGGGCCTTTCCGCTGAAGATGGTCTTCATGGGGGTGGGCCAGGCCGATCCCGACGCTGCGGCGCCGCAACCCGAGACGGACGGCGACGATAGCAACACCGGCGCGCCGCGCGGCTAAGCCCGGCGGCGCCACATGGATCAGGGGGGAGCAAGGAGCACGACGTGACAGCACGCACCCCGCCGCATCTGGCAACCCTGATCATCGTCACCGGCGGCGCCGTTCTGACCATCAACATGTTCGTCCCCTCGCTGCCCGGCATGGCGCGGGAATTCGGTGTCGACTATGGCGCCATGAGCCTGGTGATCGGCGCCTACCTGCTGATGACCTCGGCGATGCAGCTGATCTTCGGCCCGCTGAGCGATGTCTACGGTCGCCGCCCGCTGATCCTGGGCGGGCTGGCCGTCTTCACCCTGGGCTCGCTGATCTGCACCCTGACCAGCGACGTGACCCTGTTCTGGGTCGGGCGTCTGTTGCAGGCCGCCTCGGCCGTGGGCGTGGCGCTGAGCCGGGCGGTGCTGCGCGACCAATATGCCTCGCGCGAGCTGGCGCAGAAGATGGCGACCGTTTCCATGGTCATGGGGCTGGGCCCGCTTCTGGGGCCCGCGCTTGGCGGGCTGATCGACGAGGCCTTCGGCTGGCGCGGCAACTTCGCCGCCTACACCCTCTTGGGGGCGGGGATGCTGGCCCTGTGCTGGCGCGATCTGGGCGAGACCAACAGCAACCGCGGCGGCGGTTTCGCGGCGCAGTTCCAGGCCTGGCCCGAGCTGCTGCGCTCGCCGCGCTTCTGGGGCTATGCGATCTGCTGGAGCTTCTCTGTCGCCGCCTTCCATGTCTTCGTCGCCGCAGCGCCCCTCGCCATGTCGACGGCCTTCGGCATGGGGGCGGGTCAGCTGGGGATCTACATGGGACTGATGACTGCGGGCTATATCGTCGGGTCCTGGATCTCGGGGCAGGTGGCACGGCGGATCGACTGGCCGTTGACCCGGTTGATGATCCTGGGCCGGGCGCTGGCGGCGGCGGGGCTGGGCGGTGCGCTGCTGGCCTGGGGGACGGGCGACCTTGGCCTGCCGGTGCTGATGGCGGGGGTAATCGCCAACGGCCTGGGCAACGGGCTGACCTCGCCCAATGCCGCCAGCGGGGTGATGGCGGTGCGCCCGCATCTGGCGGGGGCGGCCTCGGGGCTCAGCTCGGCGGTGATCCAGTTCGCGGGGGCGCTGATGACCGGGCTGGTCGGGTTGATCCTGACGCCCGAGGATGCCCTGCCGGTGCTGCTGTCGGCGATGCTGGCGGTGGCCCTGGTAGGCCTTGCCGCCGCCCTCTGGCTGACCCGGGTCGAGCAGCGGCGCGGCGCCATCCGCAGCGATGTGCCCAAGGCCGGGGCGGGGCTGGAGTAGCCCCGCAAGGGATTCCCCAGAATGCAAAAGGTCCGCCCCGAGGGGCGGACCTTTGTCGTTTCAGCCGGGCGGCGCGCCGCGAGGCGCAGCCGCAGGGCGCGAGGGGGGCGCCCCTCAGCCCAGTTCCTGCATCCGCTCCAGCGCGGCCTTCAGCTTGGCTTCCTCGTCCTGGCGGGCGTCCAGATTGGCCTGGGTCTCGGCCACCACCTCGGCGGGGGCGCTTTCGGCGAACTTGGGGTTCTTCAGCCGCCCCGCAAGGCCGCCGATTTCCTTCGCCAGCTTTTGCAGCGATCTCTCCAGCCGCGCCTTTTCCTCGGCCACGTCGATCACATCGGCCAGGGGCAGGCCGAAGGTCGCGCCCTCGGCGGGCAGGGTGATCGTGCCCTTGGGGAACTCGGCCACCTCTTCCAGCTCGCCCACGCGCGCCAGGCGCTTGATCAGCGTTTCGTTGCTGGCCCAGGCGGCCTTTGCAGTGTCCGAGAAGCCGGTGACCACCAGCGGCACGTAAAGGCCTGCGGGCACATGCATCTGGGCCCGGGCCGAGCGGATGCTTTCGATCAGCGCGATGGTCCAGTTCATTTCCGCATCCGCCGCCGGATCGACCAGCTCGGCCCCGTAGGTCGGCCAGTCGTTATGGGCCAGCAGGCCCGCGCGCGGCGCGGTGGTCGACCACAGCTCTTCGGTGATGAAGGGCATGATCGGGTGCAGCATGGTCAGGCACTGGTCGATGACCCAGCCCATGACGGCCCGCGTCTCGGCCTGTTCCGGCGCGCCCTCGGCCAGCAGGGGCTTGGCGAATTCGACATACCAGTCGCAGACCTTGCCCCAGACGAAGGCGTAAAGGCCCAGGGCCGCCTCGTTGAAGCGGTAGGCGTCGAGCGCGGCATCCACGGTTTCGCGGATCTTCGCGGTTTCGCCGATGATCCATTTGTTCACCGTGGCAGTGGCCGCAGGCACCTCGGCCGAGGGAGCGCCGGCCTCGAAGACGCCGTTCATCTCGGCAAAGCGGGTGGCGTTCCAAAGCTTGGTGCCGAAGTTGCGGTAGCCCTTGATGCGCTCTTCCGACAGCTTCAGCACACCGCCGATGGCCGCCATCGAGGCATTGGTCATGCGCAGGGCATCGGCGCCGTATTCGTCGATGATCTCCAGCGGGTCGATGACGTTGCCGGTGGTCTTCGACATCTTCTTGCCCTTCTCGTCGCGCACCAGCTGGTGCAGATAGACGGTGTGGAAGGGGACCTCGTCGACGACGGCCAGCTGCATCATCATCATGCGGGCGACCCAGAAGAACAGGATGTCCTCGCCGGTGATCAGCACGTCGGTGGGGAAGTATTTCGCCAGCTCCGGGGTCTGCTGCGGCCAGCCCAGGGTGCCAATGGGCCACAGGCCCGAGCTGAACCAGGTGTCCAGCACATCGGGGTCGCGCCAGATCGGGTAGATCAGCTTGGTCGGATCCTGGGTGGCGGTATAGTCCGCCAGGCTTTCGGCCAGGGCGTGCTGCGCCGCCTTCTTGTCGGCCACCTCGACGATGCGGGCGTGGCTCAGCGGCGAGGGCAGGTCGGCGTTCAGATCCTTGAAGGTCGAGAGCACCGCGTCCAGGTCCGCGCCGCAGGCCTCGACATCGCCCATGTGCACCATGTGGTCATCGACGAAGAGGGTCAGCATGTCGACCAGATCCAGGTCGCCCGCGCCGCCCTCTTTCAGCGTGCCCATGTCGATCCCGTACCAGACCGGGATCTGGTGGCCCCACCACAGCTGGCGCGAGATGCACCAGGGCTCGATGTTCTCCAGCCAGTGGTAATAGGTCTTCTCGCCCGATTCGGGCATGATCTTGGTGCGCCCAGAGCGCACGGCCTCCAGCGCCGGTTCGACGATGCGGGCGCTGTCGACGAACCACTGGTCGGTCAGCATCGGCTCGATCACCACTTTCGAGCGGTCGCCGAAGGGCTGCATGATCGGCTTGGCCTCGACCAGGGGGACGATCTCGTCGCCCTCTTCCCCCTCGGGGCGCTTGCCGCCCAGGCGCGGGTCGGCGGCCGTGGTCATCACGGCCAGACCGGCGGCGGTGATGTCCTCGACCACCGCCTTGCGGGCCTCGAACCGGTCCATGCCACGGTACTTCTCGGGCACCAGGTTCAGCGTGTCGATTTCCATTTCGGTGGCATCGCTACCTGCGGCGATCTCGCGGGCACGGGCGACGCAGGTGTCGTAATCGTTGCCATCGGCGCGCATGGCGCCGGCCATGTCCATCAGGCGGTACATGGGCAGGCCACAGCGTTTGGCCACCTGGTAGTCGTTGAAATCATGCGCCCCGGTGATCTTCACCGCGCCCGAGCCGAAGGTGGGATCGGGGTATTCATCGGTGACGATGGGGATCAGGCGGTCGCAAAGGGGCAGGTGGACCATCTTGCCGACGATGGGCGCATAGCGTTCGTCATCGGGGTGCACCGCCACGGCGCCGTCGCCCAGCATGGTCTCGGGGCGGGTGGTGGCGATCGAGATATAGTCGCGTTCCTCGGACAGGGTGACGGTGCCATCCTCGTCCTTCTCGACGTAGGTGTAGGTCTCGCCGCCTGCCAGCTTGTACTTGAAGTGCCACATGTGGCCCGCCACCTCGATATTCTCGACCTCGAGGTCGGAAATCGCGGTCTCGAAATGCGGATCCCAGTTGACCAGGCGCTTGCCGCGATAGATCAGATCCTTCTGGTACATCTCCACGAAGACCTTGATCACGGCGTCGTGGAAATTGGGGCTGTTCTCGTGGCCCACGCGCGGATCGCCCGGCGCGCCCGCCATGGTGAAGGCGTTGCGCGACCAGTCGCAGCTCGACCCCAGACGCTTCAGCTGGTTGACGATGGTGCCGCCATACTGGCCCTTCCACTCCCAGACCTTTTCCAGGAACTTCTCGCGGCCCAGATCGCGGCGGCCCTCATTGCCCTGGGCGGCCAGCATCTTCTCGACCTGAAGCTGGGTGGCGATGCCCGCATGGTCCTGGCCGGGCTGCCACAGCACGTCGAAACCGCGCATCCGGTGCCAACGGGTCAGGATGTCCTGAAGGGTGTTGTTGAAGGCATGGCCCACATGCAGCGCGCCGGTCACATTGGGCGGCGGGATCATCACGCAGAAGGTGTCGGCGCCGGGTTTCGCATTGGCACCGGCCTTGAAGGCGCCCGCCTCTTCCCAGGCAGCGGCGATGCGCGGTTCCGCGGCGGCGGCGTCGAAGGTCTTTTCCATGGCCATTGGGCTGATCCCCTGTCGTGTCGGCCCCCGGCGCGGGGGCTATGCGTCTGAAGGCAGGGGATAGCGCAAGGGGCGCGGAAGGTGAAGCCTTCCCAGGCGCCGCGCCGCCCTCCCTGGCCCTGGCCGGCCGCCTCGGGCGGGGCACCGTCCCCCTCTCTTCTCATTGCCGGAAATGTCCCGGGGGAGTCGCGGCCCCGCCGCCCCTGATCTATTTGTCGCCGTCCGGCGACGGGGGCAGCGCCCCCCTCCCGCCACTTTCGTCCTTGTCAGCGCCCGGGCCAGGCGGCCAGCCCGCCGAACCATCGCCCCTCCCGCGCCCTCATGCCGCAGGGCAGAAATCCCCGGCGCGGGGATGGACTATGCGCGCCGAGCGGCTAGTGTTCGCCAAAGGCCATCGCGGCCAGCAGAGGGGAGCGCGCCATGGAAAAGTTCGGGAAAAGCCAGCCGGTCAAACGGGTCGAGGACATCCGCTTCGTCACCGGCCAGGGCGGCTATGTGGATGATGTCGCCCCGAAAGGCGCGCTCTTTGCCCATATCTTCCGCGCGCCCGTGGCCCATGGCACGATCACCGCGCTGGATCTCGACGCCGCGCGCCAGGTCGAGGGGGTGCGCCTTGTGGTCTCTTCCACCGATCTGCACGCCGCCGGGCTGACCGGCGGGCTGGCAGGGGCCCAGGCGCCCAACCGCGACGGCACCAAGGGCGCCGATGTGCGCCACCCGCTTCTGGCCGAGGACAAGCTGCGCTTCGTGGGCGAGGCCGTGGCCCTGATCGTCGCCGAAACCCCCGAGGCTGCCAAGGACGCCGCCGAGCTGATCGAGCTGGACTACGACGACCTGCCCGTACAGGGCTTCCTGGCCCCCCATGTGGCCGATGTCCACGACCATGTGCCCGGCAACCGCGCCGTCGATTATGCCATCGGCGATGCCGAGGGGGTCGAGGCGGCGCTGGCGGCCTCGGCCCATGTGGTGCGCGCCGAGGTGGCCGACAACCGCGTCATGGTCGTCTCGATGGAGCCGCGCGGCTGTTACGCCGAATGGCAAGGCGACCGGGTCCATCTGTGCTTCGGCGGCCAGGGGGTCTGGGGCGCCAAGAAGGAACTGGCGGGGCTCTTCGGCCTGGACGAGGGCCAGGTGCGGGTGACCCACCCCGACGTCGGCGGCGGTTTCGGCATGAAGGCCAAGACCTATCCCGAATACGTCCTTTGCGCCTTTGCCGCGCGCGAACTGGGCGCGCCGGTGCGCTGGACCGCCGACCGGACCGAGTCGATGCTGTCGGACAATGGGGCGCGGGATCTGACCCATGAGGTCGCCCTTGGCTTCGATGCCGATCACCGCATCACCGCCTACCATGTGAAGACCCGCTACAACCTGGGCGCCTACAATTCCAACTTCGGCCAGATGATCCAGACCCATCTGTTCGCCCGCGTGCTGACCGGGGTCTACGACATCAAGACCGCCCTGCTGGAGGCCGAGGGCTATTACTCCAACACGACCCAGACGGACGCCTATCGCGGGGCCGGCCGCCCCGAGGCGATCTATCTGCTGGAACGCGCCATGGATTACGCCGCCCGCGATCTGGGCCTGGACCCGTGGGAGCTGCGCCGCAAGAACTTCATCCAGCGCGACCAGTTCCCATATGCCACGGTCACCGGCGAAAACTACGACGTCGGCGATTTCCCCCGCCTGCTGGACGCGGTGGCCGATGTCGCCGACCGCGTGGGCTTTGCCGAACGGCGCGCCGCCTCGCAGGCGGCGGGCAAACTGCGCGGCTTGGGGCTTTGTTATTACATCGAGTCTATCCTGGGGGACCCTTCGGAAACCGCCAAGGTCGAGTTCAATGCGGATGACACGGTGAACATCTATGTCGGCACCCAGTCGAACGGGCAGGGGCACGAAACGGTCTATGCCCGGTTCCTGGCCGACCAGACCGGCATCCCGATGGAGGCGATCCGCGTGATCCAGGGCGACAGCGACCGTATTGCCACGGGCGGTGGCACCGGCGGCTCGCGCTCTGTGACCACCCAGTCGAACGCCACCCTGGCGGTTTCCGCCGCCATGACCGAGGCCTTCGCGGCCTTCCTGGCCGAGAAGATGGAGGTGGCGCCGGGCGACGTCTCCTTCGACGACGAAAGCTTCCGCATCAAGGGGTCCAACGCCGCGCCCACCATGATGGACGTGGCCGAGATGGCCCGCGAGGCCGGGCGTAGCGATCTTCTGGTGCATGAACAGAAAGCCAAGCTGCCGGGCCGCTCCTATCCCAACGGCGCCCATGTGGCCGAGGTCGAGGTCGACCCCGAGACCGGCCAGGTGCGCCTGGACCGCTACACCGTGGTCGATGATTTCGGCAATCTGATCAACCCGATGCTGGCCGAAGGTCAGGTGCATGGCGGGGTCGTGCAGGGGGTGGGCCAGGCGCTGATGGAAAACGTCACCTATGACGAGGATGGCCAGCTTCTGACTGCCAGCTTCATGGATTACGCCATGCCGCGCGCGGGCGACGTGCCGATGATCGGCTTCTCGACCGAAGCGGTGCCCTCGACCCAGAACCCCATGGGCATGAAGGGCTGCGGCGAGGCGGGCACCGTGGGATCCATGGCCGCCACCGCCAATGCGGTCATGGATGCCCTGGCGGGCGCAGGCGTGGCGCGGGCCGACATGCCCTTCACGCCGCTGCGCGTCTGGTCCCTGCTGACGGAGGCGTCGAAGGACGGTGAAGCAGCCGCTTGAACGTCTGGTCGCCCGGCTCTGGCCGGGCGGATGGCTGCAACGACGCCGCCGCGCGCCCGCGCGGCTGACCCGCCAGCCGGTCACCCATGTGGTGATCCTGGACGGCACCATGTCCTCGCTGCTGCCGGGGCAGGAAACCAATGCCGGGCTGATCTACAAGCTGGTGAACGAGATGTCGGGCAGCGCCCTGTCGGTCTATTACGAGGCCGGGGTGCAATGGGACAGCTGGGGGAACACGCTGGACGTGATGCTGGGGCGGGGGATCAATCGCAAGATCCGCGGCGCCTACGGCTATCTTGCCTCGCGCTACCGGCCCGGCGACCGCATCTTCCTCTTCGGCTATTCGCGTGGCGCCTATGCGGTGCGCTCGCTGGCGGGGGTGATCGACCGCGTCGGCCTGGTGCGCGCGCCCCGCGCCACCGAGCGCAACATCCGCCAGGCCTACCGCCTGTATCAGGACAGCCACGATCAGGTGGTAATCGACGCCTTCCATGCCGCCCAGTGTCATGAGCATGTCGAGATCGAGATGATCGGCGCCTTCGATACGGTCAAAAGCCTCGGGCTGCGCCTGCCCTTGCTGTGGAAACTGGCCGAGGTGAAACATGCCTTCCACAACCACGCCCTGTCCCATTGCGTGAAATCGGGCTTTCACGCCCTGGCGCTGGAAGAGACGCGACAGGTCTATGCGCCCGTCCTGTGGGACAGCGACCCCGACTGGCGCGGACGGCTGGAACAGGTCTGGTTTCCCGGCACCCATGGCGACGTGGGCGGCCAGCTGGGCGACTTCCAGCAGGCGCGGCCGCTGGCCAACCTGCCGCTGGTCTGGATGCTGGGCCAGGCCGAGTTTCGCGGCCTGCCCCTGCCGCAAGGCTGGCGCGAGCGCTTCCCGATGGACATTCACGCCCCCTCGGTCGGGCAATGGCGCGGTGTGGCGAAACTCTTCTGGCTGCGCAAGCCGCGCATCGTCGGCGCCGACCCCTCGGAACGGCTGCACGACAGCGCCCTGGCGCGGGGCACCTATCCGACCCACGCGCAACTGGCGCATCCGCACTAGGCGCCGCGCCCGCGGCCTGCGTTGCCTTTGAGTATTTTCGGCCCGGTGAAAGGAGGGGGGCAGGGCCTGGCCTGGCCAGCGGCGCCCCTCTTGCCGCGGATGCGACCTCCCTTGGCAAAAGGAGGGTCCTGCCGCCCGGATCCCTTGCGCCCTCTGGCCAACCTGGGCGCCGCGCCCCTCTCTTCACCGGGCCCAAAATACTCAAATTTTAGCGTGCAGCCGGGCGTCCGGCCTCAGAAGGCCTTGCCCGGTGGCAGGGGCAGCACCGCGCAGGTGGTCGAACCGGTGGCGTAAAGCTTGCCATCCTCGACCCCGGTCAACTCGCCCACCGACACCCCGGTCGAGCGGCCCACATGCTGGGTGCGGCCCGTGGCGCGCACCGTCAGGCCATAGGGGATCGGGCGCAGGATGTTCACCTTGAACTCCAGCGTGGTGCAGCCGCGCCCGGCGGGCAGGCGGGTCAGCACGGCGCAGGTCATGCAGCTGTCCAGGATGGTGCCATACCAGCCGCCATGCACCGTGCCCGCCGGGTTGGCGTAATCGGCGGTGGGCGTGCCTTCGAAGACCACCGAGCCTTCCTCTGCCGCGATCAGCCGGAAGTTCAGCACCTGGCCGATGGACGGCCCCTGGCGGTGCCCCTCGATGATCGAGCGCAGGGCCTCGAGCCCGGTCATCGCGTCACGCTGCGGCACGCTTTGGTCTGTCATGATCTGTCCTCCTGCGGGCAGCCTAGTCCCGCTCTGCGGATGCAGCAACCGCATGGCGGACATTTTTGCTCGTGACGGAGCGACAAACGCCCGGATCCAGGGATCCGGGCGTCGGGCGAAGGTCGGGGCGCGCAGGGCGGTGGCGGTCAGGCCACCTTTTCCAGCCGCGCGCGCGGGGTCACGCCCAGGGCGTGGCAGACGTCGCGGGTCAGCTCGGGCTTGTTCAGGGTGTAGAAATGCAGGTTCTCCACCCCTTCGCTGATCAGGGTTTCGCACATCTCGGCACAGAGCGCGGTGGCCAGCAGGTCGCTGCGGTCGTCGCGGATCGCCTTGGTGAAGGCCTCGTCCAGCCAGGCGGGGATCGCCGTGCCGCAGCCTTCGGCAAAGCGGCGCAGGCCGGGCCAGTTCTCGATCGGCAGGATGCCGGGCACGATGGGCGCCTCGATCCCGGCCTTGGCGCAGCGGTCGCGGAAGCGCAGGAAGGTTTCCGGCTCGAAGAAGAACTGGGTCAGCGCCTCGGAGGCGCCGGCGTCCAGCTTGCGCTTCAGCCAGGTGATGTCGGCATCCGCATCGGCGGCCTCGGGGTGTTTCTCGGGGTAGGCGCCCACGCGCAGGGTGAACTGGCCGGTGGCCGACAGGGCCTCGATCAGCTCGACCGAATTGGCGAAACCGCCCGGGGTCGGGGTGAACTGCCCCTGGCCTTTCGGCGGATCGCCCCGCAGGGCCACGATGTCGGTCACGCCGACCTCGGCGAAGCCGCGGGCAATGGCCAGGGTCTCTTCGCGGGTGGCGTTGACGCAGGTCAGATGGGCCGCCACGTTCAGCCCGGTGTTCTTGTGCAGCGTGCCGACCGCATCGCGGGTCAGTTCGCGCGTGGTGCCCCCGGCGCCATAGGTGACCGAGACGAAGCGGGGCATGAGCGGCGCCAGCACCTGCACGGTGTCCCACAGACGGAACGAGGCCTCGAGGTTCTTCGGCGGGAAGAATTCGAAGGAAACGGCGGGCACGGACATGATTCACTCCTGTAAAACGGTTTCCCCTTGTCGCTGCGGTGGCGAAATGAGACAACTTCATAATTCTCACGATAATCATGAGGCGCACAGCATATGCATCTGGAGCTGAGACATCTGCGCACCATCCGCGCCATCCACGAGACGGGCGGTTTGCAGAAGGCCGCCGAAAGCCTGCACATTACTCAAAGCGCGCTGAGCCATCAGATCAAGGGGCTGGAGGCCCAGGCGGGGATGGAGCTGTTCGTGCGCCGCACCAAGCCGATGCGCCTGTCGGCGGCGGGGCTGCGGATGCTGCGGGTGGCCGAGAGGGTGCTGGAGGAGATCGAGGCGCTGGAGGCCGAGTTCGACGCCCTGCGCGACGGCCATGCGGGACGGCTGCATATCACCCTGGAATGTCACGCCTGCTATGACTGGCTGCTGCCGGTGCTGGAGCTGTTCCGCCGTGCCTGGGCCGAGGTCGACGTGGACATTCGCCCCGGCCTTGCCTTCAACGCCATGGAGGCGCTGGAGCGCGAGCAGGTGGATGTGGTCATCACCTCGGACCCCGAGGATCTGCCGGGGATCACCTTTGCGCCGCTCTTCGACTATTCGCCGGTTTTCGTCGCCGCCGCGTCGCATCCCCTAGCCGCCAAGGATCGGATCCTGGCCGAGGATTTGGCGGGCGAGACCCTGCTGACCTACCCGGTGGAGCGGGCGCGGCTGGATGTGTTCAAGATGCTCTTGGGCCCGGCCGGGGTGGAGCCGGCGGCACAGCGCAAGGTCGAGCTGACCGAGGTGATCCTGCTGCTGGTGGCCTCGGGGCGGGGGGTGGCGGTGCTGCCCGACTGGGTGATGCGCGAGGTGCGTTATCACCCCGATTACGTGACCCGGCCCATTGGCGACAGCCGGTTGACCCGGCGCATGTATGCCGCCTGCCGCAGCGAGGATGCGACCAAGCCCTACATGGCCCATTTCGCCCGGCTGGCCCGCACCGAGGCGGTGAAACTGCAACATGAGGTGGGGCGGGGCGCGGGCTAGGCCGGGGCGCAGGGCGGGGCTGCACCCGGCGCAGGGCGGGCAGGCGCCGCAGGGCCTTGGCAAGTGGGCGTTCGACGTCTATACGCGCCACTCGAACACAGGAGCCAACCGCATGTCCTTCAGCGCCAACCTCAACATCATGATGAAAGCCGCCCGCAAGGCGGGTCGCTCTCTGGTGAAGGATTTCCGCGAGGTCGAGAACCTTCAGGTGTCGGTCAAGGGCGCGGGCGATTTCGTCAGCCGGGCCGACATCGCCGCCGAGGCGATCCTGAAGGAAGAGCTGATGGGCGCGCGCCCCAACTACGGCTGGCTGGCCGAAGAGGGCGGCGAGGAAGAGGGCGAGGATCCGACCCGGCGTTGGATCGTCGATCCGCTGGACGGCACCACCAATTTCCTGCATGGCCTGCCGCACTGGGCGATTTCCATTGCGCTGGAGCACAAGGGCCAGATCGTCGCGGGCGTGATCTATGACGCCGCCAAGGACGAGATGTTCATGGCCGAGAAGGGCGAGGGCGCCTGGATGAATGACATGCGCATCCGTGCCTCGGGCCGGATCCGGATGATCGAGGCGGTCTTCGCCACCGGCGTGCCCTTCGCCAACAGCCGCGATCTGCCCGCGACGCTGAAGGATCTGGCGCGGCTGATGCCCGCCTGTGCCGGGGTGCGTCGCTGGGGCGCGGCCTCGCTCGACATGGCCTATGTGGCGGCCGGTCGCTATGATGGCTACTGGGAACGCGGGCTGAAGCCCTGGGATCTGGCGGCGGGCCTTGTGATCCTGCGCGAGGCGGGGGCCTTCGTCGAGCCGCTGGAGCCGGAGGGCGACATCCTGGCCGATGGCGCGATCCTGACCGCCAACGAGCCCCTGTTCGATAAATTCGCCAAGGTCATCCGCGACGCCTGAGGCGCGGCGGAGCTGGCATTGAGACAAGGCGCGGCCCTAGGGGGCGGCGCCTTTTTTCTTGGGTTTGCGAGGGGGAGGGGGCTCTGCCCCCCTTGAGCCCTCGCGGGCTCAATTCCCCCCGGGATATTTTGGGCAATGAGAAATATGGGGCGGGGGGCTTGAGAGCAGAGGTTCCGGCACGGACGGAAGGGTGGCAGGAGACCTTTGAGACCAGAGCGAGGGGGGAGGGGGAATGGCCCGTCACCGCTGAAAGTGGTCCTGGGCGATGTCCACGACGCGGCTCACTTCCCGGGGTGTTCCGATAGAGGAACGCAGGCGTGACGCTGCCCCGCCCGAGGCGGCCCGGCAGGGGCATCGAGAGCGGGCGCGCCCGGGGTCAGACCCAGGGGTCGGTCGGGGGCTTGCGGCGAGACCGGCCGGCGCGGGGGATCACGCTGCGGCCCGGGCGCGGGGCGGCGGGGGGCGTGTCGGGGCGGGGCCGCTTGCCGCGGGGCACGCGGGGCACCGAAGAGCGGGTGAAGCTGTAGTCGGCCTCGGGGTTGGGCGGGCGGCCGTGGTTGACGCGCCAATAGGCCGGGCCACCCCGGCGGAAGAAGACCGGCAGGGTCAGCACCAGCCCGATGACGAAGCCGCCCGCATGGGCCCAATAGGCCACGCCGCCGCTGGTCGGATCGGCGCCCACGCCGTTGAACAGCTGGGTCACGAACCAGAAGCCCAGCATCAGCCAGGCGGGCACCGGGAAGACCTTGAAGAAGAAGACGATGATCACCAGGATGTCGACCTTGGCGCGCGGGTAGAGCAGCAGGTAGCCCCCCATCACCCCCGCAATCGCCCCCGAGGCCCCCACCGTGGGCACCACCGAGCCCGGCGCCGACAGCACATGGGCCAGACCCGCGCCCAGCCCCGAGGCCAGGTAGAAGCCCAAGAAACCCAGGTGGCCCATCTCGTCTTCCAGGTTGTCGCCGAAGATCCACAGAAACAGCATGTTGCCCGCCAGGTGCATGAAGCCGCCGTGCAGGAACATCGAGGTCAGCAGGGTCTGCGCCCCGTCGCCCGTGCTGACCCGGGCGGGGATCATCGCATAGCTGTCGAAGAAGGCGTTGATCGCCTGCGGATCGCCCATCTGGCCCGCATAGCTGAAGAAGATCAGCACATTGGCCGCGATCAGCAGCCAGGTGACATAGGCCGTGCGGCCCGACGGGTTGTGATCGCGCAGGGGGAACATGGCCCATAGCTGGGGCCAGCTGCCGCGCAGGTCAAGCGTAAATCACCCGCTGCCGGGCGCGCGCGGGCACGTCGGGGTTTGAACTGGCGCGCGGGCTGTGCCACATCTGGCGCAGGTGGTCGGCGGGCGTGGCGGAATGGTAGACGCACGAGACTTAAAATCTTGCGCCTGAAAAGGCTTACGGGTTCGAGTCCCGTCGCCCGTACCACCTGACCTTTCCCGTTGCCGATCTCGCGCCCTAGCGGCGCGCCTGGCTGCTGTCGCGTCTTTCCCAGATCTGGGTGCCGCCGATCCGTTCGGCGGCGCGCACCAGGCCCTGGGCCTCCATCCGGCGAAGCAGATGCAGGGTGCCGCTGCGGCTCATGCCGAGGCGGCGTTGCAACTCGGTTTGCGTACGGGGGCGGGCCAGTTCGGCCAGCACGACCCTTTTGCGAAGCTCCGCCCCGGCGTTGCGGCGGCGTAGCAGATGCGGTTGATCTCGATCCGGCATGGCGGTCCGGCCCAGGGCGCGGGCCGTCCTTTTCGGTCTTCGTCTGTCACGGGGGGCGCAGAATGGCGCCGGAGGGCTGAAGAAAGCGCAGAAGAATATGGGACAGAAGGACCATGCGGCCCGGCCCATGTCAAGACAAGCCCGTGTCAAGACAGGGTCGTGTCAAGACTGGGCCGGGGCAGGGGCCGTGCCTAGACGTCCACTAGGGCGCAAAGCGCGTCGAAGACGCCCGCGCCTGTGCAGGTCACCGGCTGACGCTCCAGCGGGCGGGACAGGTCGAAGGGGGCGCTGCGCCCCCCCGCCTCGGTCACCAGCAGCTGGCCCGCCAGGCAATCCCAGGCCGAAAGTTCCGGTTCGTGGAACCCCGCGTGATGGCCCGCCGCCACCAGCGCCAGGCTGAGCGCGGCAGAGCCGTTGCGCATGAACCCCGCCTGGGCGGCGGTCAGCCGGGTGACGATGCGCCCGATCCGTTCCGCATGGCGCGGCGCGCCCGGCCCGCAAGAGACGACCTGACCCGCCAGCGCCGTGGCCGGGCTGGCCGACAGGCGGCGTGGGCGGGCCTCGGCCCCGTCCTGGCGCCAGGCCCCCTGGCCCAGGCGCGCCCAGTAGAGGCGGTCGCGGCAGGGTTCGGCGATCAGCCCGGCGGTGATCTGCCCCTCGTGCAACAGCGCCAGCACCACGGTCCAGCTGGGCAGGCCGTGCAGGAAGGGGGTGGTGCCGTCGATCGGGTCGATGACCCAGGTCCAGCCGCTGCGCCCCGTCTCCAGCCCGCGTTCCTCGCCCAGGATGGCGTCCTCAGGGAAGGCGCTGGCGATCTCGCGGCGCAGCAGATCCTCGACCCCGCGGTCGGCCTGGCTGACCGGATCGCCGGGGCCGGTTTTCTGTTCCACGGTCAGCCGGTCGAGATGGTGAAAATGTTCCAGCGCCAGATCGGCGGCGCGGGCGATGGCCAGGCGGGCATGGTCGAGGCGGGCGTCGGCCTCGGCCTTTGGGTCTTGGGTCATGGTATCAGGATCTTGCAGTGCTGCGGCGACGCACCAGATGCACGTCGATCGTGGTGAGGCCCGGGCGGGCATTTCGGTCGGCGATGGCGCTGAGCAGGGCCGCGAGGGCGGCGCGGGTCACCGCGGGCACCGATTGGTGGATGGTGGTCAGGTCGTAGGCGTCCCAGGCGGCCTCGGCGATGTCATCGCAGCCGATCAGGGCCAGATCCTCGGGAATGCGCAGCCCGCCGCGCCGCAGCCCGTCCATGAGGCCAAGGGCGAGGAAGTCGTTGGCGGCGTGGATCCCGTCGACCCCAGGGGCGCGGGCGAGGAATTCCGCCGCCGCCTCTTGCCCGCCGGCATAGTTCTGTGCCGCGCCGCTGACCGTGGTGACCAGGGTCAGGCCCAGCCGGGCCAGATGCGCCTCGAAGGAGGCACAGCGCCGGTCGATCGTGTAGGAGGGGCGGCGCTGGCGGGCCAGGGCCACGCGGGTACAGCCCGCCTCGGCCAGGGCCTCGGCGGCCAGGCGCCCGGCGGCCTCGGTGTCCTGGGTGACATTGGCTACATGGCCGCCCATCAGGGCCTTGTTGACCAGCACCAGGGGCACGTCGTGGCGGGCGCATTCCTCTACGATCTCTTGCGGCGAGGCGTCCGAGGTGACGATGGCGCCCGAGACGTTGTAATGCAGCATCATGTCGATCACCCGCCGGGTCTCTTCGCCCCGGGTGGTGGGCAGCAGGAAGGGGCGGTAGTCGGCGGCGATCAGCGCCCGGCTGAGGCTGTCGATCAGATCGGCGCGCAGCGAATGGTCCATGTCCGACACCACCAGCGCCACCAGGCGCGAGCGCTGGTCCTTCAGCGACCGGGCGAGGAAATTGACCCGGTAGCCCAGTTCGCGCGCCGCCGCCATGACCCGCTTGCGGGTCTCGGGCGCGACCGAGGCGCCCTCGGTGAAGGTGCGCGACACCGCCGAGCGGGACACGCCCGCCAGCTGCGCCACGTCGGAGGCGGTCACCGGCCCGCGGGCGCGGGGCGTCTGTCGGTCGGTGTCGCTCATCTGGCGCTTTCCCGGACCTGCGGATCCGCATGGAGTTCCTGACGCCTGAGCGCTGCCAGAAGAAGGTCGGCCCGGTCAAGGTTAATCATCTCGGGGCGCGCCCGCGCGATCCGATCGAAGGTGGCGGGGTCGGGGGCGCCGAAATATTGCATCATCGGGGTCATCCCGGCGGCGCGCGCGCGCGGGGCGTCGCGGTCCCACAGCTCGAACGGGATTTCCCAGATCTGCGGCGCCAGCTCGTGGATCATCGCCGCCAGGCTGTCGTGCCGCTCGACGTTCGACTTGATCCGGGCCTGGGGCGCATGGGCGCGCAGGGCCTTCAGCCAGCGCAGATCCCAGCACCAGAAGAAGCAGTCCTCGGCAAAGCCCATGTCGCGGACCAGGGCCCAGACCTTTTCGACGGGGGCGTATTTCACCTCGATATACATCCGCTTGCCCCGGCGCTGGCACAGGCGGATGGCCTCGGCCAGGGTCTGGATGCGCTGGCCCGCGTAGTGGGGGGAGAACCAGGCGCCGATGTCCAGGGCGCGCAGCTGGTCCAGCCGCATCTGGGCGATGGCGCCCGTGCCGTCCGAGCAGCGGTCTACGGTGCGGTCGTGATGCACCACCAGGGCGCCATCGGCGGTCTCGTGCACGTCCAGTTCCAGCCAGTCGCAGGCGAGGTCATAGGCCAGTTCGGCGGCGGCCAGGGTGTTCTCCGGGGCGATATGGTTCATGCCGCGATGGCAGACCACCTCGATCCCGGCAAACTCGCCCGGGCGGCGGCCGCGCATCAGCTCGGGCTGATCGGTGCAGATGCCCAGGGCGGGCAGCCGTTCCAGATCGCGCAGCACCTCGGGGCGTTCCTCGTGCCACAGGACCAGGTCCAGCCCCGCCGCCCCGAGCGCCGCCAGAAGCGCCGGGGTGACCAGATCCTGGGGCCGGTCGCCGCCGCGTTCCCAGCACAGGTGCACGGTATCGGCGCCGCTTTCGGCGGCGCGGGCCAGGGGATCCTCGCCCAGCCGGACCAGCACCGCGACCGGCCAGGGGCAGCCTGCGGCGATGACCTCGCGCACGCCGTCGCTGTCGAAAGATCCCAGGGCGGCCCTGTCGAAACCCGCCAGCAGGGGCAGGGCGGCGGGACCGGCGCCGGGGGCCTTCAGCTCGATATAAAGGCCGCAGTCGCGGGCTTTGGCCAGGTCCAGGATCTCGGCCAGGGTCGGCACCTCGGGGACGGCGGCGCGCAGGGTTGCAAAGTCGGTGTCCTCGATTTGCAAATCCACGCCGAAGACATGCTGGGTATTGGCGTCATGGCAAGAGACGGGCAGGCCGTCGGCGGTCAGGCGCAGGTCGATCTCCCACATGTCGGCGCCCAGATCGGCGGCGACGGCATAGGCCTGCAGGGTGTTTTCCACCGCATGGGCCCGAGCGCCGCGATGCGCGATGCAGGCGGGGCGCCCGGCGGGGCGGGGGAAGGGGATCGTGGGGCGGTGGCGGGGCAGGGTCATAGGCGCGCCCCCGCCGCGTCGAAGATCAGAACCGCCTCTGTATCCAGGTTGAAGCGGACCACGTCGCCCAGCGACAGATCCTCGCGCACCGGCTGGATCGAGCGCAGCACCGCGCCCGTGGGCAGGGCCAGGTCGAACAGCGTCTCGCGCCCCTGGGGTTCGATGAAACGGATCGTCCCCTCGACCGGCACGCCGCGCGCCCCGCCCAGGTGTTCGGGGCGGATCCCCAGGGTCAGGGGCCGCCCGCCGGGCAGCCGGGCCAGGCGGCTGGGCAGGGGCAAGGTCAGCCCGCCCAGATCCGCCCCGCCCGCGCCATCGCTCAGCGCCTCGACAAAGACGATGGGCGGATTGCCCAGAAAGCCCGCGACGAAGCGGGTCGCGGGGGCGCGGTACATGTCGGTGGGGCGGTCGATTTGCAGGATCTCGCCCTCGTTCATGATCGCCACGCGGTCGCACATCGACATGGCCTCGACCTGGTCATGGGTGACCAGAATGGCGGTGATGCCGGTTTCCTGCTGGATGCGCCGGATCTCCGAGCGCATCTCCAGCCGCAGCTTGGCGTCGAGGTTGGCCAGCGGCTCGTCCAAGAGCAGCACGGCGGGCTTGCGCACGATGGCGCGGGCCAGGGCGACGCGCTGTTGCTGGCCGCCCGACAGCTCGGCCGGCTTGCGCATCAAGAGCTTCTCGATATGCACCAGCTCGGCAATCGCCTGTACCTCGCGGCGGATCGTGGCGCGATCCTGGCCCGCGACCTCCAGCGGGAAGGCGATGTTCTGGGCCACGGACATATGCGGGTAGAGGGCGTAATTCTGGAACACCACGCCCACGTTGCGTTTCTGGCTGGGCAGGTCCGAGACGTCGCGATCGCCAAACAGGATGCGCCCGCCGGTCACCCGGTGAATGCCGGCGATGGCAAACAGCGTCGTCGACTTGCCGCAGCCCGAGGGGCCGAGCAGGGCCAGCATCTCGCCGTCCTGCACGGTCAGGTCCATGTCGGCGATCACATCGGTGTCGCCGAAGCTTTTGGAAAACTTGTCGAGGGTAAGTTGCATCAGCCTTTCGTGCCTCCGCCGAAGATGTTCATCAGCCGGTTCTGGAAGACCACGAAAAGCACCAGCACGGGCAGGGTGTAGAAGATGCCCACGGCCTTGAAGATGTTGAAATTGTATTCCACCGAGTCGGGGATCGCCGCCTCTTGCAGGAAGATTGACAGCACCTGGAAATCCGCCGAGGGGGCCAGGATCCGCGGCAGCAGGTATTCGCCCCAGCCGTCGAGGAAGGCAAAGACCCCCAGGGCCACCAGGCCGGGTTTCACCTGGGGCAGGATCAGCCTGCGCCAGACGGTGAAGCGCGAGGCGCCGTCCTGCACACCGGCCATTTCGATTTCCC
Source organism: Pseudooceanicola aquaeponti (assembly GCF_050897975.1). Taxonomy (NCBI): domain Bacteria; kingdom Pseudomonadati; phylum Pseudomonadota; class Alphaproteobacteria; order Rhodobacterales; family Paracoccaceae; genus Pseudooceanicola; species Pseudooceanicola aquaeponti. The sequence goes on from NZ_JBPAXY010000006.1 coordinate 203,952, forward strand.
AGGGCACGGCGTCGTAAAAGCCCTTCATGATCCAGATGCCAAAGGGCAGGGCCAGGGTGCCCTTGACCAGGATCACCCCGATCATCGTGTTGTAGAGGCCGCTGAGGTTCAGCACCAGGAAGGTCCCGATCAGCAGGGTCACCGCCGGGAAGGCGTGCATCACCAGCACCGAGGCCAGGAAGAACCGCCGGTAGGGCAGGTTCAGCCGCGACATGGCATAGCCCCCGGTCGAGGACAGGGTCAGGGTGATCGCCACCATGGTGAAGGCCAGGATCAGCGAGTTGCGGGTGGCGATCCAGACATTCCCCGTCAGCTCGAAATCATAGAGAAAGCGCCAGTGCTCCAGGGTGAAGCGGTCGGGGATCAGCGATCCGGGCGGCGCATCGGTGAAACTGTCGATCACCAGGAAGGCATACATGGCCACCAGCGGCAGCGACACCAGGGTCAGGATCACCAGCACCGGCGCCATGCGAAAGTTGCGGGTCAGGGAGGTATGGGACGACATGGGGGCCTCAGAACTCGATCTTCGGACGGCCCACCAGGTCGTCGAATTTGAACAGGATCAGATAGGCGATGGAGAGGGTCAGCCCGACCACCACCAGGATCAGCGCCATGGCGGCGCCAAGGCCGTATTTGAACTCGCCCGAATAGGCCCAAAGCGCGGTCTTGAAGGTGTCCAGCGCCCAGACCGTGGTGGTGGTGCCGGGGCCGCCATCGGTGGTCAGCCAGATCAACTCGTAGGACGAGAGCAGCGACAGGGTCTGATAGGAGGTGACGAAAAGGACCGGCCAGCGCAGTTGCGGCAGGATGATCCGGCGGATCTGTTGCCAGCGCGAGGCGCCGTCGACTTCCGAGGCCCAAAGCTGTTGCACCGGGATGGCCCGCAGGGCGCCGGAAAACAGGATCATCCCGAAGCTGGCGCCGACAAAGCCGTTGGACAGGATCATGATCGTCCAGGCCGAGGTGATCCCCGCCTTCATGTAGTTATAGGCGGGCAGGCCCAGGGTATCGGCCAGGATGTAGACAAAGCCGTTTTCCCAGGTGAACCACTGCCAGAGGGTGGCATAAAGCACCACGGGCGTGATGCGCGGCAGCAGCCACAGCGCCGAGAAAAGGGCGCCAGCGCGTTTCGGCAGGTAGAAGGTGGTCACCGCCAGGAAAAGGCCCACGCCCACGTTGAACGCCAGGGTCAGCGCCACGTAGAGGGCCGTGTTGCCGACGATGCGCAGCGTGTCACGGCGGTCGATCAGGGTTCGGAAATTCTCGGTGGTGAAGACGGCGCCGGTATAGGCGGCCTGGGTGATCCTTTCGCGGGTCGCGGGGGCCAGGTCGGGGGCGGCCTCGGACAGGGCGGCGGCGAAGGCGGCCTCGGTCGCGAAGCGCTGGTTCAGGATCGACAGGGCAAAGGCGCTGGCGGTGCTTTTCAGCGCCCGGGCCGAGCGCGGTTTCGACGGCAGGGCGCGCAGGTCGCGTTCCAGGGCGCGGGCGTCGTCATAGCTTTGACCCGACAGACGGGCCTCGATCTCCGACAGGAAACGCGCATCGGTGCCGGCCTCGCGGGCGCGGTCCAAGGTGGTGGCGTCGATCACATAGCTGGGGGCCGAGATACGCGTGGCCTCGGCCTCGGTCAGCCCGGCGTCGCGCAGGTCGCGCAGCAGGGTTGGGGTGACCATCCAGTCGCCCTTCCCGATGCCGGTCGAGGTGGACATGTTGGTAAAGGCGAAGACGGCGGTAAAGATCGCCGGGGCGAAGAAGAAGGCGCAAAGCAGGATCAGAGAGGGCGCCAGCATGGCCAGGCCCAGGGGGCTGATCCGGGGGCGGCGGCGGCGCGGGGTTTCGGCGGGCGGGACGGGAGTGGAGGGGACCGCCATCGCGGTCCCCCCCGGCGCCCCGTCTGTCAGGGCGCGGACGTTCATTTGACGACGATCTTGTCGCCCAGGGCGGCGGTCACGTCGGCGCGCACGGTCTCGACCGCCTCGGCCACCGACATGGTGCCGGTCCAGGCGTTTTCCAGACCCTTGTACATTGCCGTCCAGTAGGTGCCGAAATCGGCATCGTTGGGGATGGCGTTCACATAGGGCAGGAAGCCTTCGGAGGCTTCGGTCAGCCAGCGGCTTTCGGCGTAAAGCGGCACCGACACCTCGGCCTCGCCAATCGCCAGGTGACCCGATTCCACCGCGTGCATGGCGTTCAGGCGCGGCTCGGAGGCGATCGAGATCAGCTCGGCGGCGATCTGGGCCTCTTGCTCGGTGTTGCCCGCGCCCATCAGATAGACCAGCGGATGGGTGATCGAGTTGGCGCGGCCGGTCTCATTGCCCGCCGGGATCAGGGTAAAGGCGGTGGTGTCGAAGAAGTTCTCCATGCCGAAGGAACTGGTCCACTGGGCATAGTGCCAGGAGCCGCCATGCCAGGCGCCGGCCTGACCGCCGGACACGGCGCGGTGCCAGTCGTCCCATTCACGGCCCAGGTAGGATTGCGGCACGACGCCCATTTCCACCGCATCGACAAAGAACTGGTACATGCCGGTCAGCGCCTGGGTGTCCAGCAGCAGCTTGCCGGTGGCCTCATCGGTCATGGACCCGCCGAAGGACTGGTAGAACTGCCAGTAGTCGGGGCCGTTCTTCACCCGCGGCTGGAAGCCCTGACCGGCTTCGATCACGCCCGCGTCCTGCATGGCCTTCAGGTCGTCCAGCATGGTGTAAAGGGTATAGTCGCCGTCGATGACCCGCTGCGGCAGGGCCGCGACCTGGGCGTCGGTCCAGCCGATGGCCTTCAGGCCGTCGATGTTCCAGAACATGATGCGCGCCTCGGCATCCTGGGGAATGCCCCAGACCACGCCGTTATAGGTCGCCACGTCGATCAGCGAGGGGTAGAGGTCGTTCAGCGGCCACTGGTCGAAATAGACCCAGTCCTCGACCGGACGCAGGATGCCCGCCTGGCTCCAGGGGCCCAGATCCTCGTGGCCCGACACGATGATGTCCGGGGCGTCGCCGGATTCCGCGGCCAGGGTCACCGCCTGTTTGAAATCGTCCCAGCCGGACCAGGCCTGGCCTTCGATGGTGATCGTCAGATCGTCACCGCGCACGGCGGCTTCGCGCATCAGCTGCTCGGCGGCCAGCTTGATGTTGTCGATGCGGTAATGAGAGCTGTCGCCGGTGCCGCCGGACCAGACGGTCAGGGTGATATCTTCGGCGAAGGCGGCCACGGCGGTGCTGGCCAGAAGGGCGGCCGACAGGGTGGCGCGCTTGGAGAAAGACAGAATGCTCATGAGGGGGCGATGCCTCGCTTGTGGAGTGGGTCAGAGGAGTTGCACTCGTGTGCAAGGCCTCTCTAGCGGCGCTGCATGACGGTTTGGTGCGGGTTTCTTGTAGCTTTTGCGACGCGGCGCCCCGGGCGGGGCGGCGGGATGCCTGCGCAGGCGGCGGTGGCGCCCGGTAGGGGCCGGATCGGTGGGGCCATGCCCGCGCGCCCCGTGCAACTGGGCCGCGAAGCCCCTAGGCTGGGAACGAATGGTGCCGCAGGGATGGGGGCGCCGGTGTCAGCACGGGGAGACGGGACATGAAGGTCGGGATTGTGGGCGCGGGCATGGTGGGCTCGTCGGCGGGTTTTGCCCTGGTGCTGCGCGGTGTGGCCAGCGAGCTGGTGCTGGTCGATCACAACCCGGGCCTGGCCCGCGCCCAGGCCGAGGATATCGCCCATGCGGTGCCCTTCGCCCAGCCGACCCGGGTGCGGGCGGGGGGGTATGACGCGCTGGAAGGGGCCGAGGTGATCATCATTGCCGCCGGGGTGCCGCAAAAGCCCGGGGAAAGCCGGCTCGGCCTGCTGGGCCGCAATGCCCAGGTCTTTGGCGAGGTCATCGCCCAGACCAACCGCGTGGCCCGGGACGCGATCCTGCTGATCGCCTCGAACCCCGTCGACATCATGACCGAGGTGGCGCTTCAGGCCTCGGGGCTGCCTGCCTCGCGGGTCTTCGGCTCTGGCACCATCCTGGACACGGCGCGCTTCCGCTATCTGCTGGGGCAGCATCTGAACGTCGCGGCGCAATCGGTCCATGCCTATGTGCTGGGCGAACATGGCGACAGCGAGGTGCTGGCCTGGTCCTCGGCCCGGTCGGGCTGCGAGACGCTGAGCGATTTCGCCGATCAGGTGGGGGCGCCGATCACCGAGGCGGTTCGGGCCGAGATCGACCAGGCGGTGCGCCACGCCGCCTATCGCATCATCGAGGGCAAGGGCGCCACCTGGTACGGCATCGGCGCTGGTCTGGCGCGCATCGTCCAGGCCATTCGCGACGACCAGCGGGCGGTGATGACCGTTTCCGCCCGGGTGGCCGAGATCGAGGGGATCCACGACGTCACCCTGTCGCTGCCCCGGGTGGTGGGGCGCGCGGGCGTGGCCGAGACGCTGATCCCGCATCTGTCCTATGCCGAGGCCACCGCCCTGCGCGCCTCGGCCGAGATGCTGCGCAAGACCGCCGCCGAACTGAGCTGACCGCGCAGCGCCGGGCGGGACTGCGGCCTGCCTGTGCCCCTTGTCCCCCCGGGGAAAGGCAAATGCCGCTCTGTTGCACTTTGGCGTCCTTTCCTGCTAGACAACGTTTTCGCCGGCCCGCGAAATGTCTTTGTTACCGCGCCACGCCTCTGTTTTTCGTATTCCGCGCCGATAACGGTGATCCGCCCGATGCTCGCTCCGCTCTGGACTTCTTATATCCGCCCGCTTCTGGGACGGCCTGCCCGGGTGCAGGTGGCGGCGCTGTGCCATCAGGGCCGGGGGGCGGATCTGCGCATCCTGCTGATCACCTCGCGCGATACCGGTCGCTGGGTGCTGCCCAAGGGCTGGCCGAAGCGGGGCCATGACGCCGGGGGCACGGCGCTGGAAGAGGCCTGGGAAGAGGCCGGGATCAAGCCTGCGGGCCGTCCCGTCGCCGTCGGCCATTACCATTACGACAAGCGCCTGGATGGGGGGCTGCCCCTGCCGACGCGGGTCGAGGTCTTTGCCATCCCCGTGCCCGCGCTGCTGGACGACTACCCCGAGAAGGGTCAGCGCCGCCGCGTCTGGATGACCCCGGCCGAGGCCGCCGCCTCGGTGGCGGAACCCGAGCTGGCCGAACTGCTGGCGGCCTTTCCCCGCCGGGCGGCAAAGCTGGCCGCCGAGGCGTCGCGGTGAAGGGGTCTTTGGCCCCCTTTACCGGGCGGCAGGGGCGTCGTGACCGGGCCGAACGGGCCGACTGGGGCACGCTGGATCGCGACCTCGACCGCATGTCGCTGCTGGAAGCCGGGGCGATGCACCAGGCGCGGCCCTTGCTGGGGGCCGGGCTGGCCCTGGCCTTTATCGTGCTGGCGGTGCTGGTGGCGGCAAGCCTGGGCGGAACCGGGCCGGGCGGCATCGCCATCATCACCGCGGCGGCGCTTGGCGCCTATATGGCGCTGAACATCGGCGCCAATGACGTGGCCAACAACATGGGCCCCGCTGTGGGGGCGGGGGCGCTGCCGATGGCCGGGGCCATCGCCCTGGCGGCGTTGTTTGAAAGCGCGGGGGCGCTGATCGCGGGCCATGACGTGATCGAGACCGTGTCGCGCGGCATCCTGCGCTCGGGGCAGGTCGCCTCGACCGGCAGTTTTCCCCTGGCGATGATCGCCGCCCTGATGGGCTCGGCCCTGTGGGTGAACCTGGCCACCTGGCTGCGGGCGCCGGTCTCGACCACCCAGGCGGTGATCGGCGGGGTGCTGGGCGCGGGCGCGGCTGCGGTCGGGCTGGGGGGGGTGCAATGGCCCACTGTGGGGGTCATCGCCTCTGGCTGGGTGCTGTCGCCGCTGGCCGGCGCCCTGGCCGCCGCCGCGATCCTGGGCCTGCTGCGCTGGCGCGTCCTGTACGTGCCCGACAAGATCGCCGCCGCGCGTCGCTGGGTGCCGGTCCTGCTGGGTCTGATGGCCGGATCCTTCACCGCCTATCTGCTGCAAAAGGCGCCGCCCTGGTTCCTGGATGTCGAGATCCCGCGCCTGACCACCGGCCTGGCCGGGCTGGTCGTGGGTCTTGTGGCCTGGGCCGCCGCGATCCCCACCATCCGCCGCCAGTCGCGCGGGCTGGAGAACCGCCGCGCCGCGCTGAAGCCGCTGTTCCGGCTGCCGCTGATCTGCGCCGCCGCCCTGCTGTCCTTTGCCCATGGGGCCAATGACGTGGCCAATGCCGTGGCGCCGCTGGCCGCCCTGGTCGAGATGCAGCGCGCGGGCGGGCTGGATGCCACCACCGTGCCGCTGCCCTTCTGGGTGACGCTGATCGGCGCGGCGGGGATCTCGATGGGTCTGATCCTCTTCGGTCCGCGGCTGATCCGCCTGGTGGGGCGCGAGATCACCCGCCTGAACCCGCCGCGCGCCTTCTGCATCGCCCTGGCGGCGGCGGTGATCGTGCTGCTGGCGTCCTCGCTGGGCCTGCCGGTCAGCACCACCCATGTGACCATCGGCGGGGTCTTCGGCGTGGGGTTCTACCGCGAAGGGGTGACCCGGCTGCGCGCGCGCCGCGCCGAACGCGCCCAGGGGGCGGCGGCCAAGGGCGACAGCGGCCCGCGCGCCTTCCCGGCCGAGGAACGCCGCCGCCGCCGCCTGGTGCGGCGCTCGCATTTCCTGACCATCATCGCTGCCTGGCTGATCACGCTGCCCGCCGCCGCGCTGCTGGCGGCGCTGGCCTTCCAGGTGCTGCGGCTGCTGGCGCCCCTGGGCTGAGCCCGCCGCCGTGCTGCGCGCCGCGCCCGGGCCGGTGTGACCCCAGTGTGGGGCGCATTTTAGCTAAACGGTGGCCCCGGCGCCGCGCCAACTGAGGCGGGATTAAGCTGCGCGAAAGGCTTTGCCCCCCATTTTCCCGGTGAAACCATCCAGACCGGGGACTTCCGATGAACGCGCTTCAAGCTACCCTTGCCGCCCTGGCGCTTGCCGCCACTACCGCCGCACCCGCCGCCCAGGCCAACGACTACGAGGCCTCAATGCGCGACTACCTGGAAAGCGAGGTCCTGCTGTGGGTCTTCGACGGGGTGGTGATCGATGCCATCCGTGCCCAGAACGAGGCCCATGCGGGCATGACCCAGGCGCGGATCAACACCCTGGACGCGCAATGGCAGGAAGAGGTGGGCACGGCGAGCCACCCTCTGGTCGATCAGGTGCTGAACAATCCCGCCTCGATGTATCTGACCGTGCAGATGAACAATTCCGCAGGCGCCGTCACCGAGATTTTCCTGATGGATGCTCATGGGCTGAACGTCGCCGCCACCGGCCCCACCTCGGACTACTGGCAGGGGGACGAGGCGAAGTTCCGGGAAACCTACCGCGTTGGCCCCGGCGCCGTGCATGTGGGCGAGGTGGAACTGGATGAATCCACCCAGACCTATCAGGGCCAGGTGTCCCTGTCGGTGCTGGATCCCGACACCAAAGAGGTGATCGGCGCCGTCACCGTGGGGCTGAACGCCGAACTTCTGTACTGACCCGCGCCCTCTGATCCTGCAAACGGAGCACGCCAGATGACCGGCCCTTCCCGCGACGCCACCTTGCCGGGGGCCTTGCAGCCCCGCCCGATGCCCTTCTATCGCACCACCTTCTTTCGGGCGACGGCGATCGTGGCGGTATGCATCCTGCTGGTGGTCGTGACCTCGGAACTGATGGGGATGCGGCGGATGAAGGAAAGCATCCGCGACTGGACCGCCATCCGTGCGGTCGAGGCGACCCAGGGCCTGGCCGAGGGGCTGGCAGGGGCGATGAAGTTCGACCGCCCCGAGGCCGCGGAACCGGCGCTGGCGGGCTTCATCGACAACCTTGGCGCGGATGTGCTGGGGGCGCTGATCCTGCGCGCCGACGGGGCCGAAATGACCCGGCTGGGCGGGGCGGCGTTTGCCGCAGAGGCGGCCAGGGAACTGGGCGCCGCCGTGCTGTCCAGTGGCGCGCCACAGGTCGATCCGACAGCGGGCCTCTGGGCCTACCCGGCGCTTTACGGCGGGCAGGGGGACCCGGTCGGTGTGCTGGTCACCCAATGGACGCCCGAGCCGCGCATCGCCCAGGCCATGCGCGACTGGTTGCCCTCGGCGGCCTTCTCGACCGCTGTCTTCCTGGCGGCACTGCTGTTGGCGGCGGTGCTGTTCTATCGCAACCTGTCGCGCCCCTTGCGCCTGGTGGCCGACCAGATGAGTCAGGTTGCCCTGGGCGATTACGACGTGGCGGTGCATGGCGGGCGGCGCGGCGACGAGATCGGACGCATCGCCCGGCGCCTGGAGCGGTTCCGCGACGGTCTGCGCGCGGCGCGGGCCACGCAGAAGGAAAACGCCTTCAAAAGCGCGGGCGTCAGCAATTCCGGCTCGGCGCTGATGTTGCTGGACACCGACCAGTGCATCGCCTTTGCCAACCCGGCCTGTCACCGGCTGCTGGCCTCTTGCGCCCCCCAGATCCGCGCCGCCTGGCCGGGCTTCGATGCGACGAAACTGGCCGAACACCCCGCCGGGCGCCTGCCCGGGCTGGGCACGCCCTTGCAGGACATCCGCAACGGCCAGAAAAGCCTGCCCTGCGATCTGGATCTGCGCTGGGGCGAGGCGGTGATCTCGGTCTATGTGAACAGTGTCAGCGACGAGAGCGGCGAGCCGATCGGCTATGTCCTGGAACTGAAGGACCTGTCGGCCGAGAAGCTGAACGAGGCGGTGCTGAACGCCATCGAGACCCATCAGCTGCGGGTTGATTTCGACCGGGCGCAGAAGCTGACCAGCTGCAACACCCGCTTCCTCGACCTCAGCGGGCTGGCCCTGGCGGATCTGCGCGGCCTTTACGGGCCGGATCTGCTGAAATCCGTCGATGTCTCTGAGGAGGCCCGCACCGCCGCAGTGGCGCAGCTGCACAAGGGCAAGGCGATCAGCGGCAAGTTCAGGCTGCAAAAGGGCCAGGGCGAGATCTATGTAGAGGGCAGCATCAGCCCGCTGGTGGATCGCCATGGCGAGATCGAGCGGATGGTCTTCATCGGCTCCGACATTTCGCGCAGCTATGTCGCCATGCGCGAGGCCGAGCGCGAGCGGCGTGAGACCGCCGAACAGCAACAGAGGGTGGTGGATGCGCTGAAGGTGGGGCTGCGCAAGCTGGCCGATGGCGATCTGACCTCTTCCATCGCTCAGCCTTTCCGCCCGGAATACGAACAGCTGCGCAGCAATTTCAACCAGGCGGTCGAGGCCCTGCACGAGGCCATGGGCGCGGTGGTGCAGAACGCCAATTCCATCAGCGGCGAGGCGGGCGAGATCAGCAATGCCGCCGACGACCTGGCCAACCGCACCGAGAAACAGGCCGCTACCCTGGAAGAGACCGCCGCCGCGCTGGATCAGCTGACGGCCTCGGTGAAATCCGCCGCTGTTGGTGCCGATGAGGCCAGCCAGATTGCCGCCAGCGCCCAGAACAAGGCCGAGACCGGCGGCGCCGTGGCGCGTCAGGCGGTGGATGCGATGGATGCGATCAAGACCTCCTCGAAAGAGATCTCGAAGATCACCAGCGTCATCGACGACATCGCCTTCCAGACCAACCTTCTGGCCCTGAACGCGGGCGTCGAGGCGGCGCGCGCGGGCGACGCGGGGCGCGGTTTTGCCGTGGTGGCCACCGAGGTGCGCGCCCTGGCGCAACGCTCGTCCGAGGCCGCGCGCGAGATCAACCAGCTGATCACCGCCTCGGGTGGCCATGTGAAATCCGGCGTCGATCTGGTGGATCGCACCGGCGCCGCCCTGGGCGAGATCGTGACCTCGGTGGTCGATATCTCCAAACGCGTGGCCTCGATCGCCGCCTCGGCGCGGGAACAGGCCACCGGGCTGAACGAGATCAACGCGGCGGTCAACGACCTGGATCAGGTGACCCAGCAGAACGCCGCCATGTTCGAGGAAACCACCGCTGCCAGCCACGCCCTGACCTCCGAGGCCAACGCCCTGGTCGAGGCCGCCGGGCGCTTCCGCGTCGACACGCCGCGCGTCGGCGGCCCCCGCAAACGTGCGCGCGGGCGCGACGGGGCCGCCCCTCGGGCGACCCGCCCGGCCCGGGCCGCGACCGGCACCGATGGGGCAGGCGAGCCCCCCGCGGACAAGCCGCTGAACTGGGAAGAGTTCTGATCCGGCCTGGCCTTTGGCGCCGAAGGCTGGCGCAATGGGGGCACCGACAGAGCGATCCGCTGAGGGGGGGCAAGCAGCCCCCCATCCTACTGTCCGCGCTGTGGCGGTTGTCCGCTCGGTGCCTGCGCTTAGCCACGACAAGGACGAGTGGCCGACAAGGAAGAGTGGGCGGCAAAGCCGAAGGGGTGGCAAAGACGAAGGCGACACTGGGCGCTCTCGCGGTAGAGGCGGGCCAAAGGACCAGGGCAGGGAAGGGGCCACGCCCCATAATACCAGGGTCCTGCTGCGCCGAACCGCTGGGGGCGCGCGCCACAGAGCCGCTGGCCTCGCGCCAAGCCCCACAAGGGGCGCGGGCGCGCCCGCGCGGGCCTCGCCTTGTTGGAACATAAACCCTGAAGCGACATGAAAAAGGGGCCGCCGAGGCCGCCCCTTCGTCCTGCTCTCTCAGCCCGGGATCAGGCGCGAATGCCGCTGAACCGGGCCTGCCAATCCTCGCGCTCTTCATCGCTGATCTTGCGGAAGAGGTTCTCGGGCACGGTGAAGGCGGCCCCCGGCGCCAGGGCGCTCAGCGCCGCGGGCAGATCCTCGGGCCAGTCGAGGCTGTCGAGCTTCAGCGCCTCTTTCAGCACCTCCGAGGTATCGGGGATGAAGGGGGCAGACAGCACCGCGTAAAGGCGGATCAGGTTCAGCGACAGGCGCACGATGGCAGCGGCCTGCGCCGGGTCTTCCTTGAAGACCGCCCAGGGCGCGGCGGATTGCAGGTATTCGTTGCCCGCGGCCCAGATGGCGCGCAGCTCGCCCGCCGCCTTGCGCACCTCGATGGCGTCCATGTGGCCCTGATAGGCCGCCAGCCGCGTGGTCAGCTCGGCGATCAGCGCCTCTTCCGCCGCGCCATAGGCGCCGCCCTCGGGCACCACCTCGCCGAACTTCGAGCGGCAGAACTTGGTCACCCGGCTGACGAAATTGCCCAGCACATCGGCAAGGTCCTTGTTCACCGAGGCCTGGAAATTCTCCCAGGTGAACTCCGCGTCCGAGCTTTCGGGGGCGTGGCTCAGCAGCCACCAGCGCCAGTAATCCGAAGGCAGCACCTCCAGCGCCTGATCCATGAAGACCCCGCGCCCGCGCGAGGTCGAGAACTGGCCGCCCTCATAGTTCAGATAGTTGAAGGACTTGATGTAATCGACCAGCTTCCAGGGCTCGCCCGAGCCCAGGATGGTGGCCGGGAAGCTGAGAGTGTGGAAGGGCACGTTATCCTTGCCCATGAACTGGGTATAGGTCACGTCCCGGGCGCCCGCATCGGTGCGCCACCAGCGGGCCCAGTCGTCCCCCTTGCCCGCATCGACCCATTCCTGGGCGCAGGCGATATATTCGATCGGCGCGTCGAACCAGACGTAGAAGACCTTGCCTTCCATGCCCGGCCAGTCTGCGTCGCCCTTCTTCACCGGCACGCCCCAATCCAGGTCGCGGGTGATGCCCCGGTCCTGCAAGCCGTCGCCGTCGTTCAGCCATTTCTTGGCAATCGAGGTGGTCAGCACGGGCCAGCCTTCGCGGGTGTCGATCCACTTTTCCAGCTCGTCCTTCATGGTCGACTGGCGCAGGTAAAGGTGCTTGGTCTCGCGCATCTCCAGGTCGGTGGCGCCCGAGATGGTGGAATGCGGATTGATCAGGTCGACCGGGTCCAGCTGCTTGGTGCAGTTGTCGCACTGATCGCCACGGGCACTTTCGAAACCGCAGTTCGGGCAGGTGCCCTCGATATAGCGGTCGGGCAGGTAGCGGCCATCGGTGGGGCTGTACATCTGCGTTTCCGACACTTCGCGGATCAGCCCGCGCTCGGCCAGGACACCGGCGAAATGCTGGGTCAGCTTCTGGTTCTGCACCGAAGACGAGCGGCCGAAATGGTCAAAGCTGAGGCGGAAGCCCTCGGCGATCCTGGCCTGCACTGCATGCATCTCGGCGCAGTATTCTGCCACCGGCTGGCCCGCCTTGGCGGCGGCCAGTTCGGCCGGGGTGCCGTGTTCGTCGGTGGCGCAGAGGAACAGAACCTCATGGCCGCGCCCGCGCTGGTAGCGGGCGAAAAGGTCGGCGGGCAGCTGGCTGCCCACGAGGTTCCCCAGATGCTTGATCCCGTTGATATAGGGAATGGCCGAGGTGATGAGATGCCGCGCCATGGACGCCTCCTTGCGTAACTGGTCCCGTTCAGGTCTGACCAGCCTCATAGCCCGCGCGGCCCCGAATAAAAAGAGCCGCCGAGGGTCCGGCGGCTCTTCTCTTTGCGTGAAATATCCCGGGCGGAGGCCACAGGCCGGGGGCAGAGCCCCCCCGCCCAGACGCCGGGTCATTGTGCGGTATAGCCGCCGTCGACCAGGTGGTAGGAACCGGTGACGAAGCTGGCCTGCTCGGACAGCAGGTAAAGCACCAGCGAGGCGACCTCTTCCGGGCGGCCCAGACGGCCCACCGGGTGCATCCCGGCCAGCATCTCCATCGTGGCCTCGTCCAGGTTGTTGTCCAGCAGCGGCGTCTTGATATAGCCCGGCCCGACCGCGTTGACGCGCACGCCGTCCTGGGCGTGGGCGATGGCGGCGGCCTTGGTCATGCCGACCACCCCGTGTTTGGCCGCCACATAGGCGGGCGACAGCGGCGTGCCGACCGAGCCCAGGATCGAGGCCATGTTGACGATCGACCCGCCGCCTGCGGCAATGATCGCCGGGATCGCATAGCGCATCCCGTAGAAGACGCCGTTCAGGTTGATGCCGATCACCTGCTCCCAGCCGTCGATCGGATAGTCACCCGTGGGCGCCTGCGGCCCGCCGATACCGGCGTTGTTGACGATCCCGTACAGGCTGCCGGTCTTTTCGACGGCGAAATCGACCATCGCCTTGACCTGCTCTGCATCGGCCACGTCCAGGGCAAAGGCCAGGGCCTTGCCGCCCGCGGCGGTGATCTTGTCGGCCAGCGCTTGGGCCGGGGCCTCGTGCAGGTCGGCCACAACCACGGTGGCGCCCGAGGCGGCCAGCTCTTCACAGACCGAGGCGCCGATACCCGAGGCGCCGCCGGTGACGATCACGGTCTTGTCGTTGAAGGTCAGGTCCATCCCAGAACTCCCTTTTTTGAATGGGGCGTGCGAAAGGCACGTATACCCAAGGGGTAAGCCTGAACTGGCCAGTCTGGAATGATTCAGGTCAAACGCCCGTGTGACGGCGGGAATCCGCTGTCGCTGGCGTATGGACCGGGACCAGGACGGAGGCACCGGGGCGAAGGGACGCCGGTGCACAGGGGGGGCGGTTTCGGATGGGGGCCTAGCGCTCGCGCAGCCCGCGCAGCAGGCGGCCGACGACAAAGGTCGTGCGCGGGGCGTAGATATAGCTGGTGCGCCGTTCCGGGGCAGGGCGGGCGCGCATCCGCACCAGGCCGAACAGCAGCAGCGCGGCATGGCCAAGGGCCACCATGGCGTAGATCGCGGCGGGGCCGAACCCCTCGATCAACTGGGCGGCGATCCAGGGGGCGCCGATGGCGCCGATGGCATAGTAGAACAGCAGCGCCGCCGACAGCTCGGCCCGTTCGTCGCTGGCGGCAAAGTCATGGGCATGGGCCAGGGCCACGGAATAGACCGGATAGGTGGCCACGCCGAAGAAGAAGCCGTTGATCATCGCCGCCCGCGCCCCGTCGATGGTCAGCGCCGAGGCCAGGCAAGAGGCCATGGCCGCCAGCGAGATCCCGATCAGCACCCGGCGCCGGTCGAACTTATCCGCCAGCCAGCCGATCGGATATTGCACCAGCGCGCCGCCCAGGATGAACAGCGCCAGGAACCAGGCGATCTGCGGCGTACTCAGGCCGATTTCCTGGCCGTAGACCGGGCCGATCATGCGGAAGGTGGCCGCCGACAGGGCCGAGACCACCACCGCGAAGGCCGCCAGGGGCGAACGGCGCCAGGCCAGCAGCGGGCGCAGGCGCGGCGCCTGGGTCAGGGCGGGCTGCGGTGCGGTGCTCAGCGCCAGGGGCAGCAGGGCGGCGCAGCACAGGATGGCCAGCAGGTTGTAAGAGACGTAGGCGGCGGGCGACAGGATCCCGATCATCAGCTGCGCTACCAGCGAGGCAGACATGTCGGCGATCCGGTAAAGGCTGGTGATCCTGCCCCGGTCGGCGTTTTCCAGCCGGGCCATCAGCCAGCCCTCGATCACCGTATAGCAGCCCGCGACGCAGATTCCGCTGGCCACCCGCATCCCGGCCCAGGCCCAGGGGTCGACGACCATCATGTGCCCCATGAACCCGATAGCCCCCAGGGCGGTGAAGGCGGCAAAGCTGCGCGCGTGGCCGACCCGGCCCAACAGGCGCGGCGCCCCCCAGCATCCGACGAAAAAGCCCAGGAAATGGGCAGAACCCAGCAGGCCGATCTGCCCCCGGGTAAAGCCCAGCTCGATCCCCGACAGGGCGTCCAGCGGGCCGACGCCGCCGGCGGAAAGCTGTAGCAGGATGACGGAGAGGAAGAGGGCAGAGAGGCCGATAACGAGTCGCATGGCCCTTCCTGCGCCGGTGCACGCGCCCCGACCCGCCCGTTCGCGACATGCGTGCGGCGTATTTGGCCCGGGGGCGCGGCGGCTGGGGGCGGGTCGGAAAAATTGCCGTCACTCCCCTTGCGCCTCGCAGGAAAATGGTAACCCTCTGCGCCTATTGCATTAGAAACGGCGAAGACGGGACCAGATATGCGCAGGAACAAGCTTGGCCGCACCGGAATCGAGGTGTCGGAATATTGCCTGGGGTCGATGACCTGGGGCAACCAGACCCCCAGCCGAGAGGCGCACAAGCAGATCGACGCGGCGCTGGATCGCGGCATCGACTTCATCGACACCGCCGAGATGTACCCGGTGAATCCCGTCCGGGAAGAGACCATCGGCCGGACCGAGCGGATCATCGGGTTGTGGCTGGAGAAAAGCCGCGGCCATCGCGGGGACGTGGTGATCGCCACCAAGGCCACCGGCGCGGGCAGCGCCTTTGTGCGTGACGGCGCCGCCCTGACGCCCGAGACGATCACCGAAGCCATCGAAGGCTCGCTGCGGCGGCTGAAGACCGATTACATCGACCTGTACCAGTTCCACTGGCCCAATCGCGGCTCTTACCACTTCCGCAAATACTGGTCCTACGACCCCACGGGGATGGACCGGGCCGAGGTTCTGGACAACATGCAGGCCTGCCTGCAAGCGCTTGAGAAGGAACAGAAACGCGGCACGATCCGCGCCTTCGGCCTGAGCAACGAAAGCGCCTGGGGCATGGCCCAGTGGCTGCGACTGGCGGAGGAAGGGCACGGCCCGCGCGCCGCGACGATCCAGAACGAATATTCCCTGCTCTGCCGCTTGTTCGACACCGATCTGGGCGAGCTCTGCATGTTGGAAGATGTCGGGCTGATGGCCTATTCGCCCCTGGGCGCCGGGCTGCTGACGGGCAAATATCAGGGCCGCGCCAAGCCCCCGGGCTCGCGTATGGCGCTGAACGGTGATCTGGGCGGGCGGGCGACCAAGCGGGTCTTCCCGGCGGTGGATGATTACCTGGACGTGGCCTTCAAGCATGACCTCGACATGGTCTCGATGTGCCTGGCCTGGGCCGCGCAGCGCCCGTTCAATGCTTCGGTGATCTTCGGTGCCACCACGATGGAGCAGTTGGAACGGATCCTGGAGGGGCTGGACCTGACCCTGTCGGACGAGGTGCTGGCCGACCTCGACGCGGTGCATCGCGCCCATCCCATGCCCTTCTGACCGGGGCGGGGCCACCGCGCCCCGCCGCCTCAGGCAGTGCTTGAGCTTTGCCTTTCAAGTCACTGGGTGGAAAGAGGAATATCTTTCCGTCTGGCGCCTCAAACCCAGTCCTTCAGCTCGCGCAGATAGCCCGGCATATCGCGCGAGGCGACGCAGGCCTCGCGCAGCAGGTGGTCGAAGTGATCGGTGATCGCCTGCACCCGTTCGCGGTCGCGGAAGGCGATGTAGTTCTGGCCCAGGTACAGCACCGCCTGAAGCGGGCCGAAGATGGTGACCGGCGCCGAGAACAGCCGCCGCGCGTCAAACAGGTACAGCCGCATCCGGGGATAGAGGCTTTCCAGCAGATCGGCGAAGCGGTCCAACTGGTCGGCGCGGATGTCGGCGGGCAGATCGGCGTAATAGCCGGTGGCGGTGGCGAAGGCGATCATCTCGTGCCGGGGCAGGGCGATCTCGTAATCCGAACTGGAATTGCGCATCCAGGCCAGCCGGTCGGCCGAGGCGCCGATGGCCTGCTGGGTGGTGCGCCCCAGATGCGGCGAATATTCCCATTCCAGCAGGGCGGTACTTTTCAGCATGTCGGGCAGGGCGGCGGGCACATGGCGGATCTTGTAGCCCGCGGCCTCTTGGTGCCAGGCAAAGATCTGTTCGTCGATCAGCGCCCGGGCCGCCGCCGACAACCGGGTCGAGCTGGCCAGCAGATCCGCCGCCGTCTCGGGCCGTTCCGACAGGGCCAGCAGCCAGTCGGCCGAAACCCCCAGGGCGGCGGCGCATTCGGCCACCACCTGGGCATTGGGCAGGCGCGGGCTGTCCCCCGACAGCAGCTGCGAAATGGTCGAGCGGTCGACGCCGACGCGCCGGGCCAGGGCGCTTTGGCTCACGTCGCGGCGGGCCATCGCCTCTTTCAGGCGCTGGCGGAACTGGTCTGCGCGGGCACGTTTGTCGAGTTTATCCATCATCCTGTGAATTAAATCACATATTGGGAAATATGTTAACAGGATACGGAATTCCGCACCGGTTTGGCTGCCCCTACCTTCGTCTAGAAAGCGAGGGGCAGATGGAAACAGCGCAACGGAGCCTAGTGAAGGCCGTTCTTTGGACGGTGTTGGGGATCGTGATGATGAGCCTGGTGGGGCTTCTCTTCACCGGGTCGGTGGCCCTGGGAGGCACCATGGCGCTGGTGAACTCCGCCCTTGGGCTGGCAAGTTACCTGGTCTATGAACGGATCTGGGCGCGCATCCGCTGGGGCCGCCTTGATGGCTAAGGCCCTCGCGCGCGCCCGCCGCGCCGTCGAATGGCCCACCCTGTTGGCGCTGCTGCTGTGCTATGCGGGCTGGGCCCTGGCCACCACCTGGCTGGCGGATCTGGCGCTGCTGCCCGCCATCGCGCTGCTGGCGGTCTCGGCGGCGCTGCATTCCTCGCTCAGCCATGAGGCGCTGCATGGGCACCCGTTCCGCAGCCCGCTGGCCAATGCGGCCCTTGTCTTTCCCGCCCTGTCGCTGATCGTGCCCTATCTACGCTTTCAGGACACCCATCTGGCCCATCACCAGGACGAGATCCTGACCGATCCCTATGACGATCCCGAAAGCAATTTCCTGGACCCGGCCCATTGGGCGCGGCTGCCGCGCTGGCGTCGGGCGCTGCTGAGGGCCAACAACACCCTGCTGGGGCGGCTGACCCTGGGCCCGGCCCTGGGCACCCTGTCCTGGCTGGCGTCAGAGGCGCGCGCGGCCCTGCGCGAGCCCCGGGTGCTGCGCGGCTGGCTGTGGCATATCCCGGCCCTGGCGCTGGTGATCTGGTGGCTGGCGGCGGTGGCGACGATCCCGCTGTGGGCCTTCCTGCTGGGCAGCTACCTGTCGCATTCCCTGCTGAAGATCCGCACCTTCGCCGAACATCAGGCCCACGCCCGCCCCCGGGCCCGCACGGTGATCATCGAGGATCGCGGCCCCCTGGCCTGGCTTTTCCTGAACAACAACCTGCATGTGGTCCACCACATGCACCCCGCCCGGCCCTGGTACGACCTGCCCGCGCTTTACGCCGCCCGGCGCGCCCATTACCTGCGCCGCAACGAGGCCTACCGCTTTGCCAGCTACGCCGCGCTGTTCCGTCGCCATTTCCGCCGCGCCAAGGATCCGGTGCCGCATCCCCTCTGGCATCCGCCGGGGGAATAGGCCAAAGCGGGGTGAATGAGCCTTTGGATCCCCGTCACCCTGGCCGCCGTCCTGTTCCAGACCGCGCGCTTCATGTTGCAAAAACACCTGGCGACCAGCGGCCTCAGCGCCGGGGGCGCCACCTTTGCGCGTTTCCTCTGGGCCGCGCCGCTGGTCTGGGCCGCCTGGGGTGTCAGCGGGATCGGCCTGCCGCCGCTGCCGCCACTATTCTGGCTTTGGGCCGTGCTGGGGGGCGTGACGCAGATCCTGGCCACGGTGCTGGTGGTGCTGCTGTTCCAAAGCCGCAACTTTGCCGTCGGCGTCACCCTGAAGAAGACCGAGGTGCTGCTGACCGCGATGATCGGCTTCGTCCTGCTGGGCGAGGGGGTGTCGCTGCCCGCGCTGATCGCCATCCTGGGCGGGCTGGCGGGGGTGCTGGTGCTGACCAACCTGCCCGAGGGGCGGGGCCTGCTGGGCCGGGTGGCCACCCGCGCCGCCGGGCTGGGCCTGGCCTCGGGGGTCTTCTTTGCCCTGTCGGGGGTGGCCTATCGCGCCGCCTCGCTGATGGTGCCCGCAGCCCCGGGCGCGCGGGCGCTGGTCACCCTTCTGGTGGTGGTCAGCGCGCAGCTGATCCTGATGTCGGCCTGGCTGCGGCTGCGTGAACCGGGCCAGATCAGCCGGGTGATCGGCGCCTGGCGCGGCACGCTCTGGGTAGGGGTGACCTCGGTTGCGGGCAGTTTCTGCTGGTTCACCGCCTTCACCCTGCAAAACGCCGCCCTGGTCTATGCGGTTGGCCAGTTCGAGGTGGTGCTGTCGCTCTTGGCCTCGGTGCTGTTCTTCCGCGAGAGCGTTTCGGGGCGGGAATACTGGGGGATCGGGCTGGTCACCGCCTCGGTGCTGGCGCTGATCGCCCTCAGCTGACCCCGTCCAGGGGCGAGCGGCCCTTCAGCCGCCGGAACAGCTGCGCCTCTTCGCCTTGGGCGAAATAGGGCACGTTGAGGGGCGCCTCGTCGCTGTCGCGGGCGGCCACCTCGGCCAGGACCACCTCGGTGATGAAGGGCAGGTCGAAGGCGCGGGCCTCGGGCAGGGGGATCCATTGCAGATAGCTCAGCTCGTCCGAGGCGGCGGCGAAATCGTCCAGATCCCCGGCAATGGCGCGGTTGGCATCCAGGGTGAAGAAACGCGCGTCGAAGCGGCGCGGGCGGCCCGGCGGGGTGACGGCGCGAAAGACGAACCGCAGGGCCGAGGCATCGGGCACATGGCCCGTGGCGGCAAAGCTCTGCCAGTCGGCGGGGGCACCGTCCCAGGCGCCGGGGCGGCCCAGGACCAGGCCGGTTTCCTCCCACAGCTCGCGGATCGCGGCGGCGGCCAGGGCGGGCGCCAGGCCTGGGGCGCAATCCTCGGCCAGACGTTCGGCGCAAAGGGGGGGCAGGGGGGCGGCCAGGGGCACGGCGGCATCACCGGGATCGACCGCGCCGCCGGGAAAGACGAACTTGCCGGGCATGAAGGCCGCGCGGGCGCCGCGCTGGCCCATCAGGACCTCGCGCTGGCCGTCGCGGCGGCGCAGGGCAATCACCGTGGCGGCGTTGCGCAGCGCGGTCTTGTCCACCGGGGCGCCGCCCGATCCCGTGCCTGCGGCGCCTGTTTTCTGGTTCTGCATCCCGATCCCTCCCCGATCGGCACGGAGTGTGCGGCGGGGCGGGTTAGCCCCCGCGCTTGCCGAACCCGTGCATGTAGCGGGCCCATTGGAAGGCGACCATCGCGCCCTTGAGCCTTGGCAGAAGGTAAAGAGACAGGGCCACGGTGCCAATAGCGAAACCGGTGAACATCACCAGCGGCTCGGGCTGCCAGGCCATCCAGACCGATCCCATCAGCGGCGCCGACAGGTGGCCGACAATCAGGATGGTGATATAGGCCGGGCCGTCATCGGCGCGGTGATGGCTGTAGGTTTCCTGGCAGACCGGGCAATGGTCGCGCACCTTCAGATAGCCCTTCAGCAACGGGCCCGAGCCGCAATTGGGGCAGCGCCGCCGCCAGCCGCGCCGCAGCGCCGGTTTCAGCGGGCGCTCGGGCTGCGCCGTGGCGCGGCTGGCGGCGGCGGGGGGCTCTGCCGCGGTGGTTTCCGCCGGGATGGGGGCGGCCTGGGGTTCGGCGGCCAAGGGGGCAAGCCCGGTTTCGGGCTGGTCTGGCGTCTTCTGCATCTGTCGGTCCTCGGGCGCGGGGTACGCGCCGGTCTTTGTCACGGGTGTTGGCGCAAACATGGGGGATGGGGCCGCGCCTGGGAAGGCTCTGGGCGCGCTTGCGTCCCGATGTCGCAAATGATCGGTGGCAGAGTCATCTCTGCCGACGTGCATCGCTCATGCGCGCGTTCTCCTCCCTCGCGGGCGGCCCGGTGGCCCGGGCGCCGCTCTCTCTCCGGCCTGCATCCTAACGCCTTTGCGCCCCGCTGACAGGGCGGCGCCGCGCCGCAGGCGAAAAAAACTTTGCCCCCCGGCGACGGAAACTCCGGACGCCACCGTTTGATCTGTCATGAGGCGGCTGGCACAGCGCCCCGCCCACACCGCGCCCCAGAGGGGGCGCCAGAGGAGAGAACGACATGAAACGCATCACCCTGTTCGGCGCCGCTACCGCCATTGCCCTGACTGCCCTCGCCTCCGGTGCGATGGCCCATTCCAACGGTCCCCGTGCTGGCGGGGCAGGTGGCATGATGCAGCGCGGCCCGATCTTCGACTTCGCCCAGACCGACGCCGACGGCGACGGCAAGGTGACCATGGAAGAGATCATGGCCGCAGGTCAGGCCCGCCTGGACGAGGCCTTTACCGCGATGGACGCCGATGCCGACGGTTCGGTCACCAAGGACGAGATCACCGCCTTCATGGCGGCCCGTGCCGAGGCCGAGCGCGCGGCGCGCCGCGACCAGGCGGCCCAGCGGATGCTGGACTTCGCCGATGCCGATGACGACGGCGTGCTGACCAAGGACGAGGTCTTCCCGCAGCCCAAGGGCGACGGGTCCTTCTTCACCCGGTTCGACACGGATGAGGATGGCGCGATCAGCGAAGAGGAATTCGCCGCCGCGCAGGACCGGTTCCAGAAGCGCATGGGCGATGGCCCGCGCGGCCAGGGTCAGGGTCAGGGCGGTTACGGCCGTGAGCATGGCGGCCAGCGCGGCTTCGGTCGCGACCACGGCGGCCAGCGGGATGGCATGATGCCCTTCTTCTTCGGCCAGCCGCAACTGGCCCCGACCGAGTAAGGGCCAAGGCCCAAAGGGGCGGGCCCGCGTCCGGGCCCGCCCAAGCGGATCCGCGACCTCCCCCCGAGGTTGCGGGGTGTTCCGGCCCGAAACCGTGCTGCGTCCCTCAGTGGTTTCGGGCCGGGGCAGCAAGCCGCCAAGATGGACAGGGACTTGGGAAAGCGGTAGCCCGGCGGGTATGACTGACATGGCCTTCGACGATCCAGACGCGATACCGGATGACGCGTTGCTGGTGCTCTACGCCAATGGCGACGGGGCGGCGGCGCGTGTTCTGACCGCGCGGCTGGCGCCCCGGGTACTGGCCCAGGCGGCGCGGATGCTGGGGGATCGGGCCGAGGCCGAGGATGTCGCGCAAGAGGCGATGCTGCGCCTGTGGCGTATCGCGCCGGAGTGGCGCCAGGGCGAGGCCAAGGTCACCACCTGGCTGTACCGGGTGACGGCGAACCTGTGCACCGATCGCTTGCGGCGGCGGCGCGGCGGGATGGCGGATCTGGACTCGATTCCCGAGCCCGTCGATCCGGCCATGGGCGCCGATGAGGCGATCCAGACCCGGGCACGGATGGACGCGCTGCAAGAGGCGCTGAACCAACTGCCGGACCGGCAGCGCCAGGCGGTGGTCTTGCGCCATATCGAGGGGCTGGGCAATCCTGAGATTGCCGTGATCCTCGACATCAGCACCGAGGCCGTGGAAAGCCTGACGGCCCGGGGCAAACGGGCGCTGGCCCGCCTTCTGGCGGAGCGGCGCGAAGATTTGGGGTATGACGCATGACCGATCGTGACGACAGACTTTCCGGGCTGCCCGATGCGGCCCTCGACGCCCTCTTCGCCGAGGCGCGCAGCCAGCGGGCCGAGGCCGCCCGGCCAGAGCCCGACCTGCCGCCCGCCGATCCCGGCGGGCTGCCCGCCGGGCTGAGCGCGCGCATTCTGGCCGATGCCGACCACCTGCTGGGCGCGCGCGCGGCCGAGGCCGAAGCGGCCCGCGCCGCCGCCCGCGACCTGGCTCCGGCGCGGGGCTTTGCCCCCGGTCTGGTGCCTGCGGGCGCCGGGGCGACGGGGGGCCTGGGGGGCGCGATGATGCCCGGCGGTGGCCTGGGCCTTGGCGGTTTCTGGCAGCAGTTCAGCCGCGCCATCGGCGGCGTTCCGGCCCTGGCGGGGCTGGGGGCGGTGACCCTGGCGGGGCTCTGGCTGGGGCTGATGCCGCCGGTGGCGCTGCAATCGGGGTTCGACAGCGCCTTCGGCACCAGCCTCAGCGCCGACCCCTTCCTGGTGGACAGCGCCAGTGCCTATGAATTTCTGAACAACGATGGGTGACGAGATGAGCGATCCGAAAGACAACGGGCCGGGCCCGGAGGGGGCCACCCCGCGCCCCGGCGGCCCGGGGCCCGAGACGTCCCCGCCCGTTGCCGCGCCGCGGGCACGGATGTCGCGCGGGCTGCGGCTGTTGCTCTTCACCTCGCTGGCGCTGAACCTGGCGGTGGCGGGGCTGGTGGCAGGCTTCGTGCTGCGCGCGCCCTTCGACGGGCCGCCGCCGCGCCCGGACCGGGTGGCGGGGGCGCTGACCTTTGCTTTGTCCGATCAGGACCGGCGCGAGATCGGTCGCAGCGTTTTTCGCGAGCTGCGCAACGACGGGGTCGAGCGCCGCTCGCGCCGCGACGACTACGCCCGGATCCTGGGCGCCCTGCGCGCCGAGCCCTTCGACGTGGCAGAGGTCGAAAGCGTCCTGTCGGCTCAGTTGCAGGACAGCCTGCGCTTTCAATCCGCGGGCCAGCGCGCCCTGCTGGACCATGTGGCGGGCATGAGCGCCGCGGACCGCCGCGCTTTTGCCGATCGCCTGGAAGAGGGGCTGGCCCGGTTCGACGCCCGCAATCGCGACGGCCATGATCGCGACGATCACGACCGCATGGGGCCGTCGGCCCGGGATTGAGCGCTCGCCGCGCCTAACCGGAGCGGTCGCCGCGCCCCGTCGCCGACCAGAGCGGCAGGCTGTCGGCCTCCGCCTTCCTCTCGGCCCCGGTTTCCGTCGCGGCCAGGGGTTTGGGCGCAAGCGCCTCGCCCCGATCTGTCGCAGGCCAGCCGGGGCTGTGGCAGATCACCCGATCCCGCCCGGCATTCTTGGCCGCGTAAAGGGCCCGGTCGGCATCGGCCAGCAGGGCCTCCGGGCTGCGTCGCCCGGCCCGGCCCAGGGTCAGCCCGACCGAGATCGACAGCGGGATCGGCGCCCCCTGGGGCAGCGGCACCGGGCTGGCGGCCACCCGGCGGCGCAGCCGCTCGGCGCTGGCCAGGGCATCGTCGGGGGCGATGCCGGGCAGGATGGCCAGAAACTCTTCTCCGCCGATCCGCGCCAGCACGTCGTCCTGGCGCAGGTTGGTGCGCATCACCTCGGCCACGGTTTGCAAGGCCAGATCCCCCGCCGCATGGCCGTGGCGGTCGTTGACCCGTTTGAAATGGTCCAGATCGGCCACCATCACCGCAAAGGGTTCTGCCAGAGCGGCGCCCCGGCGGGTGATCTGCGCCAGCAGGGGCAGGGCATAGCGGCGGTTGTAAAGCCCGGTCAGCGGGTCGGTGATCGAGGCGCGCATCCCCTCGTTCAGGGCCCGGCGCAGCTTGCGGCGGCGCAACAGGCGGGCGCGCAGCAGGCGCAGGCGGGCGACGATCTCGGCGGCATCGAAGGGGCCGGTCATCACCGCCCCGGCGCCGATCTCGAACCCCTGGACCTGTACCCGGGGCCGGGCGCCCGGGGCGAACAGAAGCACCTCGCGGTCGCGCTGGTCGCCCTGGCTTTTTAACCGCGCCAGCAGGCGCAGGCACCGCGCCTCGTCCCCGGGCAGAAGGCCCAGCATCAGCAGGCCCGCGGGGTCGCCCGGATCGGTGTCGCCGGGGCCGGGGGCGGCGCTCAGGTCGCTGACATGCACCCGCAGATCGGGGGCGCCGCCCAGGGCGATGCGCCAGGCGCGGGCGCAGTCGGCGTCGGGGGCCAGCAGGCTGACCCGGGTGGGGGCGCGAAAGCGGCTGCGGTCCTCCGCCAGGCCGCTGAGGCCGGGCAGCTGGAGCGCGCTGTCGCGGGGGCGCAGGGTGTCCATCACCTCGCGGGCGCGTTCGTGGCTGCGCAGCCGGGCCTGGAACACCTCTTGCGGTTCGCTGCGTGCGATGACGTCATCGGCCCCGGCCACCAGCAGATCCGACCGCCCGGTCTGCGCCCCGGGCGCGGTCACCACCAGCAGCGCCGCCTCGGCCAGGCCCGGGGTGGCGCGCAGCCGCCGCAGCACGCCCGTTGCGGGGGCGCGGGCCAGGTCGTCGGCCACCAGCACCATCCCCGGCCCCCAGTCCGCCGCCTGGGCCAGGGCCTCGTCCAGGCCCTCGGCCAGGCGGATGTCGTAGAAGGCCCCGGCCAGCCGGGCCGCCAGGGTGATCCGGCGGGGCATGTCGTTGTCGAGGATGAGGATGCGTCCGGGCATTCGTGTCGGGATCCCGTGCTGGGGTCAGGAGAGGGCAGGGCGGCGCCCTGCGCGAGCGGTCAGACAGGGCTGCGTCCCCAACAGCCTTGCCTGCGCCATGAATTGGTGAAATTGGTTAAGAAACCCTTGCCCCCGCTCTGTCGGATTTGTGTCAGCCAGGCCCTGCCCATGCCCCCGTCGATGTCCCGCTCTGCCCCGATGTCCGCCGCCCGCGCCGAAGAGATCGCCACCGCCTGCCTGATCTGGCTGGCGGGCAATGAAGAGCTGTTGCCGGTCTTCATGGGGGCCAGCGGTCTGGCGCCCGAAGACCTGCGCCAGGCGGCGCAAGACCCGCATTTCCTGGGCTCTGTGCTGGATTTCCTGCTGATGGATGACGCCTGGGTCATGGCCTTCTGCCAGGCCCAGGGGCTGGCCTATGACCTGCCCGGCCAGGCGCGGCAGCTGCTGCCGGGCGGCGAACAGGTGCATTGGACCTGAACGCGCGGACGCAGGCCTAGGCCCCGTCGGGGGGGCGGAGGGCATCCGGTCATAACGAAAAGGTTACAGGTGGCTCAGCTGGGCCTCTTCGCCCTCGGCCAGCTTGCGCAGCAGGCGGCGCAGCTCGGCGGTTTCGGCCGGGCCCAGACGTTCGGCCATGACATCGCCATTGGCGCGGGCAAAGGGGGTGCCGATGCGCACCGCCTCGAACCCCGCCTCGGTCAGGTGGATCTGCCGGGTGCGGCGGTCGCCGGTGCCAGAACTGCGCGACAGCAGCCCCGCCTGTTCCAGCTGGCGCAGCGCCCGCGAGGTGGCGGTGCGGTCGATGCCGACGAACTCGGCCAGTTCCGAGGGCTGGGTCAGCCCCTCGTTCGCGACCCCCAGCAACAGGCACCAGGTGATCCGGGTCAGCCCGATCTCGCGCAGTTTCTCGTCCAGGCGGCGTTCCTGAAGGCGCGCTGTCAGCGACAGCCAGTAGCCAAGGGAGTCATGCAGCCGGTAGGGGGGGATCTCGCTCTCCATGGGCCCATCAGACTGAGCGGGAAGGGAAAGTCAAGCATTGCCCCGGCGGCGCCCGGGGCGCAGGGGCAGGGCGCGCAGCCAGGGCGGGTGCCGTCTGTGGGCGACAGGGGCGCAAAACCTGACCCCAGGCCCTGACTGGCCCTTGTGCCCGGGCGCCCGATGGCGCAGCTTGCGCGCCGGGATGCGGGGCCCGGTGAGCCCGGGCGCAGAAGGGAAAGACAGCGGATGCTCAGAGGTTTGATCTTCGACAAGGACGGCACGCTGTTCGACTTTGCCGGCACCTGGAACAGCTGGGCGGAAGGGGTGATCGCCGATCTGGCCAGGGGCGATGCGGCCCAGGCGGCCCTGCTGGCGGGCGCGCTGCGCTTCGATCTGGCGCGCGGCGGCTTCGACCCCGACAGCCCGGTCATCGCGGGCACCAACCGCGAGGCGGCGGAACTGCTGCTGGCGCATCTGCCCGGGCGCAGCCTGACTGAGGTCGAAACCTATCTGGCCGAGGCCGCCGCGGAGGCGCCGCTGGTGCCGGCCACGCCCCTGGCGCCGCTGATGCAGCACCTGAGCGGCGATCTGGGGCTGCACCTGGGGGTGATGACCAACGATTCGGAGTTCTCGGCCCGGCGCCAGCTGCGCGCCGCCGGGGTCGAGGGGTTCTTTCCCTTCCTGGCGGGCTTCGATTCCGGCCATGGGGCCAAGCCGGACGCGGCGCCGTTGCTGGCCTTCGCGCAGCAGACCGGTCTGCCCCCGGCCCAGGTGGGCATGGTGGGCGACAGCACCCATGATATGCTGGCGGGCCGCGCGGCGGGGATGATCTGCATCGCCGTGCTGACCGGCCTGGCCCCGGCGGAAGAGCTGGCGCCCCATGCCCATGTGGTCCTGCCCGACATCAGCCATCTGCCGGAATGGCTACACGCGAGCCGCTGACCCCGCTCTGATCGACGCCCGGAACCGCGCCCTGCCGGGGCGGCGACTGCCCGTGTTCTGCGCAAGGCGCGGGCCGCAGGGGTGCTCTGCGCGGGTGGATGCGGCAAAAGCGACGGTCCATGTCGTTTTCCTGCGGGCAACCGGGCCCAGGCCCGCGCTTCTCTGGGACAGATCCCAGGGAGATCGCCATGACCGACCGCTGCCAGAGCCCCGACACCGGCCTCGACGCCACTTCCCCCTCTGCCCGCAAGGGCCGCCGGGGCGGGGGCCGGGCCGGATCCGCCGCCCGGCGGGGCGACCATGCGATCCAGCAAAGCCCCTGGCGTATCCCGATCAACATCGACGCCCCCACCGAACCGCTGACCGAAGAGGGCGTCGCAGCGGTCCACGCCGCCGCCATGACGGTGCTGGAAGAGATCGGCGTGGCTTTCCTGCACCCCGAGGCGCGCCGGATCCTGGCCGGGGCGGGCTGCCTGGTCGAGGGCGAGGTGGTGCGCATGGGCCGCGATTTCGTGACCGAGATGCTGGCCCTGGCGCCGCCGGAATGGACGCTGCATTCCCGCAACCCGGCCCATGACCTGCCGATCGGCGGGCGGGCGATCCTGTTTGGCAATGTCTCGTCGCCGCCGAACTATTGGGACATGGATCTGGGCCGCAAGATCCCCGGCACCCGCGCCCATTGCGCCAACCTTCTGCGGCTGACCCAGTATTTCAACTGCATCCATTTCGCCGGTGGCTATCCGGTGGAACCGGTCGATATCCACCCCTCGATCCGCCACCTGGACGTGCTTTTCGACAAGCTGACCCTGACCGACAAGGTGCCCCACGCCTATTCGCTGGGCGCCGAGCGGGTCGAGGACGTGATGGAGATGGTGCGCCTGGCGGGGGGCTGGGACGAAGAGACCTTCGTCTCGCGCCCGCATCTTTATACCAACATCAACTCCACCTCGCCGCTGAAGCATGACTATCCGATGCTGGACGGCTGGATGCGTATGGCGCGGCGGGGTCAGGGGCTGATCGTGTCGCCCTTCACCCTGGCGGGGGCCATGGCGCCGGTGACCATGGCGGGCGCGGTGGTGCAATCGCTGGCCGAGGGGCTGTCGGCCATTGCGCTGGCCCAGGTGATCCGCCCCGGCGCGCCCTGTGCCTTCGGCACCTTCACCTCGAACGTCGACATGAAGTCCGGTGCGCCCGCCTTTGGCACGCCGGAATATATGCGTGCCACCCAGATGACCGGCCAGATGTGCCGCCACTACGGGCTGCCGATGCGCGCCTCCGGCTCTTGCGCCGCCAATGTGCCCGACGGGCAGGCCATGTGGGAAACCTCGAACGCGCTGTGGTCGGCGGTGCAGTCGGGGGCCAATATCGTCTACCACGCGGCGGGCTGGCTGGAGGGCGGGTTGATCGCATCCCCGGAGAAATTCGTCATGGATTGCGAAGTGATCCAGCAGATCCAGCGCTATCTCGAACCCGAGATCTGCGCCGTGGATGAGGGATCGCTGGCGCTGGAGGCGATGCGCGAGGTGCGCCAGGACGGCCATTTCTTCGGCATTCCCCATACCCAGGAACGCTATACCACCGCCTTCTATCAGCCCTTCCTGTCGGACTGGCGCAATTTCGAGGCCTTCCAGCTGGCGGGCGAGGTCTGGACCGCCGAGCGGGCCCATGGCACCTGGAAACGCATCCTGGCCGAGTTCACCCCGCCGCCCATGCCCGACGCCAACCGCGCCGCGCTGGAAGACTTCGTGATCCGCCGCAAGGAAGAGGGCGGGGCACCGACCGATTTCTGAGGCCCCGTGATGTCGAGGGCCGCAGGTCGGGCGCAGGGCGCCCGAAAGTCGTCAGGCGTCGGGCAGGATGAATCCCTCGACCGGATAGACCGATCCGAAGGCGCCGGGCACCGTTTCCACCCGCACCCGCGACCAGTCGTTCGCCTCGGAGACGTCGATGACGGCCATGCCCAGCGAGACCTCGTTGCGGTGCCAGTTGGCATGGTCGATCAGCAGCCGCCGCTCGTCTTCCTGGGCCGAGACCACGGCCACATGGCCAAGCGGCATCGAGGGCGTGGCGCGGAACACCATCACCGCGCCGATCTCGGGCGCCTGGCTGACCGGATAGCTGTCCTGGGCCTGGCCCCACCAGGTGCGCGCATTGCCGCGGATCTCGATGCCCGAGAGGTTGCGCGCGAAGGGCACGCACCAGACGCGGGCGCCCCGGCTTTTCAGGGCGTCGACCTCTTCCATGGCGAAGGACAGGCGTTGCGGGGCGATCCCCGGGATGTCTTCCGTCTGCGGCATCTGGGTACAGGCGGTGGTGGCCAGCAGGCCAACGAGCGCCACAAGGCGGCGCGGTGTCGTCAAGCGCAAGATATGCCCCCGAATTGGTCCTTGGTCTTAGAGCCCGGCCGGGTGACCGGCGGGTCAGGGGCTTCTGCGTCAGGGGCGGGGGAAGGCCAAGGGGGGCGGGGGCAGGCAGGCAGAAACCTGCGCAGCGGCGGGACCCGATCGGCGGAGATACGCGTTCGCGCGCGCGAGATGCAACGCGGGCGGAACGGGGGGTGTTCGCCCGCAACCGGGGCGGGTGGCGGGCGGAGCTGATCGGTCCCTGGGGCCGGGGGCAGACGGGGCGTCAGTCCAGCCGCCGCACCTCGACCTGATTGCCTTCGCCACGCCGGGTCTCGAACAGCGGCAGGGACTTCACCAGGTCGCTCAGCTTGCGTTTGCCATAGCTGCGGGTGTCGAAATCGGGCTTGGCGGCGGTGATGTACTGGCCGATCTGGCCCAGCAGATACCAGTCGTCATCCTGGTTGATCGCATCCATGGCGCGGATGATCAGCTTGGTCGGATCCTCGGTCTCGGCGGGGGCCTCCGAGGCGCTGGCGGGGGTCTGGGCCTCTTTTGCGTCGTCCTTGGCGGGGGCACTGCGCGCGCCGCGCTCTTTCTTCGCCGGATCGCCTTTGCCCGTGTCGGGCAACAGGTTCTCGACATAGATAAACCGCTTGCAGGCCTTGACGAAGGCGGCGGGGGTCTTGCGCATCCCCATGCCGAAGACGTCCAGACCCTGTTCGCGGATGCGGCTGGCCAGGCGGGTGAAATCGCTGTCGGACGAGATCAGCACGAAGCCGTCGAACCGACCCGAATGCAGGATGTCCATGGCGTCGATCACCAGGCTGATGTCGCTGGCGTTCTTGCCGGTGGTATTGGCGAATTGCTGGTAGGGGACGATGGCCAGGTTGGCGATCTTGTCCTTGGTCCAGCCCTGGGGGCCGCCGCCCGAGAAATCGCCGTAGATGCGGCGGATGCTGGCCTCGCCCAGGGTGGTGATCTCCTCGAACATCGCCTCGGCGAACTTGGCCGAGATATTGTCCGCGTCGATCAGGACCGCCAGAAGCGGCGGTTTGGTATCGGTGGGCATGAAAACCTCATTATTCAGTCCCCCCGACCCTAGGCCCTTCGCCGCCCGAGGGCCAGCGCTTCGGCGCCCGCGCCCCGGGGCGGCGTTGACCCGTTCTTAAACCTCGCG
This sequence comes from Pseudooceanicola aquaeponti, assembly GCF_050897975.1. Lineage (NCBI taxonomy): Bacteria > Pseudomonadati > Pseudomonadota > Alphaproteobacteria > Rhodobacterales > Paracoccaceae > Pseudooceanicola > Pseudooceanicola aquaeponti. The sequence continues at coordinate 234,098 of NZ_JBPAXY010000006.1, forward strand.
CCCCATTCTGGCGGTGCAAAGGATGGCGGGGTGCGGATGCACGGATTGATCAACAGGTCGCTGCAATGCTTCCTACGCGACACCTACGGGGCCGCGCTGTGGCAGGACGTGGTCGCCGCCGCCGATCTGCCCGTGGCCGAGTTCGAGGCGATGCTGAGCTATGAGGACGCGCTGACCTTCCGCGTGCTGGAGGCGGCGGGCGAGCGCCTGAACAAGTCCCGCGCCACCCTGCTGGAGGATCTGGGGACCTATCTGGTGTCCCATCCCCATAACGAGGGGCTGCGCCGTCTGCTGCGCTTTGCGGGCGTGGGCTATGAGGATTTTCTGCATTCCCTGGACGAACTGCCCGACCGGGCGCGGCTGGCGGTCTCGGACCTGGCCCTGCCCGAGATGGAGCTGCGGCAGCTGACCGCGACCCGGTTCCAGATCACCTGCACCGCGCATCCGCCGGGTTTCGGCCATGTGTTGGTGGGCATCCTGCGGGCCATGGCGGATGACTATGGCGCGTTGGTGATGCTGGAGCACGGCGGCTGCCGGGCGGGGGGCGAAACGGTCGAGGTGACGCTGATCGAGGCGGCCTTTTCCGAGGGGCGGGCCTTTGATCTGGGGGCGCGCACCGGATGAGCGGGCCCGAGATGATCCCCGCGCCGGGATCCGGGGGACCCTCCCTGGCCCTGGCGGCGCCACCGCTGCCGCCCATGCCGATGGCGGCGCTGGACATTCTGGCGCCGATGCATCTGGTGCTGGACCCCACGGGCCATGTGATCCACGCCGGGCCCACGATGCAGAAACTGCGCCCCGACGCGCCGCTGGTCGGCCAGCGCTTTCTTGAACTGTTCGAACTGTCGCGCCCGCGCGCGGTGGACAGCATGGCGGCGCTCTTGGCCTCGGCGGGGCTGAAGCTGCACCTGAGGCTGCGCGACGCGCCGCGCACCGCGTTGAAGGCGGTGCTGGCGCCGCTGTTGCCCGATGCGGCGGGGCGGGCGGGGGCCGTGGTCACTTTTTCTTTCGGGATCTCGATCCTGGATGGGATCCAGACCTACCGGCTGCATTCCGGCGATTTCGCCCCCACCGACCTGACCATCGAGATGCTGTACCTGATCGAGGCCAAGACCCTGGCGATGGAGGCCTCGCGCACCCTGAACCAGCGCCTGCAAGGGGCCAAGATCGCGGCCGAGGAACAGGCCTTCACTGATACGCTGACCGGGCTGAAGAACCGCCGCGCCATGGATCACGTCCTGGCCCGGCTGATCCGCACGGGCCAGGATTTCGCCCTGATGCATCTGGATCTGGACTGGTTCAAGCAGGTCAACGACAGCTACGGCCATGCGGCGGGCGACCATGTGTTGCAGCATGTGGCGCGGCTGATGATCGACGAGACCCGGGCGGGTGATACCGTGGCGCGGATTGGAGGGGATGAGTTCGTGTTGCTGTTTCACAACCTGACCAAGCGGTCGCGGATCGAAGAGATCGCGGCGCGGCTGATCGCCCGGCTGGAACAGCCGGTGCCCTTCGGCGCCGCCCGTTGCCGGATCTCCTGTTCCATGGGCACCACCCTGTCCACCTTCTACGACGCGCCGCAGCCGGAACAGATGCTGGCAGATGCCGACGCCGCCCTTTACGCCAGTAAACACTCGGGGCGCGGGCGGCATGGGTTCTTTGTCCCGCCCGATGCCCCCCCGTCCGCCATCGCGCCGGATCCCGCCCCACCCCCGCCCGTCCAGGAGACGCGGGGCGCGCGGGCGCCGCGTCGCCCCGCCGACTAGGGCCGATCTGCCGCAAAACGGGGCGCTTGCGCCCCACGGCGGCCCCCGGTCAGTGCAGATCGCGTCGCATATCTAGTTGTGTGAAAACGCCTCTACCCAATCCCAGGGGGACCCCCTATAGTACCTGTGGATAAGATGAAAGCGCGCCCATATCTCGCGGCGCGAGAGGGGAGCAAGGTCCGATGCGCTGTCCGTTTTGCGGCAATGTCGATACCCAGGTGAAAGATTCCCGCCCGGCGGAAGACCATGCTGCGATCCGTCGCCGCCGCCTTTGCCCGGCCTGTGGCGGGCGGTTCACCACCTATGAACGCGTGCAGCTGCGCGACCTGGTGGTGATCAAGTCCAATGGCCGCCGCGAGGATTTCGATCGCGACAAGCTGGAACGCTCGATCCGCATCTCGATGCAGAAACGTCCCGTCGAGCAGGAACGCATCGACCAGATGATTTCCGGCATCGTGCGGCGCCTGGAAAGCATGGGCGAGACCGATATCCCGTCCAAGGTCATAGGCGAGATCGTGATGGAGGCCCTGGCCCGGATCGACACCGTGGCCTACGTGCGTTTTGCAAGCGTTTACAAGAACTTCCAGGCCGCGGACGATTTTGATAAATTCGTCAGCGAACTGCGCCCGAACCTGCCCAAAGACGGGGAATGACCCGCGCGACCGAGGACGCCCGCTATCTGGCGCTGGCCCTGTCGCTGGGGCGGCGCGGGCAGGGCCGGACCTGGCCCAACCCGGCCGTGGGCTGTGTTATCGTCAAGGACGGCCGCATCCTGGGGCGCGGCTGGACCCAGCCGGGCGGGCGGCCCCATGCGGAACGCGTGGCGCTGGATCAGGCGGGCGCGGGCGCGCGCGGCGCCACCGCCTATGTCTCGCTGGAACCCTGTGCCCATCATGGCCGCACGCCCCCCTGTGCCGAGGCGCTGATTGCCGCCGGGATCGCCCGGGTGGTGGCGCCGATCGAGGATATCGACCCCAATGTCGACGGTCGCGGTTTTGCCCTGCTGCGCGAGGCGGGGGTCGAGGTTTCCACCGGGTTGATGGCGGCCCAGGCCCTGGCCGATCACGCCGGGTTCTTCCTGAACCGGGCCCAGGGGCGGCCGCTGGTGACGCTGAAGATGGCGTTGACCCTGGACGGGCGCATTGCCACGGCGACCGGCGAAAGCCAGTGGATCACCGGCCCCGTCGCCCGGCGCGAGGTCCATGCGCTGCGCGCCCGCCATGACGCGGTCATGGTCGGCGCGGGCACGGCGCGGATCGACGATCCCACCCTGACCGTGCGCGATCTGGGCGTCGCGCATCAGCCGGTGCGCGTGGTAGTGTCGCGCCGTCTGGACCTGCCCCTGATGGGCAATCTGGCGCGCACCGCACGGGATGTGCCGGTCTGGATCTGCCACGGTCGTGACGCCGATCCGGCCCTGGTCGAGGCCTGGACCGGCCTTGGCGCACGGCTTTTCTCCTGCGATCTGGCGGGGCGGCAGCTGGATATTTCCTCGGTCCTGCAAGAGCTTGGGCAGGCGGGGCTGACGCGGGTCTTCTGCGAGGGGGGCGGCGCGCTGGCCGCGACCCTGCTGGGCGCCGACCTGGTGGACGAGCTGATCGTGATGTCCGCCGGGATTCTTCTGGGGGCCGAGGGGCGCCCAGGCATCGGCGCGCTTGGCCTGGACCGGCTGGCCGAGGCGCCGCGCCTCAGCCTGGCTGAGATGCGCGCCCTGGGGCCTGATGTTCTGACCCGCTGGGTGCGCCCGACCTCGGACGGATCGGCGCCCTAGCGCCAGAGCGCGGAATGGGTGGCCAGTGCCCCCTGGGCCTTGGCCAGAAGGCGCAGGCCCGGACTGCGCGGCGGCACGGTGCCAGAGGCCAGCCGCGACACCGCCACTTCGACCGAACAGGGCTGGCCCGTCACCGGATCCAGATAGCGCGGATAGTCGATCAAGGTCGCATGAACCAGGCCTTCCAGCGGCACCCGCACCCGGCGGCGCGACAGGTGATCCACGTCGCGGGTCAGGCCCCAGCCCGCATAGAAGGGCAGGCCGGTGCAAAACACCTCGACCCCGCGCAAGAGCGCCTCGAACCCCATCAGCGAGGTCATGGTCCAGACCGCATCCACCGCCTCCAGCAGGGCGGCGGGGTCGGCCTCGGGCACCACCAGATCGGCATAGCGGCGCGCCTCGTCTTCGCTCAGGGCGCCGGGGCGCAGCCCGCGGGTGACATCGGGGTGCGGCTTGTAAAGGATCAGCGCGCCCGGCTCGACCTGGCGCGCGGCGGCCAGCAGGTCGATGTTGCTGGTCACAGACCCGCCGCCCAGGCGGACCGAGGCGTCATCCTCGACCTGGCCCGGCACCAGCACCAGCCGCTGGCCGGGCCGGCGCGGCGGCAGGTCGGGCAGGGCGGTTGGATCGCCAAGGTTGTATTTCGACAGCCCCGCCGCGCGTAAGCTGGCGATCAGCCGGTCCACGCGCAGCGCCTGATCGGGGCGCAGGTTGGCGCGCATCTCGATCCAGCGTTCCAGGCGGCTTTCGCGGCGGGGGTCATAGTACATCCCCAGATCGTCGAGGCAGAGCGACAGCGGCGGCACCAGATCGGCGCCAAGCCCGCGTGAGCGCAGAAAGCCGTCCTCGACCCCCGCCGCGCCGCCCGTGGCAATGCCCCAGCTCATGCGCTTCTGCGGCCCGTTGCCGGGCGAGAAGCGCATCCGCTTTTGCTGGCCGAAGAAGGCCTGGAAATGGCGGCGTTTCCACAGGCGGATGTTCGTCGCGCGCCAGCCCGCGCGGTCCTCGCGCCAGGCGCGGGTGCGGGCGGCCAGGGCCTCGGCCACCTCTTCGGCCTCGCAGAGGCGGTCGTGATGGGGGTCGTACCAATAGGGGTAAAGCAGCAGCGCCCCGGTGGTCAGCTGCGCCCGGGTCAGGCTGCGGCCCCGGCGAGAGGGGCCGGGGGGCAGCGGGTGGCGGTCGTCGCTGAGGCCCCAGCCCGCGTAGAAGGGCAGGCCGAAGACCCGGGGGCGGTGGCCCGCCAGGATCGCCTCGAACCCCAGTTGCGAACTGACCGTATAGACCGCCACCGCGCCTTCCATCAGCGCCCAGGGGCTGACCGGCGCGTCCAGCAGGGTGATCTTGCCCTCGGGGGCTGTGGCCACGTCCTTTTCGCCGAAGTATCCCGGGCGGCGGCCCTGGGTGGTTTCGGGATGGGTCTTGATGACGATGCGGGCGCCGGGGTGATCCTCCTGCGCCCAGTACAGCATCTCGCGGAAGGTGTTGGCATCGGCCCCGCCCAGGCGCACCGAGGCATCGCCGCGCAGCTGATCCACCACCAGCACATAGCCCGGGGCGGGCAGGGGCAGGGTGGGATCGGTGGCGGCATATTTCGACAGATGCGCCTCGCGCATCCGCGCGATCAGCCCGCGCGACCGGGCCAGCAGGTGGCTGTCGTCCAGCGGGTGGCGTTTCAGCAGCCGTTCCAGTTCCGAGGGCGCGCTGCCGTCGAAATGACAGCCCAGCCGGTCGATGGTCAGGCCCAGGGGCGCCTCATGGCCGCTGCGCGCGGGGTGCAGCGAGCGCAGGAAGGCGTCCTCGATCCGCACCAGCTGGGCGCCTGTGCGTTCCGCCATCGCCTCGCCACGGCGGGCATAGGGGGAATGGCCCCAGACCCCGATCAGCCCTTCCGGGTCCGGCCGGCCCAGGGGGGCGATGCGATAGCCCGCCAGGTCGAGGATACGGCGAAGCCGCTTCTGGCGCAGGAAGCCGGCATTGTAGACATGCAGCTTCAGCTTTTCGGCCTCGGGCAGCGCGTCAGTCGGGCCCGCTGCCGCAGCGTCAGCTGCCTGCCGCCGCTCTGCCCCCGCCCCGTGTTGATCAGACGAAGAAAGGCGGCCGGTCGGCGTCATGCGGTTACTGGCCTGCCAGGGTGCCCAGGGCGTTGACCGAACCCAGCGAACCGGTGAGCGCCGCGATGGTCTTGTCCCACTGGGTGAAGGGGGCCTCGGTGACATACAGAAGGTCGCCGTCGCGGATCAGGAAGTCGCGGGCCATGAACATCCCGTTGGGCTGGGTCAGGTCCAGCACATAGACCATGCGCTGCGCGCCGATCAGGTCGTTCCGGCCCAGCACCTGGGCGGCTACTTCCTCGGCCTCGTTGCGGAAGACGAAGACGCCCGTCGGATCGGCCGCATTGGCCTGCAAACCGCCCGCCTGGGCGATGGCCTCGATCCCCGACAGGGTCTGGCTTTCGAAATCGATGACCGACTGCGCGCCGGTGGCGCCCAGCACGGTGAAAGAGCGGGTGTCCTCTTCCACCAGGATGCGGTCGCCGTTGCGCAGGGCGATGTCATAGCGCGGATCGTCGAACAGATCCTGGAACCAGATGGTCGAGCGCTGGCTGCCCCGGATCACCGTGATCAGCGCGCTTTCAGGGGCCACGGCCACGCCGCCCGCGGCGGCCAGCATCCCCGACAGGCGCAGGGTGGGCCGTTCGATCGGGTAGACGCCATTGCCCGCGATGGCGCCGATCAGGGTGACGGTGGCGCCGTCGCCCGCCTCGCGGCGCACCTCGACCTGCGGGTCGGGCGTCTGGTCCTGAAGTTTCTCGGTGATGATCCGGCGGATCGCCTCGGGGCTGTTGCCCGCCGCGCGGATGCGGCCCGCGTAGGGAACAAAGATGAAGCCCGCGCCGTCGACCTGCACCGCGTCGAGCGAGGTGAAGTTTACCCCCTCGCTGGCCAGGAGCCCCTCATCGACGTTTTCCCAGATGGTCAGCGACAGGGTGTCGCCGGGGCGGATCACATCGGCGGCCACTTCGCCCGCGTTGCGGAACCCGTCGGAAAAGCCCAGGGCGGGGATCACGGCGGTGGCCCGGGTCACCCGGTCGTTGACGGCGATGACGAAGGCGTCGCCCTCGCGCTGGACGGACCCGGCGTAGATCTCGCGCTTGGTCGGACCGCTGCGCGGCAGCACGTCACAGGACGACACGGCCAGAATCGTCGCGACCAGCGCGACGGGTTTCGCCCATCGGGTAGCATTGGGTTTCACTGCTCGTCTCCTCGACCTGTGTCCGGTCGTTGTCCTTGTCCCGACTTGGTGCCGGGCTGTTCTTTCCTGCGATCTGCCCGGGCTTGGCCCCGGATCCGCCGCCGGATCTGCCTCATTCCCCTCAGGTTACAGAAGCTTGGGGGCAAAAGCCAGCCTCCTGCGTATGCCTCAGGGCACGGCGCGCAACTGTTGCCTGGGCGCCGCGGTGCCGTGGCGCAGGGCGTCGTAGGGGTCCTTGTCGTCCAGCATCATGTCGACCACCTGGCGCATCAGCTGGCGCCGCCCGGCGGCAGAGTAGAAGCCCCCCGCCACCTGGCTGGTTTCCAGCAGGAAGCGCCGGTAATCCTGATAGGCGCGACGGTCGGGGCGGCTGGCACCGGCGAAGAATTCGGCCAGAGGCTGGGTCGAGACGAACTCGGGCTTGTCGTAGACCGCCGCGCCGAAGGTCTTCAGCGGGATCCCACGGTACAGTACCTGCTGACCGGCGGTCGAATTGACGGTGACCGCGCTGCGGGTGTCGGCCAGCAGCCGCGCCAGCTTGCCGCCGCGCACAAAATGCACCCGCCCCTCCAGCCCGTGGGTGCGGGCCAGCCGGGCGATGTCGCGGCGCAGCGGGCTGCGCCCGTCCTCCAGGGGATGGGCCTTGAACACCAGGTGGTGGTAGCGCGGCGCGCCCTCGGCAAAGCCGCGCATCACCACCTCCAGGAACTCGGTCATGCTGGCGAAGGGGGAATGGGCCTGGAAACTGCTGTCATGGGCCAGTTGCAGCAGGGCGACGTGATAGGGAAAGCCGCCGCGCCGGATGCGGCGCGAGGCCAGGGCGCGGCGCGCCGCCGTCACCGGCATGGTCAGCAGGCGCAGCAGATAAAGCTGGAACTCGCGCGCCACGCCGATCTCGCGATGCGGGCGGAACTGGCGGTAGCGGCGGTTGGCGCACATCACGAACCCATGGTACAGCGCGCCGTAGAACACATGCTGGCGCATGTCGCCCCAGACGGCGGGGGGCAGGGGGGCGTCCATGTCCGACAGGGCCAGCATCTGGCGCATGTCCTCGACGCCCAGGCGCATCAGCCGCGAATTGCCGTTCGAGCCGCCGCGCTCATAGGTCACCCAATAGGGCCGCATGTAGCCCTCTTCGAAGACATGCACCCGAAGGCCGCGCGCCCGGGCGGCGGCCACGGCGCTGGCGTGGATCGGGCGGATGTCGCCGTAAAGCACCAGATCGGTCACACCCTTCTGGGCGCAAAGCGCGTCAAAGCGGTCGGGCCAGGCCTCGGGGGCGTCGCGGAAGGGGATATAGCTGGCCCGGTCCGGCCAGAAGACGGCATCGCCCGCGTTGAACCCGACGCGCCAGCAGGTGCCGCCCGCAGCGCGCAGGGCGCGGGCCAGCTGGTGGAAGAAGGGGCCATGGGGCCCCTGAAGGAACAGGAAGACCCGCTCGTCCGGTGTCTGTGCCGTCATCATGCCGTCAACTTCATGTCCTGACGCGGGCGCCCGGTTGCGGCGCCCCTCGCGTTCTACGCTCTTCAAACCTCTGGCCCCAGCCCTGACGGCGCAAACCGGCAGAAATATGGCTCGGGTCGGGCCTTACGGGGATCTCTACCGCCTAAGGGCCGGGCGTTTCCAGCCTGTTAACCGCGCCGTAGGCAGGCGCGGGCGCGGCGCGGCCCTTGCGGGGCGGCGCGCCGCGCGCTACGCCCGGTTGAAGGCATATTGCAAGGAGACGCGGCCATGTTCACCGGCATCATCACCGACCAGGGCGAGATCCGGGCGCTGACCCGGGGCGGCGATCTGCGGGCGCGCATCGGCTGCGCCTATGACATGGACAGCGTCGACCTGGGCGCCTCGATCGCTTGTGACGGCGTCTGCCTGACCGTGGTCGAGATGGGCCCCGACTGGTTCGACGTCGAGATCTCGGCCGAGACCCTGTCGAAGACCAACCTCGATAGCTGGGCCGAGGGCCGGGTGGTCAACCTGGAACGCGCCCTGAAGGTGGGCGACGAGCTGGGCGGGCATATCGTCTCGGGCCATGTGGACGGGGTGGCGACGCTGATCTCGCTGAGCGAGGAGGGCGACAGCACCCGCGCGGTCTTCGAGGCCCCGGCCGCCTTGGCGCGCTTCATCGCCCCCAAGGGCTCGGTGGCGCTGAACGGCACCTCCTTCACGGTGAACGAGGTCGAGGGCGCGCGCTTCGGGATCAACATGATCCCCCATACCAAGCAGGTCACCACCTGGGGCCGCGCCGCCACGGGCGACCGGATCAACCTGGAGGTGGACACCATGGCGCGCTACGTCGCCCGCCTGCAGGAGTTCGAGGGCTGAGCGGCGGCGGTAATCCCCGGGCCACCATTGGCCACAACCAGGGCCCGTCGATGGCGGCGGGCCGCCAGTTCCGCACCCATATGTGGGCCCGGGCCCGGGCCAGCCGGGCTGAGGCGAAACTGCCCCTGGCGCTGCACCGCGCGCGGCTGGCGCGGGCCCGGGAGCTGGGCCTTAGCTATGCCGACTACAGCGCCATCCGCGCCAGCGCGGGGCGCGATATCGCGGCCTATCTGATCTCGTCCAACGCCCTGGGGGTCTATGCTATTGCGGGCCGCGCCGGTGGTGGGGCAGGGGCCGAGGCCGAGCTGGTGTCAGAGCGGCTGATGTCGCTGCGCCATGTGCGGCGCATCGGGCTGGCCCATCCGCCGCTGACGCCTGCCGCCCTGATGGAGCGGGTGGCGGGGCTGGATCTGGCCTTTGCCGCGCCGCCCCTCTTGGGCAGCTGGGCCGAGATCCGCGCCGCCCTGGCCCGCGCCCAGGGGCGTCTGCCCGCCGCCGGGCTGGTGGCGATCACCGCCCTGGGGCTGGAACGCGACTGGGTCGCCGCCGGGGGCCTGGGCGGCAGCCTGCCCGCCGAGGCGCTCTTTGGCTGAAGGCCCGCGGGCCTCGCCCGGTCCGTGCCGCCCCGCCCCCGTCCCACCCCCGCAGCCCCGCACGCCGCATCTGCGCGGCGATGCGTCGTCTGTGACTGGCCTTTCCCGCGCCTCTGCGCTAAGGCCAGCGCAAGGAAAAGGAGCGTGCCATGTCCGAGAGCGTCGCATTTGAGAACAAGGGCCCGGTGGAAGAAAGCTGGTCCGATGCCATCTCCTCTGTCGAGGAGATCATCGAGGACGCCCGCAATGGCCGCATGTTCATCCTCGTCGATCACGAAGACCGCGAGAACGAGGGCGATCTGGTGATCCCCGCGCAGATGGCCACGCCCGAGGCGATCAATTTCATGGCCACCCACGGGCGCGGGCTGATCTGCCTGTCCCTGACCGGCGACCGGGTCGACCAGCTGGGTCTGCCGCTGATGTCGTCGCAGAACTCGTCGCGGCACGAGACCAACTTCACCGTCTCCATCGAGGCCCGCGAAGGTGTCTCGACCGGCATTTCCGCCCATGACCGCGCCCGCACCGTGGCCGTGGCCATCGACGCAGGCAAGGGCGCCCAGGACATCGCCACCCCAGGCCATGTCTTCCCGCTGCGCGCCCGCGAGGGCGGCGTGCTGGTGCGCGCCGGTCATACCGAGGCCGCGGTGGACGTGTCGCGCCTGGCGGGGCTGAACCCCTCGGGCGTGATCTGCGAGATCATGAACGAGGACGGCTCGATGTCGCGGCTGCCCGAACTGGTGGCCTTCGCGCAGAAACACGGGCTGAAGATCGGCACGATCTCCGACCTGATCGCCTATCGCCGCCGCCACGACAACCTGGTGCGGGTCGAGAAGGAAGAGGTGGTGACCTCGGAATTCGGCGGCGAGTGGCAGCTGAAGATCTACACCGACGAGACCCAGGGCGCCGAGCATATCGTGCTGATCAAGGGCGACATCACCACCGATGAACCGGTGCTGCTGCGGATGCACGCGCTGGACCCGCTGCGCGACGTGGCGGGCCTGGGGCCCGCGGGGCGCGCGGACGAGTTCGGCGCCGCGATGCGGATGATCGCCGCCGAGGGGCGCGGCGTGGTGGTGCTGCTGCGCGATCTGCACATGAAGCTGGCGGGCGGCGAAGAAGTGTCGCCGCAGACCCTGCGCCAATACGGGCTGGGGGCGCAGATCCTGACCTCGCTCGGCCTGTCGCAGCTGGTGCTGCTGACCAATTCCCCGCAACCCAACGTGGTGGGGCTGGATGCCTACGGGCTGGAAATCACCGGCACCCGCCGGATCGAGGAGTAAGGCGCAATGGCTGGTTCCGAACTGCACTACACCCTGCCGCGTGGCGAGATGATCAAGCCTGCCAAGGTGCTGATCGTGGTGGCGCCCTATTACAAGGACATCGCCGACGAGCTGATCGCCGGGGCCCGGGCCGAGATCGAGGCCTGGGGCGCGACCCACGACCTGATCGAGGTGCCCGGCGCCCTGGAGGTGCCCACGGCCATTGCCATGGCGGGCCGCATGGCGGAATACGACGCCTTCGTCGCCCTGGGCTGCGTGATCCGCGGCGAGACCACCCATTACGACACCGTCTGCAACGACAGCTCGCGCGGCATCACCCTGCTGGGCCTTCAGGGCCTGTGCATCGGCAACGGCATCCTGACGGTCGAGAACCGCGACCAGGCCCTGGCTCGCGCCCGGGTGGCCGAACAGAACAAGGGCGGCGGCGCTGCCGCTGCGGCCTTGCATCTTCTGTCGCTTTCGCGCAAATGGGGCGCTCCGAAAGCCGGGGTGGGATTCCTGCCCGCCGCCGATGACCCCGCCCGCGCCGGTTGAGACACCACCGACCGGACCCAGCAAAGAAGACGCGCCCAAGATGAGTGACGACACCCCGACCCCGGCCGCGCCCCTTTCGGGCAACCAGAAGCGGAAGATGCGGTCTGCCTCGCGTCTTTACGCGGTGCAGGCGCTGTACCAGATGGAACTGGCGGGGATGTCCGTCGAAAAGGTGATCGTCGAGTTCGAGGATCACCGCTTTGGCGCCGAATACGAAGAGGCCGAGTACCTCGAAGGCGACGTGGACCTGTTCCGCAAGACCCTGCGCGATGCGGTGAACTGGCAGGCCAAGATCGACCAGATGACCGACCGCGCGCTGGTGGCCAAATGGCCCATTGCCCGCATCGACCCGACCCTGCGCGCGCTGTTCCGCGCCGCGGGCGCCGAGATGCTGGAAGGGGACGCGCCGCCCAAGGTGGTCATCGTGGAATATGTCGACGTGGCCAAGGCCTTCTTCCCCGAGGGGAAGGAAGCTAAGTTCGTCAACGCCGTTCTGGACCACATGGCGCGCGAAGCCAGGCCCGAGGCCTTCTGAGGTGACAAGCCTGTCGCCCGAAACCGCCTCGCACCCTGCGCATTGGCGCCGGGCCCGGGCCGCCGACCTGCCCGCAGTTTCTGCCGTTCTGACCGATCCCGCCTTCTTCGACGTGCTGGGCGCCGTGACGCCCGAGGCGCTGGCCGAGGCCTGCGCGCCGGACGGTGCCCGCCGCCTGCTGGCCTTCGATGTCGCGGGCGACCTGGCGGCCTTCGCCTATCTCTCTGGCTGCGACGGCGACCGGCCGAAGCTCGAGGAATTCGCCGTTCTGTCGCGCGGACAGGGGACCGGCACGCGGGCGCTTGCCTCCCTTCTGGAGGTGCTGCGCGCCGAGGGCCGGGCGTCCTTCTGGCTGCATGTGGTGCCTGACAATGAACCTGCGCTGGCCCTCTACCGGCGCCTCGGATTCGGGCGCGAAGAGTTCATGCCCGACTTCTGGCTGACCCGGAACGGCGACCGCGTGGACATGCTGCGCCTGCATTACGACTTCGTCTCCGTCGAGGCGTGAGCGCGCTGCGACAGCCTGTCCCGGCGCGGATGCCTGACAGGCGGGGCGTTTTGCTGTAGGATAGCCCTACCGCAGACCGTCGCAGGATCTCTCCCATGCCCAAGCTTGTCCGTCTTTACATCACCCAATGCCTGATCGGCTTCGGCATCTCGGCGCTGTTCACCGCCGGGCTGATCTATTTCGACGTCATGGGCCTGCAACGGCTGGTGCTGGGATCCTCGGACGGGATCCTGGGCGCCTTCCTGATCTTCTTCTCCAACGGCATCGTCTTTGCCGGGGTGCAGTTCGCAATCTCGATCATGCGCCTGGCGGAAAAGGACGAGGGGCCCAAGGGCGGCACCCGCCTGCCGATCCTGGCAGAGCCGGTGCGGGTCGAGGCCACGGCCAAGCCGCGCCGCTGAGGGGCGCAGGTCGTTCCTGCTAAGGGGAAAAGTGGCGGGCCCGCACGCAACCGTTTGAGTGACGCATTCCCGAGGACCTGATAATCAGGTGGGCGCCAGATAACCGGACCACGGCCCGGACAGAGCCAGCTCCCTCGGAGTTGCTTAAGGCCACCGGAATGTACTCGTTCACGAGAAGGGCAGCACCCGCCGAGGCCTGAGGTAGGCCCTTCGCCGGGGCGCGGCAAGGGGGCCGGGGGGATTTTGCGTAAATTCCCGCGCCGGGGGAGGGGCGTCAGCCGGTCTCGGTCAGCAGGTTGAAGTCGCGCAGTTCTTCCCGGGTCAGCAGGTAAATCTCCTTGGGCGGGGTCATCAGCGCCGGTTCCATCAGCCGCAGGTCGATCCCCATCTCGTCCAGATAGCGCACCACAAGGCCCTGGCCGCGCTGGATGTCCGAGACGGCGGTGAAGGCGGGCAGCAGGGTGTTTTCACCGAAGTAATGCTGATGCACGCCGATCCGCGCGCCCGCGTCGGCGCGCCGTTCCGTGCCGCCGGACAGCACATAGGGGCAGGCCGAAAGGCAGATCGCCCCGGCCTCCATGTTGGTGGCCAGACCGGCGGCGCGGATCGCGCGGCCCAGCTCCAGCGCGTCGGTCACCGATCCGCCGGGGCTGTCCAGCCAGATCTCTTGCGGCGCCTCCGCGCTGCTGCGCGCGGCGATCTGGTCGCTGATGCGGGCGCCGTCGCCCGGCGCGATCTGCCCGCTGAGGTGCCAGGCGCCGTCGCGTTCGGTCAGCACCAGCCGTTCGGGCATCGGGCCAGAGGGCGCCAGACCTGGGCCCGCGGGACGGGTCGCCGGGTCATAGCGGCGGGTCTGATCGCCGGGCGCTGTCGGCTGGTCGAAGCCCGGCGCAGCGGGGCCGCGTGTGGGCAGGGTGAAATCGCGCCCCAGATCGCCCGCGAAAAGCAAAAGCGCCAGCAGCACCTGTAGCCCAAGGGCAGCGGTCAGCGCCCGGCGCAGGGGGCGGGCGGAGGGATCCTCGCTCATGCCCCGGGCGCCTTATCCTGGGGCGTGAGGGCCGCCGGGGCCTCGGGCGCGCCCGGTTCGGGCAGCTCGGCCCGGCCATGGGCCAGGGCCACGTCCACCTCGCGGGCGGCTGCCAGGGCGGCGCGCAGCTCCGATACGGTCATGCGGTCCTCGATCGGCACCGCCTCGCGCCCCGAGCGGATGGCGGTATGGGTCACTGTCAGGATCAGAACCAGCACCGCAGGCAGCAGGTCGATGGCAATCGCCCCCGCCCAGGAGGGGACGAAGTTGCCCGCATAGCGGATCACCGCATCGGCGGGCGAGAGGGGGGTATAGGTGATCTCGGTCGGGCCGGGCAGGGCGGTCACCTGGGCGGCGGCGGCTTCCAGCGTGGCGGCGCGTTGTGCCAGCACGTCCAGGACCGAGGCAATGGTGGTGCCCTGGGCGCTGCGGTTGGCCTCGGTGCCGCCGTCGAGTTCAGGCAGCACGACCGAGGCGGTCAGGTCCTGCGCCGCGCGTTCCACCAGCGGCGCCACCGACAGTTGCCGCAGCCGCGCGATGAGGCCCGCCAGTTGCACCGCCTGTTCGGAAAACTCGACTGCGCGGGTTTCCACTGGCCCGGGTTCCACCGTCAGGGCGCGCATCCGGCTGAGGATCGCGTTGCCCTCGGCGAAGGCGCCGTCGACCAGGGGCGACTGGGCGGCGATCTGCGCCTGAAGGGCGGCCAGCTCTTCCGACTTCTGCCGCAGCACGCGGAAGACCGCGCCGCGCCCCGCCAGGCCCGACAGCCCGCCCGAGGCTTCCTGCTCCGACAGGTCGGCAAAGCTTTGCTGCACACGCGCCACGTCGCGTTCCAGCCCCTGGGCGGCCAGGGCGTTCTCGTTCGCGCGTTCCAGCGCCGCCTGATAGTCCTGCACGGTTTCCGCCAGGTGCTGTTCCACCGCAGCGCCCCCCGCCAGCGCCGCGGCGTTCAACCAGGAGGACATGGCGACAATGGCCAGCGAGCCGAGGCCAAGCGCCCCCATCAACCCGGCGCGGGACCGCGCGGTGCGCATCGCGGGAAAGAGGCGCATCAGGTAGGACCAGAAGACGAAGATGCCCGTCGAGACGGCGATGGAATAGGCGATGGCGGCAAAGGCCTGCATCGCCCCGTCGCCATCCAGCAGGGACTGGACGCCAAGATAGGTATAGATCCCCGAGGCCACCGCCAGCACCCCCAGGGCGGCGCCGGTGAACGTATCCAGAAATCCCAGATGCTGTTCAAGTTCCTGCACCATGCGGGCGCGCGGATCGGGCCGCGCGGCCCGGTCGGTCTTGGTCTGGTCTGTCAAAGGCCTCTCCCCCGGCTGTGGCGGGCGCCCGGCAAGGGGCCCGTCTCGTTTCAGATAGGGTGGCCGGGAGCGGGGCCAAAGGGACTTGCGCATGTTCACTAAATGTTCAGAATGCCCCCATGCCCGTGACCCCCCTGTCCCCCGATCCCGTTCCCCCGCAGCCCGGCCAGCTGATCGCGCGGGGTGTCTGCCGTCTGCTGAAGGGCCACAACTTTGCCCCGCTGGAGGAATTCGTGCCCGAGCGCGGCAAGCGCGTGGACGTGATGGGCCTTGGACCCAAGGGCGAGATCTGGGTGGTGGAATGCAAAAGCAGCCGCGCCGACTTTCTGTCGGACGGCAAATGGCAGGGCTATCTGGAGTGGTGCGACCGCTTCTTCTGGGCCGTCGATCAGGATTTCCCGGTCGAGCTTTTGCCCGAGGACAGCGGGCTGATCATCGCCGATGCCTACGGCGGCGAGATCCTGCGGATGCCCGAGGAACACAAGCTGGCGGCGGCGCGGCGCAAGGCGATCACCGCCAAACTGGCACGGGATGCGGCCTGGCGGCTGCAAGGGCTGCGCGACCCCCGGGTCTGATCCGGCGGCGCGGGAAGGGGGGCGAAGGCGCGGGGCTTAGCGGCGCTTCTTGCCGCCCGCCTGCTGCGCGGCCTGGGCGGCGGCGCGGATCTCTTCGGCGATTTCCAGCGCCTCGTCGGGTTCGAAATCCATCGGGATCTCGATGCTGCCCGCGTCGATGAACAGGCGCACCATGCCCTGGTCGGTGGGGCCGATCTGAAGGTTTGCTTCGATGTCGCGTTCGGTGTCGATACCCATGAAATCCAAGCTCCGGAAAAGATCCGTGGTCGTTACCTTGGCAGGCGGGCTTTGGCAAGGGCAGGCGGCGGGGCGCCGGGCGGCCCGGGGCGCGTCTTTTTTGCGGCAAGGGACACATTCTTGCCATAATTGAGCAGCATAGTGAACACAACTTCGGCCCAAACGGGCCACCCTCCAGACAAGTCGCCCTCCCTCGGGGGACAGTCAGAACACAGGAATGACAGCCGGGTTGCCCGGATCTTGTCCCGGCGCCACCTTCGGATGCTCTCCCGAAGGTGGCGTTTTCTTTTGTGGCCCCGCGACAGAGTTCTCAAAGCCCGCAAAGCGGCCCGGCGAAGGACGGGCGGGCAGGGTGAATTTTTGCGTGAACTGCCCCTTGCATTCGCTGACGGGGCTGGGTAGATGACCCCTCACGTGCCGCCTTAGCTCAGTTGGTTAGAGCGCTGGATTGTGGATCCAGAGGTCCCCCGTTCAAGCCGGGGAGGCGGTACCACTCCCCCCCCCCCGACATGATGATGCGACGCGCCAATGGCGGGTCGAGCCCTGTGCGGCTAGCGTTGCAGCAGCACGCGGCGGCTGCCCCCGGCGCTATTGGCCATATAGCCGGTCGCGGCGTTCTGATCGTAGAACATCAGCGCCCCCCAACTGCGGCGATTGCCGCTGCCGACCTGCCAGAAATAGCGCGTGGGCCTGTCGCAGGCGGTCAGGATCTGCACGTCTGTCTCGGACAGGCCAGAGGGGGTCGTTGCCTCGGCCGAGACATCGACGGGCGGATCGCCTGCGCCGGTGACCAGGATCAGCGGCACGCTGGGCCCGCCGCCGCCCTCCATCACCAGCTGCCCCGAAGCGGCGGCGCGCAGGGTCACGGCCATGACGTTGGTGCCCAGGGTCAGCCCGGTTCCGGTGGCGCTCATCGACCAGGGACCGGCAAGCAGTTCGGCAAGGCTGGCCTCCATCTGGGCGGAGGGAATCGCCGCGCCGTCCTGACAGACGCTCAGGGCGAGGGTCTGCTGGGCCGGGGCGGGGCCCGCCAGGCCAAGGCCAAGGGACAGGGCCGCGGCGGCGGCAAGGGTGGGTGTCTTCATCTGAACCTCCTTTCGCGTGGATCGCACCCGGTCTAGGGGCCGGCCCGAGGGCGGGCCTCTCTCATATGGGTGGGGCGCGGGGCAGGCATGGGGGGCAGAACCGGGGCCAGATCACAGCTTCGGAGGATCCCATGCCGACACGACGTTTCTTCTGCCACTCTGCGGGGGCCAGCCTGCTGACCGCGCTGGCCGCCGCCGCACCGGGCCTGCCGCGCGCCGCAGCGGGGCGGGCCCTGGCCCTGGTCCTGCCCGATGCGGCAAAGCTGCGTGGCCTGGCGGGGCCGCAGGTCCATGCGGCGCTGGCCAGGCGCCTGTCGCTCAAGGTGGCCAGCCCCGAGGCCCTGGGCTGTGGCCTGGCCTTCGCCCGGGTCGAGGGCGGCGCGGTCGAAGGGCTGTTCCTGTCCGAGCCCTTCCGCGCCAGGGGCGGCGATGTCCTTTTTCCCGGCGACAGTTTCCTGCCCGCGCCGGGGTTCTTCTCGGGCCGTCTGCCGCTGTCCGGCAAGATCGCCTTTCCCGGCGACAGCTTCTTTCCGGGCGACAGTTTCTTCCCTGGCGACAGCTTTGCGCCCACGCAAGAGCTGCGGGCGGTGGTGACCAAGATGGCGTTGTCGGCCGGGATGCGCGCGGGCTATTTCGCGGTGCCGCTGCCGCAGGGCGAGGGGGCGCAGGTGACGCCACTGATGCTTGCGGCGGAGGCGGGCTGATGTGGGGCGCACCCGAGAGGCCGGGCCGATGATCGCCGCCGTCCTGCTGATCGCGCTCGGGATCGTGCTGGCGATCCTGATGCAGAACCGTCTGGCGCAGGCCCGCGCCGCTGTCGATGCGGGCTTCCACGGTATCGAGGTGCAGCTGAAGCGTCGCCATGACCTGGTGCCTGCGCTGGTCGCGGCGGTGAAAGGGGCCATGGCCCATGAAACCGCGCTGATCGACCGGCTGATGGCCGCCCGCGCCGCCGCCATGGCCGCCCCGGCCGAACCCGAGGCAGCGGCGGCGGCGGAAGAGGTGCTGAGCCGCTCCCTGCGGGCCTTCGTCGCCTATGCCGAGGATACGCCCGAGATCACCGCCACCGCCAATATCCGCGATTTCCAGCGCAGCCTGGAGGAAACCGAGGATCAGATCAGCGCCGCGCGGCGCCTCTACAATGGCAATGTGCAGCGCTTCAACACGCTGCTGGATGCGATTCCTTTCTGCTGGCTGGCGCGCGCGATGAAGCTGCAACCGGCCCGCTATTTCACCCTGTCCGAAACCGAGGCGCGCGCCGTGCAGGCGGTGCCCGACACCCGCCTGACATAGGTGCCAGATGAGCCAGAGACGTTACTGGGATCCCTTTGACGGGACGATCCGCATCACCCCCATCGAGACGGCGAAAGGCGGCGGGGCCCGTCTGCCCAACTGGCTGAAACGCCTGCCGCCGCTGGCCATCCTCGGCACCATGCTGTGGCTGCTGATCGCCGCCGTCCGGGCCGACAGTTTCCCGGTGCTGCCGACGATCTGCACCAGCCTGGCCTTCGCCTCTCTCTTTCTCTTCGAGAAGCTGGAGAACACCGAGGGGCGGCGGCGCGCGCGCTATGTGCGGCTGGCCCGGGCCAATGGCTGGGGCTTCACCGACAAGCTGTTGGAACGGCAGGTGGAATTTGGCCGGGCCATCGACGGCGACGGAGATTTCGAGCGCCGCACGCAGTTGCAGAAATCCGAACGGATGCTGAAGATCGAGGCGCATCTGCCCGAGCTGACGAAGCTGAGGGTCGGGGCCTTCATGGGGGCGCTGCTGGACAGCGAGTTCTGGGGGCCGCTGCCCGGCCAGCCGGATCAGCCCATGTGGATGGCCGTCGGCACCACCCAGATGGAGGCCGGGCTGGGCCGCGCCCGCACCCGGCGCGACACCCGGGGCGGGCAGGGGGGCTATGGCCAGCTTTTCACCATCGTCGGGGCCTTTCAGCTGGGGCGCGACACCGGCATCCGGGCGGCCATCGCGCCCGAGAGCCTGTTCAGCCTGGGCCCGCTGGATCGCGACCTGAAGACGGAATCGACCGCGTTCAACGCGGCCTTCCGGATCGCCGGGCGCGCCATCGCGGGCGGTCGGGCGGCGGCGGAGGTCGAACAGGAGGTGCTGCGCATCCTGACCCCCGCCACGCAGACCAGCCTGCTGGATCTGAAGGCGCGACATGCCAAGGTGGGCTGCGTGGTCGAGGCCGAGGTTCTTTATGTCATGGTCCAGGACTGGCTGTCGGGCGGGAATGCGACCGAGGCCGCGCTGGATCGGCTGCTGCCCGAGATCCTGGCCGAGTTCCAGGCCGCGCAGCAATCCTTCCGCGCCTATATCGAATGATCCATGCCCCCCGTTCAGAGGAGGCGACGGCGCCAGGCGGCTGGTAATTTGCCGCCATGGAAACATCTTTTCTGATCGGACCCCAGGACCAGCCCATTCTGATGCGCCGCTGGCGTGGCGATCCCGGACGGCGGCGCGGGCCGCGCCGCGCGGTGTTCCTGGGCCACAGCCAGCCCACCCATTCCGGGATGCTGGCAGAGTTGGCCTGCGCCTTTCGCGACCGCGGGTGGGAGGCCGCCTCGGGCGATATCCGCGGCCACGGCCAAAGCACCGGGCGGCGCTGCCCCCTGGGCCATCTGCCGCTGGAGGGCGGATGGGCGCAGGCGGTCGAGGATCTGCGCCTGCTCTTGCGCGAGACCTTCGAGGGCGTGGCCTGGGAGGACCGCCTGGTGGTGGTGCCCAACATCACCGCCCTGATGACCCTGGAGGTGCTGAAGAGCTGGCCGGATCTGGCCCGGCATATCGCCTTCATCTCGCCGCCGCCCAACCAGCGTTCCATTGCGCTCTTCGGCAAGGCCTTCTCGGCGGTGCGGGTGCGCATGGGCTATGCCGAGGAACCCGATGAGCAGTCGCTGCATCACCTCTACGCCTTCCTTGGCGCCCATCTGAAGGATCGCAAGCATCCGGCGGATGTGATCAGCAACGACCGCGCGGTGGTCGAGGCGGTGCTGGAGGATCCGCAGGGCTGGCCGATGCCAACCTCGGCCTATTGGTCCAACATCTTTTCCGGCATCCTGTCGGCCTGGAAATGGCCGCGCGGGGCGCAGGTGTGCCCCGGCACCCGCTGCGCGATCCTCTATGGTGCCGATGATCCGATGACCCGCGACGGGGGCTTTCTGCCGCCCATGGAGCGGCTGCTGACCCGCATCGGCATGGCCGAGATCACCCCCGCCCGGATCGAGGGCGCGCGCACCGGCCTGTTCCTGGAGGAACGCCGCCTGGGGATCTCGGGCAAGATCACCGACTGGGTGAACCACGACTGGCAACCCGCGCCCGAGCACCGGGAAACCACCCTGAGCGATGTGGTGGGCCAGGTCCTGAACGGCGAGACCGGCCGCGGCGCGCAGAAGAGCCCGGCCGAGCTGGTCGAGATGTGCTATCACGCCATCGACGACGAGACCTACTGGACCGAGCTGATGTACCGCATCATGCAGGAGGCCGAGGCGGAGGGCGAGACCGACGAGGCGGCGATGATCGAGCGGCTGACCCGCCTGATGCCCCATTGGGAGCGGTCCTTCGAGCTAAACCGGCAGGTGATGATGAGCGCGACCCTGGGGGTGCTGCTGCAATCGGTCGTGGAACGGCTGGGGATCGGCGTCGCTATCCTGTCGAGCGACGGCGCGCTGCTGCATTGCAACGAGACCTTCGAGGCCGGGGTGCAGGCCCTGTTTCCCGGTGGCGAAGAGGCCGGGGTGCTGACCCGGCGCTTGCTGGGCGGCGCGCCTGCCCTGACCGGGGGTGAGGCGGCGGTGCTGCACGACGGGCAGCCCGTGGGCTTTCACTTCAGCCCGGCCGCCCTGCGCCAGACGCGGCTGCAACGGCGCGGCCCGGCCTCGGTGCTGGTCCTGCGCGCCCCGGGCCAGGCCGAGATCACCGCCGACAACCGCGTCGCCCTGGCCGGGCTGGCCTACGGGCTGACCGGCAAGGAGGCCGAGGTGGCGCTGATGGTGGCCGATGGCCGTTCGCCCGTCGAGGCGGCCGAGGTTCTGGGGATCGGCACCGGCACCGTGCGCGGCCACCTGAAGAAGGCCTTCCAGAAGATCGAGGTGCATTCCCAGTCCGAGCTGTCGGCGCGGCTGCTGTCGGGGCCACTGGGCTGGCTGCGGGGACCCCGAGAGGCCCCCGGCACCGCGCCTGCCGCGGCCGCCGCCGGGGCGGCGGTGCCGGTCACTTCGGCGGGGTCTCGATGGTGAACCGGTCGTAGATCACCTGGCTTTCGCCCGGCGCGCCCTTGGCGGCCTGGGCCGCCAGCAGGCTGGGCTGGCCGGTCACGCGCAGCAGGGTCAGCGCCTCGGTTTCCACCGCGATCTCCTTGCGGGTCCCGTCCGGGGCGTCGTAGGCCATGCTCAGCGCCGCCGTCATCGCCCGACCGCGCCGCTTCAGGCGCAGGGTGGCGCCGTCGCGTTCCAGCGCCGCGAGCACCGCATCGGCCTCGGCCCGGCCCGCATCGTTGCAGGTGGTCTTGACCACGCCGTCATTGAACAGCGGCAGGTGAAAGGCTGTCGCCTCGGGCTTGCTGCCCTCCGGCCCGGCGTAGCGGATCAGCGACAGGCCCAGTTGCGTACCGCAGCCGTTTACCTCTTGCATCAGGCGGGCGCCAAGCTGGTTGGTGGCGTCCTGGTAGAGGGCCAGCCAGGCCGCCTCGTGTCGGGTCTGCGAGCGCAGGCGCAGGGCGACCGCCAGGTCGAAGTCGCCCTCGGGCAGGGGCTGATCCAGCACCAGCCGATTGCTGGCCTCGGGATCCGTGGTGCGCTGTCGCTTGCCCGCGGCGACCATGTAAAGCTGCCCCTCGGGCCAGAAGGCCATGCGCTCGGGCACCTCCGCCTCGATTTGCCAGGCCGGGTCGAGGGCGGGGCCGTCGAAGTTTTCCTCGAAGACCGGCGCGGCAGGGGCGGGCGGCGCGGGCGGCGGCGTCGGGATGGGGGCGGGCGGCAAGGCCACTTCGGCCGTGGCCTGCACCAGGGCCTCGGCAAATCCGGCGGCATTGTCGGCGGCGTAGTAGCTGCCGCGCCCCTCTTCGGCGATGCATTTCAGCTGTGCATGTTCCTCGGCCGACAGATCGAACCCCACCACATGGACGCGGGTGTCGATGCCCTGGGCCGCCAGGGCCGCGGCGGCGGCGCAGGGATCGCCGCCGCAGGTTTCCAGGCCGTCGGAGATCAACAGCACGTTGCGGGCGCGCGCCTCTCCGTCGCCGAAGGCACGGGCGGCCTGATCCAGGCTGGCCGAAATGGGCGTCTTGCCCAGGGGCCGCAGCGCCTCGACCGCGCCGATCACCTGGGCGGCGGCGGTGGCGCCGACCGGGGCCAGCAGTTCGGTATCGGTGCAATCCCCCTCGCGCCGGTGGCCATAGGCCATCAACCCCAGCCGGGTGGTGGCAGGCAGGTCGCCCAGAAGCCCGGCCAGCGCCTGCTGCGCCGTGGTCATCTTGGCCACCCCGTCGATCTGCCCCCACATCGAGCCCGAGGCGTCGAGGATGATCAGCAGGTCGCGCCCGCCCCCGGCGGCGGGCCCGTTGCCCATATGGGCGGGCAGGTCGCCTTCCTCCATCCCCGGGGTGACGGGCGCCTTCAGCTGCGGCGCCGTGGTTGCCTGCAAGGTCCGTTCCGGGCCCATGGGCACGGTCAGATCGACGCCCGCCTGGCGCGCCAGATCCATCAGGGACCAGCCGCCCTGGACCGAGTAGATATCCGAGATCTGCCAGTGCCCGTGCTCTGGCGTGGCGACCAGCGTATAGGCCATTTCCTGCACCACTCCGAAGTTTTCGAAGGCGACCCAGACCTGGGCCGCACCTTGCAGGATCGGCGCCTCGGGGTCGGTGAAGACCCGCAGCCCTGTGATCTGGATATCCTGGGCGTTGTAGACCGGATCGAAGCCCAGGCGCCCTTGCAGCCCGTCGCGGGCCAGGCTGTCGACGAGGTACAGCGCGCTGGCCTCTGCGTCGTTCAGCAGGGGCGGGCGGCCCTGGGTCAGCCGCGCGCCATGCTCGGCCAGGAAGGCCTCGACCAGGGCCGTGGGTGGCAGCGTCTGGGCCTGGGCGGGCAGGGGCAGCGCCAGCGTCGAGAGCAGAGCGGCAGAGAGGGAGAAACGGGGCATGACGGGATCCTTCGGCGGGCGGCGGGTCAGGAGGTGGGCGCGGTGATCGCGAAACGGGTGAACTGGGCGACGCTCTCGCCGGATCCGGCGCGGCTGGTCTGGCCCAGGGTGAAGGCCGGACGGCCGGGGGCGCTCAGGCGGACCACCTCGGCGCTGCGCAGGTCGATCGGCGCGCCCCCCGACGGGTCGGCCATCTGCAACCGCGCCGCATAGAGAAAGCCGCGCCGTTCCAGCGACAGGGTGAACCCCTGGGTGGCCAGGGCGCTGATCAGCGCATCCCCCCGGGCCCGGCTTTCATCGTTGCAGACGCTGTGGATCAGCGGCCCCTTCGAGAAGAGGTCATCGGCAAACTGCGTGGTCTCTGTCTCTTCGCTCAGGCGCAGGGTCTGGCGGTTGACCACCGACAGCGACATCAGGCTGCCGCAGCCCTTGGTGTTGATCGACAGATGGGCGGCGACGAAGGCTCCGGCACTGTCGTAAAGACCCAGCCAGACACCTTCATAACCCGTCTTGGCCTCGAGCCGGGCCGACAGTTGCATGTCGAAATCCCCCTCGGGGGCCAGGGTCATCTGGTGGATATTCGCCGCCCCTTCGGTCAGGAAGCTGGCCTTGCCACCGCTGGCGATCTGATAGATCTCGCCCGCGTCGCGGACATAGCTCATCGCCTCTTCGTTCAGCACCTGCCAGGGGCCGGGCGCGCCGGGGTCGGCGAAGTCGGTCGCATAGGGCAGGGATAGCGGTCCGGCCTGCTGGGCCAGGGCGGCAGGGGTGCCGGTCAGGCTGGCAAGGGTGGCCAGCAGGGCGCCCGCGGCGCGAGGATGGGAAAACGTCATGGCTGCTTCACCGGGTTGGGGACATGGGCGGCAGGCAAGCAGAGGGGCGGGGCGGGCAAATCTCCCAAATGGGAGGGACGCGGGGGCGGTCCTGGATCAGTTGCGCCGCGACACCGTCCTTTGGCGGTGTTTTGCTCTATTGCGAGCTTTTGTCGGCTGGTATACATACTATAGGATATGACTAGATCCAGCGGCCGAAGTTGATTCTGCGGTCGCGCGATCCCGAGCTTGCAAGGCCAGCCGCAGAAGGCTGGCCGAAGTCCCTGGAGGCCGCCTTGGCGAAGCAGACTGACATCAAGGGCGCGGAGGCCCTGACGCGGGTGGTCGAGACCTCGCTGGGGGGACTGACGGCCTCTGCCCGGGGCGATCGCGATGCGGCGCGCCCGGCCAGCTCTGCGGTTTCCATGGCGGCGGCCGGGGCCATAGGCCTGGACCTGGCGATGCAAAGCGCCTCGGGCGACGGCATGGCGGCCTTCGCGGCCACCTCGGATCTTCCGGTCGAGACCCCCGGCGCCGAGGGCTCCGAGGCCTCCGCGCCTGCCGAGGCCGCGCTGTCGCCGGACGAGGCCGCGCCCGAGGCGCCCCCGGCCGAGCCGGAGCTGGCGTCGGGCGATGCCGAGGAGACGGACGAAGAGGCCACGGGCGCCGTGGCCGAGGCCGTGGGCAGTTTCGTCATGGGCTATGGCGGGGCGGTGACCTCGCTGGGCAGCGTGCCGGTGGCCAGCGGGTCGCCGGGGCTGACTGCCGAGGCCCGGGTGGAGCCGGCCGCCGATCCCGGCGCCGAGTCCCCGGCAGCTTCCGTCCCCGCCGAGGAGGGTGCGGGCGAGGAGGCGCAGGCCCCGGGGCTGGTCGGTGGGCTGATCGGAGACGGCGGCGTCGTCGATGACCTGCTGGGCGAAGACGGCGTGGTCGACGATCTGCTGGATGGTCTGCTGGGCGACGGCGGTGTGGTGCAGGGCGTCGTGACCGGCGTCCTGGGCGACGGTGGCCTGGTCGATGGCCTGCTGGGCTCGGGCGGCCTTCTGGACGGCATCATTGATTACGACAGCGCCCTGGGCAGCGTTGTCGAGGTGGTCGTCGGCGAAAACGGGTTGCTGGGCCTGGTCTATGGCGAAAACAGCCTTGTCGTCAGCCTGGGCGAAGGCCTTCTGGACGGCCTGGTCGGCGACGACGGCCTGGTCGATGGTCTGCTGGACGGGCTGGCGGGCAGCGGCGGCCTTCTGGATTCCGTGGCCGGCATCTTCAGCGGCGAAACCGGGGTGATCGAAGGCGTCGTCGGCGGTGTCCTGGGCGAAGAGGGGCTGATCCCCTCGGTCGTGGATGGCCTGCTGGGCGAAGACGGTCTGGTCGATTCGGTTCTGGACGGTCTGATCGGCGACGAAAGCCCTCTGGGGGGCGACGGCCTGCTGGGCGGCGTGCTTGGCGACGACGGCCTGTTGGGCGGGATCGTCGGCGACGATGGCCTGCTGGGGGGCGTGCTTGGCGACGATGGTCTGCTGGGTGGAGTCGTCGGTGACGATGGCCTGCTGGGCGGTGTCCTGGGGGACGACGGCCTGCTGGGCGGTCTGACCGGGGGCTCGGGCCTGCTGGGCGGTCTGCTTGGCGGTGGCGGATCGGAAGAGGGGACGGCAGAGGCCGCCGAGGTCGACGAGGTCGACAGCTTTGTCGATACCCTGGTGTCGGGTGGCGCTGGCGACGGGCTACTGGCCGCGCCGGATCTGCTGGACGGGTTGCTGGGGGAAGAGGATGTCTTCGGCATCGACGCCGACGCGCCGCAGGAGGCCATGGGCGACATCTTCGCGGGTCTCGACGATCTCAGCTCGCTGAGCGGGCGGCTGGTCACGACGGGGATTGTCGAAACCCTGGTCGGCGGCGAGGGCGAGGATGCGGACCCGGAAATCGACGGCCTGCTGAACGATCTGCTGGGCGAGGGCACAGGCGAGATCCTGGGCGGCTCGGTCGTCTTCGATGCGCTGCTTGGCGAGGCCGAGGCGTCCGAGAGTCCGTCGGAAGGCCACGAAGGTCTGCTGGGCGATACGGCGATCGACAATGCGATCGGAACGCTGTTTGGCGCGGTCGAGGATCTGGGCGGCTCGCTGATCGACGGGCTGTTGCCCGGTGCCGGAGACGACGACGCGGTCTGACTAGGGACGTAACGTTGTCGTCCCGGGCTGATCGGGCAGGGGCGCGGCGCAGGGGGCGGGAATTGCCTTATTTCTCCCGGGCAGGCCCTGCCCAGAGGATGAACGAATGGCGATAGGGCGCGGCTTTTAAAGATAACTCTTTGTTGCACCTACTGGACGTCGTGGTATGGTTTGGTTAAGGGGCCGGGTAACCGGGATCTTTGTCGTTGTGGCGTGAAGGGATGCTCTGAAACTAAAGCGAACGGAAGGCGTTTCCGGCAGGCGTGTCACAAAAAGCCGCCTTGCAATTGGAGTTCTTTCCGGTTTCTTTTTTCAGGCCGCGTTGCGCGACTGTTTTTGCCCCAGGTTGGGGCTGTATTGGTTCGAGACGAGTGTTTCTGTGGGTTCACCGCCTTTTCCCTGTGTGCGGGGGCGGTCGGTGATGTGGGTTCATGAGGTGGCTGGAAAGATCGGGATGATGTGGGGCGTCGGGTAATCACCTGATTAACATGCATCTTTTCGACTTTCACGGGGCGGTCCTTCAGGGCTCTTGTAATTGGTATCGAGTGGTGGAGGCGCCGGTGACCGGTGTGCCGCCTGTTTGAAGGAGAGTTAAGCCCCGGCCTTGAATGGCTGCGCTGCTTTGTAATGATTTCGTGACGCAATTGTCCTGGTGAAGGGAGATATGCGCTGCGTGTCTTGCGGGGCGTGCAGATTGGCCTCGGGCTCCGATTAGAGTAAGTGGGCCGGTGAAGACGAAACCCAATTCCCCTGTTGCGAGTTGTGACACGTTTGAAAGGCTGACCCTGGGGTCAAATGGCGCGACGGATCATTCCGTATCTGCGCGCCGTAGCGGCGTAATGTCGCTGCGCTCCGGATTTGGGCGATTTCTCGCTTATCCTGTTAATGAATTAATCTGTCGTTTTAGGTCTCGTGGAATTGGCCCGCGCCGCTCGCGCCGCATTCTTGCGGGGGCGCTGGCAGGGTCTGTCCTGTTTGCCGCCCCGGCGATGGCGCAGATGTCCCTGCAACAGGCGGTGCTGCAATCGACGCAGATCGACCCGGGCGTGCTGGCCCTGCGCCAGCAGGTGCTGGGCCGCGCGATCGACATCGAGGCCGAGAAAGAGGCCTGGTATCCCAGCATCGGCCTGTCGGGCGAGGGCAGCAGCGACAGCGACGGCTCTGACCTCACGCTGAGCGTCACGCAGTTGCTGTACGACTGGGGGCTGACCCGCAGCCGGATCGAGGCGGCGACCCATGTGCGCGCCCAGGCGGTGGCCGAGCTGAAGCTGGCGATCGAGGATGTGACGCTGGAGGTGGCGCAGTTCTTCCTTCAGGTCGAGACGATGAACCAGAAGCTGGCGCGCACCGAAAGCTACATGCAATTCGCCCGCCGCATCGCCGGTCAGGCCGAGGATCGCGCCCGTGCCGGTGTCGGCGACAATGCCGAGGTGGCCCGCGCCCGTCTGGAGATTGCCCGCGCCGAGGACGAGCTGTCGCAGCTGCGCGCCAGCCGCAGCCTGGCCCTGTCGCAGATCGCCTTCCTGGTGGGCCAGCCGGTGACCTCGGTGCGACCGCCGCCGGGGCTGAACTTTGCCGGGCGCTATGCCGATCCGGGGCGTGTGCGCACCGCCGTGCGGCTGGCGCCCGACTATATCCGCGCCCGGGCCGAGGCGGATGAGGCCGAGGCGGGCATCCGCACCGCCAAGGCGCGGCGTCTGCCGACCATCGAACTGGCCGCCGAGGGGCGGCAGGACCTGAACGGCGGTCGCTCCAGCACCTCGATCGGGATTTCGGCGGGGGTCAACCTCAGCTCCAGCGGGTTCGGCCAGCGCCAGATTCAGGCCGCCGCGATGGAGGCCGAGGCGGCGCGCAACACCCTGCGCGCGACCGAGCGCGACCTGGGCAACGCGGTGTCCACCGCCCTGGACCAGCTGCGCATTCTGACCCGCAGCGAGGCCAGCCGGAAGCGGCAGCTGGTGGAATCCGAACGGGTGCTCGAGACCTACGAGAACCAGTTTTCCGCCGGGCAGCGAGAGCTGATCGACCTGCTGAGCACGGGGCGTGACCTTTATGACGCGCAGATCGACGCGATCGACACCCGCGATGAACGCAAGGGCACCGAATACCAGGCGGCGCGCGATCTGGGCGTGCTGGGCGCGCTGATCGTCGCCACAGCGCCCGCCCGATGACCCGTAGAGAATGCAGCGACCTGAAGGGGAGCCACCGATGAAGGATGACATTCCGCAAGACCGCCTGGTGCAGGGCCTGGTCGAGTTGTGCAGGGTACAGGGCGTTTCGACCAGCGCGGCGCAGCTGTCGGATGGTTTGCCGCGCGACGAAGAGGGGCGCCTGAGTGCCGACCAGGCCCAGGCCGCCCTGCGCCGGGCCAACATGAGCTGTCGCATCAGCCGCGAACCGCTGAAGTCCCTGCCGGAAACCAGCCTGCCGGTGCTGCTATTCCTGGCCGAGGATCGCTGTGTCATCCTCGAAGCGCTGGACGAGGCGGGCGCCCATGTGGTCCTGCCCGACGCGGCGGGCGGGCGCAGCGTCTGGACCCGCGCCGAGCTGGAGGCGCGCCACGACGGCCGCGTGCTGGTGTCGAAACCCCTCGATATCGTCTCGGCCCGCCTGGCCGAGGCGAAGCCCGACCGGCGGCACTGGATCCTGGGCCCGGTGCTGGACAACTGGTGGATCTACCGCGACGTGGTGCTGGCCTCTTTCGCGGCCAACCTGCTGGCGGTGGCCACGGCGCTGTTTTCCATGCAGGTCTATGATCGCGTGGTGCCGAACAATGCCTTCGATACCCTGTGGATCCTGGCCAGCGGCGTGGGCCTGGCCATCGTGCTGGAATTCGCGCTGCGGCTGATGCGGGCCTCGCTGGTGGATGTCTCGGGCCGCGACCTGGATCTGCGGCTGTCGACGCAGCTGTTTGCCAAGGTGGCGCATATGAAGCTGGCCTATCAGCCGGCCTCGACCGGGGTGATGGCCAACCAGGTGCGCGACTTCGCCACGGTGCGCGAATTCTTCACCTCGGGCACCGTCACCGCGATCTGCGATCTGCCCTTCGTGCTGATCTTCCTGGGCGTGATCTGGTACATCGGCGGCAATGTCGCCTGGGTGGTGCTGGCGGGCGTGGTGCTGACCGTGCTGCCGGGGCTTCTGCTGCAAGGGCGCCTGGCCAAGGCGTCGCGCGAAAACGCCCGCGAGGCGGCGGCGCTGAACGGGCTGTTGCTTGAAACGATCTCGAACCTCGAGACGGTGAAGGCGGCGCGCGCCGAAGGGCGGCTGCAACGCTCTTACTCGCAACTGAACGCCACGATGGCGACCACGGCGGTGAAGACGCGCAACCTGACCACCTTCATGACCCAGCTGGTCAATGCGGTGCAACGGCTGGCCTATGCCGGGGTGATCATCGCCGGTGTCTACCTGATCAGCGCCGGTCAGCTGACCGTCGGCTCGCTGATCGCCTGCACCCTGCTGGCCACCCGCACCATGTCGCCCATGGGCCAGGTGGCCAGCCTGCTGGCGCGCTGGCAGCAGGTGCGCGCGGCCATGGAAGGGCTGGACCGGATCATGAAACTGCCGGTGGAACGCCCCGCGGGGCGCCATTTCGTCCGCGCCCCCAACATGGACGGGGATTTCCGCCTGGACGATGTGGTCTTCCGTCACGACCGCGACGCGCCGCCGGTGTTGCAAATCGCCGATCTGCGCGTCGCGGGCGGCGAGAGGGTTGCCCTGCTGGGCGGCAACGGGTCGGGCAAGACCACGCTGCTGCGTCTGCTGGGCGGGCTGATCGACCCCGAAAGCGGCACGGTGCTGGTCGATGATCTGGCGATGAACCAGGTCGATCCGATCGACCGTCGCCGCCAGATCGGCTATCTGCCGCAAAGCGTGGCGCTGTTCCACGGCACCCTGCGGGACAACCTGCTGCTGGATCACGGCCTGCATTCCGACGACGAGTTGCTGGCGGCGCTGGATGCGGTCGGCCTGGGCACCTTCGTGCGCCGCCATGTGCGCGGCCTTGACCTGGTGATCCATGGCAATGCCAATGTCTCGGGCGGGCAGCGGCAGTCCATCGGCCTGGCGCGTATCCTGTTGCAGGACCCGCGCATCGTGCTGCTGGACGAGCCGACCTCGGCGCTGGATCACGTCACCGAGGCGCAGGTGATCAAGTACCTCAAGACCTGGCTGCAGGGGCGGACCACGGTCATTTCCACCCACAAGCGCGAGCTGCTGGCCCTGACCGAGCGCGCCGTGGTGCTGAAGGACGGTAAGGTGGCACGGGATGGCGACCTGATGCAGATCCTGAACACCGCGCGGGCGAACTCGGCCCAGAAGACCCCGGTGAAGGCGGTGCAATGACCCAGGCGGACGTCACCCAGACCAGCCATGTGGACGGCAGCTATCGGCGCCAGACCCTGCGCCGTGCCCGGATGACCATCCAGCTGATCGTCGCCAGCCTGATTCTGGCCATCACCTGGGCCCATTTCGCCCAGATCAACGAGATCACCCGCGGCGACGGCCGGGTGATCCCGGTGCGTCGGATGCAGACGATCCAAAGCCTGGAAGGGGGCATCCTGTCCTCGCTGGCGGTGCAGGAGGGCGAGCTGGTGCAGAAGGGCCAGCTGCTGGCGCGGCTTGACCCGACCCGGTCCGAGGCGGCCTTCCTCGCCACCCGGGGCGAGATCGAGGCGCTGACCGCCGAGGTGGCCCGCCTGGAGGCCGAGGTGCTGGAGCAGCCCGCGCTGGATTTCGGCGCCACCCCAAGCGAGGCCGAGGCGGCCGAGCTGCGTCTGTTCCATGCCCGCCGGACCAAGCTGGAGGCCTCGCTGTCGGCGCTTCAGGCCGAACAGGACACGATCCAGCAGCAGATCGACATCACCAGCCCGCTGGCCGCAAGCGGATCGGTCAGCAAGATCGACCTGCTGCAACTGCAACAGCGGCTGGCCGAATTGCAGGGCAAGATCAGCGAGACCCGCAACGCCTATGTCCAGGATGCCTACAAGGACCTGGCGACGCGGCGCGCCAAGCTGACCACCCTGGAACAGGACCTGGTCCAGAAGCAGGACGAGTTCACCCGGACCGAGATCCGCTCGCCCGTGTCGGGGCGGGTCAACAACATCGACATCACCACCCTGGGCGGGGTCGTTCAGCCGGGCGAACCGATCATGGAGATCACGCCCACCGACGACCAGCTGCTGGTCGAGACCAAGGTGATGCCCCGCGACGTGGCCTTCATTGCCCCGGGGATGCCCGCCAGCGTGAAGATCACCGCCTATGACTTTTCCACCTATGGCGATCTGCGCGGCACGGTCACTCAGATCTCCGAGGATACGGTGGAAGAGGACACGCCGCAGGGGCCGCAGGATTTCTACCGCGTCATGGTGCGCACCGAGGCGGGCTATCTGGAACGCTATGGCGAGCAGTTCTTCATCCGACCGGGGATGCTGGCCCAGGTGGATATCGAAAGCGGCAACCGGTCGGTGCTCAGTTATCTGACCCGGCCATTGCTGAAGGCGCGGCTGCGCTAAGGGATCGGGGCGCGGGGATGCGCCCGAAGAAGACGACAGGCCGCCAACCCGGATCTGCCCCGGGGCGCGCGGGCCCAGAATAGGGAAGAAAGACGTGCATCTGCTGCCAGAACTGCCCGAGGGCGGGCGCGGGACCCCGCGCGCCCTGCGCTCCAGCACCGTGTTTGCCAGCGCCCTGGCGCTGACGGCTGTCGGCCTGTGGAGCCTGGCTGTCGTGCTGCCCGATCCCGCCGCCGCGGCGCCGGTGATGCGCGCGGTCGAGGTGCGCGGCGCCCAGTTCATCCCCGAGGCCGACATCCAGGCCACCTGTGGCGTGGAACCCGGCATCGACTACTGGGACGAGGAACTGCGCGCCATCGAAAGCTGCCTGATGCTGACCGGGGTCTTCGAGACGGTCACGGTCCTGCGCGAGGGCGAGGTGCTGGTGATCGAGGTGGTCGAGCTGAATAGCCGCCCCGGCCGGATCGAAGCGACGCTTCAATGGGACAGCGAGGCGGGCGGCATGGCTGGCCTGTCCTTCGAGCGCTACAATCTGCTGCCCGACATCTACGGCGCGCTCAGCCTCAGCTACAACGCCGAGGCGGCGCGGCTGAAGGGCTCTCTCTACCGGGCCGATGCCTTTGGCGAGAGCCTGGACTGGGGCCTCGACCTCTACGGGCTGCGGTCGGACTATGACGATGCGGCCTATGCGGAGGAAGGGGCCCGGATCGAGCCCTACCTGGCCTGGACGCCCGCGCCGGGGCTGCGGGCCGAGCTGGGCCTGGGCTATCGCGGCTATCGCATGTTCGACGTCGATCCGGCGGCCAGTGCCCTGTTGCTGGCCGAGGAAACCGACTGGATCGAGGCGCCCTATCTGCGGGCCAGCCTGGAATGGCGCACCCCCGAGCCGGAAGAGGGGCAGGCGGCCTATGCGGTGCGTCTGACGCAATATGCCTGGAACCTGGGCAGCGGCGAGGCCCTGCTGGACAGTCGCCTGGCGCTGGATGCCCGCTGGCCCCTGGGCGCAGGCACCCGGCTGCTGGCGGGGCTGGACGCCGGGGCGGTCTGGGGCGCCAAAGGCAACGATACCCGCGCCATCGACCGCTTCTATCCCGGCGCCGCCAGCTTCCGTGGTTTCGCGCCCCGGGGCCTGGGCCCCCGCGATGCGGGGGATGCCCTGGGGGGGATGAACTACGCCGTGGCCTCGCTGGAGGTGCAGCGCGACTTTGCCGCGCTTGGCGGGCGCGAGCTGCGCGGCGGGGTCTTCGTCGACATGGGCGGCGCCTGGGGGCTGGAGAACACCCTGGGCGGCAGCATCGACGATGATTTCCATCTGCGCAGCAGCGCCGGGGTCTCGGTCAGCTTCGATGTCGGCCAGGTGCCGGTGTCGCTGTATCTCGCGACACCGATTGAACGGCAAAGCGGGGATCGGGCCCAGGCCTTCGGGATCAGCATCGCGACACGTTTCTAAGGGGCATATTCTAAAGTATTGGTTGAAAGTTGGAGGCTAATACGTAAGGTGGTAATGCGCCTGCGGCGCGTCCCGTCCCTGCGTTGCGGAGTCCTGCCATGTTCCTGTCCCGTCGTACCCGTCCCGAAGCCATGGCAGGCGCCCCGCCGCTGCCCATGGGGCTGCCGGCCCGCGATGTTCTGATCCTCGCGGATTGGCAAGAGGTGCCGCAGGCGCTTTCCTTCCCGGGCTCGGGCCTGAAAACACAGCTGGCCCAATGCCCGACCGCCGCCGAAGCGCTGGCCCTGGTGCTGGAGCGGGGGATTGATCTGGATGCGGTGGTGGTGGAAACCGATGTCTTCGGCGCGCCGGAAGAGGCCGCCGATTTCTGTTTCTCGCTGCGCCGCCTGGCGCCCTGGGTCTGGATCCTGGCGCTGGAAAGCGAGCTGTGGGAGGACGAGGGGATGTTGCAGGTGCTGGGCGCCTGCGACTTTTTCCTGCCCCGTCAGGCCGGGCCGCTGCGCATCCATGAGGTGCTGATCCAGAACGCGCCGGCCTCTTGATCGGGGCGCGTGATCGGGTCTGTTGATCCGCTGCCCCGAGGCCGCGCCGCAGGGCGCGGCGGGGCTGGGGGTCAGATCAGGCCCAGATCCTGGGCCACGATCACCGCCTGGGTGCGGTTGCTGGCGCCCAGTTTCGAACAGATCGACTTCACATGCATCTTCACCGTGGCCTCGGCCAGCGACAGGTCGGCGCCGATCTCGCGGTTCGACTTGCCCTCGCCCAGCAGGTCCAGCACCGTGGTCTCGCGCGCCGACAGGGGCGAACTGGTGGCCTCGCGCGAGCGGGTGCGCACCGGGCCGGTCTCGATCAGCTCGACCGGGATATAGCGCCCCCCCGCCGCCATGAAGCGCACCTCATTGGCCAGGTCCTTGAGGCTGGTGGTCTTCAGCACGATACCGGCGGCGCCCATCTGCAACACGTCCGACACCACCGCCGGGGTGGGGTTGCTGGTCAGCAGCGCGACCGGCTTGTCCGCGTTATGTTCCATCGCCTTGCGCAGCCCGGCGGTGCCCTCCATGCCCGGCATGTTCAGGTCGATCAGCGCCAGGTCGAAGGGCCCGTCGCTGTCCATGCTGGCCAGGGCCGCCGCCAGATCGGGCGCGGTCTGGGCCGCCATGTTGGGCTGGTTCGACAGGAACTGCTCGAACATCTCAAGGACCATCACATGGTCGTCGGCGACCAGGATGCGAAGGGGAGACGGGGTATCGGTGGTCATGTCTTTGCTCTTCTCGGAAGGGTCTGCCGCAACAGAGAGCGAGGCGCCGGGGCCAGCGATCTGAAGCCCGAGCTATAGCACGGGTCGGTGCTGCTGCAACACTCTCAGCCGTCCCCTGCGGTCAGCGTCTCGATCGCCTGGCTGCTGTCGCGCAGCGCCGCTTCCAGGGCTTCGGTCAGGGGTGTCAGGTCGGTCTCGCCGCGTTCCACCGCCAGTTCCAGCTGTCGCAGCGCCTGTTCCAGGCGGCTGAGCCCGGTCAGGCTGCTGGCGCCGGTGGCGGCGTGCAGGCGTCGCCCGGTGTCGGGCTGCACACCGCTGCGGCGCAGGCCCTGGGCGACCTCGGCGGCCTCGTCACGGGCGCGGGTCATGAAGTCGCGGGTGCCCTTGGGGCCGAACTGGTCCAGAAGTTCGTTCACCACCGGACGGGCCAGCGCGCCCGTGGTGTCGGCGGAAGGTTCGGCCGGATCCGGCGCCTCGGCCGGGGTGCCGGGGGCCTTTAGGGCTTCCAGGATGGCGGTGCGCAAGGCCGCCGGGCGGATGGGTTTTTCCAGCACCTTGACGATTCCGGCCTCTTCGCAGGCCTGGCGCAGCCGGTCGTCCACATGGGCGGTCAGGCCCAGAACCGGCCCGTGCCAGTCCAGTGCGCCCGAAGCCCGGGCGGCGCCGATCCGCTGGGCCAGTTCGAAGCCGTTCATATAGGGCAGGGTCATGTCGGTCAGCACCAGGTCGAGGGTGGCGCGGATCTCTTCCCGGTCCAGCAGGGCCAGCGCTTCCATGCCGTTGCCGGCGGG
Organism: Pseudooceanicola aquaeponti; assembly: GCF_050897975.1. Classification (NCBI taxonomy): domain Bacteria; kingdom Pseudomonadati; phylum Pseudomonadota; class Alphaproteobacteria; order Rhodobacterales; family Paracoccaceae; genus Pseudooceanicola; species Pseudooceanicola aquaeponti. The sequence goes on from NZ_JBPAXY010000006.1 coordinate 269,428, forward strand.
GTGGACGCGGGCGCCGGAGGCGCGCAGCACCTGAAGCAGCCAGTCCCGGCTGGAGGGGCTGTCTTCGACGATCAGCAGCGTCAGCCCGGCCAGTGGCGCCGGGCCGCGCGGTGCCTCTGCGGCGCGCGGCGGCGGGGCGCTGCGCGGCGTGCCTGCCGACAGGCTGAAGCGGGCGCGCAGGATGGTGCCCAGAACCTGGCTGCCCTCGGGGGCGCTGCCGGGCAGGGCGCTGCCGTCCGGGGCGCGGTCGAAGACGGCCAGTTCGCCCCCCAGCTGTCGCAGGGCATGGGCCAGCACGTTCAGCCCCGCCGAGGGGCGGCTGTCGGTGGGATGGGCCACCGGTGGCAGGGCAATGGTGCCCGACTGACCCAGGGCCTCGTTCAGCTGCGCCTTGCGCTCCAGCGGCAGACCGCCGCCCTGGTCGCGGACCTCCAGCGTGACGGTGACCCGGGGGGCGCTGGCGCCCGGGGCCTGGGGCTCGGGCATGCAAGTCAGGCGGATATCGACGCGCGCGCCACCGTATTTCGCCGAATTGTCGATCATGTTCTGGAACAGGGCGCGGACGAACCGCACCGGCCCGTGCAGCCAGACATCCTCTGCGGGATCCAGCGCAACGGCGATCTCGGCGCCGCGCTGGCGCAGGATCGGGGCGACCATGGCCAGCAGGCTGCGCAGCTCTTCGGTCAGGCAGAAATCCTCGTCGGGCTGAAGCCCGGCCACGCCGCTGGCGCCGCGAATGACGTTCAGCACGTTGTCGATATGATCCAGCGCCAGTTCCGCCGCCCGGCGCATCTGGTCGGCGCTGCCCGCCCCGCCGGTTCCGGCGCCGCTTTCGGCGATGGCCAGCAGGGACTGGATCGGGGTGCGCAGGTCATGGGCCACCCGCATCAGCGTGGCGGACCGCGCCCGGTTGCGCAGCCAGACGGCCTCGTGCTCGCTTTCCGCCAGGCGCAGCAGATAGCCGTCGGCAGGGCCAAGCGGCAGATGCACCAGTTCGCCTTCCAGCGGCTGGCCCGCGCGGGTGCCCGACAGCTGGGCGCTGCCCGCGGCGCGGGCGCGCGCCACGCAGGCGGGCCAGTCGAACAGGGTTGTCAGCGCCTCGGTGTCGAGGGACATCTGATTGGCCGGGGCATTGGCCAGCAGGATCTCGGCCTGGTCGGAGGCCAGCACCACCGCCCGCCGGTCGGTGGCGATCATCCGCGCCACGGTCTGCAACAGCGGCCGCACAGAGGCGGCGGCAAGGGGGCGCAGATCCTCAGGCACGCGGGCCGGATCCGGGCGCGCCGGTCGGTCCTGCTGCGGGGCGGGGCGGTCGGATGTCATGAGAGCCTGCCTCCTTTCGTTGTGCCCATCATGGGCGAAAGTGGGGATGCCCCCCGGCTTTAATGCCGCTCCCTGGCGCCGAGGACAATAGAGCCGAGAAAGATTCGCCGGGGGGACGTTTGTCTGAGGCGGCGTGGAGCGGAAATTACTACTGAAGTATGTATTCCTGCGCGCTGAGACTGCCTGAGTTTTCGCCGGTGTTTTGTGGCAGCTTGGGGCGAGGCTGGAGGTCGGGGCGGCGAGAGGTGAGCGGGATTTGTTTGGGGGAGCTGTTTATCTATCTGAAATTAAAAATTTATTGTGGGTCTTGGGTGTTTTTAGGTCCGGTCGGGCCCTTCTGGGTCATGCCTCCGAGATGCGGCGGGCCTGAGCGCAGGGGTGGGGCAGGCCGCAAAACCTCTTGATGCTATCTCGAAAGTATGTGTTAAACAGCCTTAAGCATGGATGTGTGTCGTGTGTGCTGTGCTGGGAGCGGGCGTGTCAGGCCCAAAGCTATGAGAGGTGGTTAAAATGGCTATTACGAAAATTCAGGCTGGCGATGCGGTGCCGGTCAAGATCGACGCGGAACGGATCGATGTCGAACGCTACGGGCGGGATGGCACGGATCTGATGATCTACATGAAGAACGGTGAGCAGATCCTCGTCGAGGATTACTACAGCAATACCCCCAACGAATCCATTCACAGCCTGATCTTCGACGGTGAAGAGGTGGCGGCCGAGGGTCTTGGCGGTGCGATCTCGGATGAAGGTCTGGCGGCCATGGCCGGTGCGGGCATCCTTGGTCTTGCAGCCCTGGGTGGGGGCGGTGGCTCCAGCGACAGTGACGGCGACGGTGGCGGTGACGGCGGTGGTGATGGCGGCGGCGACGGTGGCGGTGATGGCGGCGGCGACGGTGGCGGTGATGGCGGCGGCGACGGTGGCGGTGATGGCGGCGGCGACGGCGGCGGTGATGGTGGCGGCGACGGCGGCGGTGATGGTGGCGGCGATGGCGGCGGCGATGACGCTGTGCAGGGCGTGCTTGACCCGCTGATCGGCGCCGAGGGTCTGCTGGGCGGTCTGACCGCAGATGGCGGCCTGCTGGGCCCTGTCACCGGATCGAACGGCCTTCTGGGCGGTCTGCTGGGGGCAGGCGGCCTGCTGGGCGGGACGGTGACCGGCCTGGTCGGGACCCCGCTGATCGGCGATGGCGTGGTCAGCCCCGAGGTCGGCCTGCTGGATCCGCTGCTGGCCGATGGGGGCCTGCTGGGCGATGTGACCGGCAATAGCGGCCTGCTGGGCAGCGTGACCGGCTCCGAAGGTCTGGTCGGCTCGCTTCTGGGGAGTGACGGCCTGCTGTCGCCCGTGACCGGCGCCGATGGCGTGGTGGGCGGCCTTCTGGGGACGGGCCTGCTGGGCGAAGGCGGCGAGGCCGCCCCGGCGGATGACGGTCTTCTGGGTGGCCTGCTCGGCGACGAGGGCCTTCTGGGCGGCCTGCTGGGCGGTGACGGCGGCCTGCTGGACGGCGTCCTGGGCGACGAAGGTCTGGTCGGTGGCCTGCTGGGCGGCGACGGCGGCCTGCTGGACGGTGTCCTGGGGGACGAAGGTCTGGTCGGCGGTCTGCTGGGCGGTGAGGCTGGCCTGCTGGACGGTGTCCTGGGGGACGAAGGTCTGGTCGGTGGCCTGCTGGGCGGCGACGGCGGCCTGCTCGGCGGTGAGGGCGGCCTGTTGGGTGGTGTCCTGGGCGAAGGCGGCGCGGTCGATGAACTGCTCGCCAGCCTCGGCGCCGAAGACGGTATCCTCGATCCGGTCCTGGCCGATGGCGGCCTGCTGGGCGATGTGACCGGCAACTCGGGCCTGCTGGGCGATGTGACCGGTTCTGACGGGGTCGTGGGGGACCTCGTCGCGGATGGCGGCCTGTTGGGGGATGTCACCGGGCACGACGGCCTGCTGGGCGAGCTGACCGGCGCGGGTCTGCTGGATGACGGCACCGGCGGGGGGCTGCTTGACGGTCTGCTCGGCGGCGACGAGGCCTGATCATGGAGGGCGCAGGGCATCGCGACGATACCGACCGGGCCCTGCGCCACGTCTTCCGGCGCTCGCGGGCAGAGCGGATGCTGCCCGTCGTCCTGGCCTCCCTTCTGATCCTGTTGCGGGACGCCGGCCCCTGGTCGTGACGCCTTCGGGCGGGCCGGGGGCGGCGTGAGGTGTGTTCTGCGGGTCGCCGGCTGGCGCGAGCAGTGTTCAGGTGTCACCCCCCGTGCACACCTGGGCGGGTCCGGTCCTTACCCTGGCCGGATCCAGTGACGGGGTGGCCTGCACACGGGCCATGCCGAGAGGAGCAGGCAGCGACCAGCCAAAAGACCACCTCTCGCGGTCTGCTCCTCATCCCTTTCTGTTCAATTGCAATTGGGGACCCGGGCCGGGTCCCTTTCCCTTTGGGGGCGGGCGCGCCGCACCTGTGCCTTGGCGCGCGGTCTGCGGTGAAAGGCGGCGGCCCGCCTCAGGGCGCTGCTGGCCTTCCCAGGCTTCGGCAGGGCCTTGGTGCGTGACGAAGGTCCGTCCAGAGGGCTGATTTCAAATGACATTCTCTCTTCCTCTGGCCGCCCGTATTTCGGGTTGAGAATCCAGTTGACATGACAACGGACTTCGGGGACCCTGAAGTCGGTTGATCCGTCAACCGGCATGGATCCGCGAAATCGTTCCCCAGGAGGAAATCGGAACGGCTTTCGCAATCTGCCCTGCGTCGCGGGGGGAAGGGATCCAGGCGGCCCGCAGAGGGGAGGTTCTCTTCGGGCCGGAACGGGGCTGCATCGCAGGCCCGGAAACGCAGCGGCCTTGGGAGGGGCCGCAAAGGGAGGAAACATGACCAGAACCCACCTAGCACTCGGGCTTGCCCTGGGGCTCTTCAGCCTGTCCGCCGCCCAGGCGGAGACCGTCAAAATCGGGGTGATCACCCCCTTCTCGGGGCCCTTCGCGCAATATGGCACCCAGTACCAGCAGGCCATCGAGGTCTATCAGGCCCTGCACGGCACCAGTGCCGGGGGCCATGAGATCGAGTTCATCTACAAGGACGTGGGCGGGCCGAACCCCGACCAGTCGCGCAGCCTGGCGCAGGAACTGCTGATCCGCGAGCGGGTCGACTACCTGGCGGGCTTTACCTTTACCCCCAATGCCCTGGCCGTGGCGCCGATCATTGAGCAGTCGGAAACGCCGACGGTGATCTTCAACGCCGCCACCTCGTCGATCAACCGCGAAAGCGACTTCTTCCTGCGCACCAGCTATACCCTGTGGCAGGTTTCGGCGCCGATGGCCGACTGGGCCTATGACCAGGGGATCCGCACGGTGGCCACCACGGTGACCGACTATGGCCCCGGCATCGACGCCGAAAGGGCCTTCGAGGCGGCCTTTACCGCCAAGGGGGGCGAGGTGGTCGACAAGATCCGGATGCCGCTGTCGACGACCGATTTCACGCCCTTCCTGCAACGGGTGCGCGATCAGGCCCCCGATGCGGTCTTTGCCTTCCTGCCCGGTGGCCCGCCCACCTTCACCTATACCAAGACCTATAACGAGAACGGTCTGAAGGACGAGGGCATCCGCTTCCTCGGCACGGCCGAGACGGAAGAGACCAACCTGCAAGGCTTCGGCGATCTGGGGTTGGGTCTGACCACGGCCTATCACTATTCGGCCGCCCATCCCTCGCCCGAGAACGAGGCCTTCCTGGCCAAGCTGGCGGAACTGCATCCCGACGCGGTGGCCAACTGGGCCTCGGTCGGCGCCTATGACGGGGTGCATCTGCTGTACCAGATGATCGCGGCGGCGGGCACCGATGGCCCGGCGGCGGTCGAGGCGGCCAAGGGGCTGGCCTGGGAAAGCCCGCGCGGGCCCATCGAGATGGACCCCGACAGCCGCACGGTGATCCAGAACGTCTATATCCGCGAGGTCGAGCGCAACGCACAGACCGGCCTGCTGGAAAATGCCGAGAAGGGCATCATCGCCACCGTGGGCGACCTCGGCTGGGACCAGTGATCCTTTCCCCGCGGGCGGTCGGCTGATCGCCCGCGGGGCCCTCCGGATCGGATGAAATCATGTCATTACTGCTTAATATCGCCGTGGACGGGATCGCCTACGGGATGATCCTTTTCATGATCGCGGTCGGCCTGTCGGTGACCATGGGGCTGATGCGGGTGATCAACCTGGCCCATGGCGGCTTTGCGATGATCGGCGGCGCCCTGGCCCATTGGCTGGCGCTGGATCTGGGGCTGGGCTTCTGGGCTGCGCTGCCGCTGGCGGTGGCGGGCACCATCGCCCTGGCCCTGCCGCTGGAGCGGCTGATCTACCGCCGTATCTACGGCTTCGGCGACCTGCAACAGGTGCTGGCCACCATCGGCCTGACCTTCCTGATGATCGCCTCTGTCAACCTGTGGCAGGGCTCGACCCTGCTGAACGTGCCGCTGCCCCAGGGCATGACGGCGCCGGTCGACCTGGGCTTTCGCACCCTGCCGCTGCACCGGCTGGTGGTGATCGCCCTGGGGCTGGCGGTGATCGCGGGCCTGTGGGCGCTGATCGACCGCACCCGCTTTGGCATCCGCCTGCGCGCGGCGGTGGACAACCGCGCCACCGCCTCGGCGATCGGCATCGACACCGGGAGGATCTATATGCTGACCTTCGGTCTGGGCGCCGGGCTGGCGGCCTTGGGGGGGATCTTCGGCGCGGAACTGCTGCCGATAGATGCCTATTACCCGCTGCGCTACATGGTGCTGTTCCTGATCGTGGTGGCCGTGGGCGGCATGGGGTCCATCCCCGGCAGTTTTGCCGCCGCCCTGGGCCTGGGCCTGGTCGAGACCGCCGCCCGCTATCTGCTGCCTGACATGGCCACCATCACCTTCTTTGCCCTGGTCATCGCCCTGCTGGCGATCCGGCCCCAGGGCCTGCTGGGGAGGGTCTGAGATGCGCCGTTTCCTGCCTTTCGTTCTGCTGGCTGCCGGGGTCGCGCTGTTCTTCCTCTTTCCCTACAACCTGGCCTTCGTGACCCGGATCGTGATCATGATCGTCCTGGTCCTGTCTATCGACCTGGTGCTGGGCTATGCGGGCATCCCGACCCTGGGCCAGGCTGCGATGTATGGCGCGGGGGCCTATGCGGCGGGCCTTTTCGCTATCCACGTCTGGGCCGATCCGGTGACCGGGCTGCTGGTCGGCGGTGTCGCGGGGGCCGGGCTGGCCCTGGTCTCGGGCCTGGTGCTGATGCGCACCCAGGGGCTGACCCTGATCATGCTGACCATCGCCGTGGCGCAGATCTGCGCCGAGATCGCCAACCGCGCCCGCGACATCACCGGCGGCGCCGACGGGCTGCGCGGCATTCGGATGCAGCCGGTGCTGGGCCTCTTCGAGTTCGATTTCATCGGCCAGACCGGATACTGGTACGCCCTGGCCGTGGCGGCGCTGGTCTTTGCCGGACTGTCGGTGCTGGTGCGCTCGCCGTTCGGCCTGTCCCTGCGCGGCATCCATGAAAGCCCCCAGCGGATGGAGGCGATCGGCGCGCCGGTCTACCGCCGCCGGGTCACCGCCTATACCATCGGCGGGGCCATCGCCGGTGTGGCCGGGGCGCTGACCGCGCAGATCACCCAGCTGGTCTCGCTGGAGACCTTCGCCTTTGCCCTGTCCGCCGAGGCGCTGATCATGCTGATCCTGGGCGGCACCGGGCGCCTTTACGGCGCGGTGATCGGCACCTTCGTCTTCATGTGGGTGCATCACACCGCGGCGGCCAACGATCCCTTCAACTGGCTTTTCGTCATCGGCGCCCTGGTGCTGGCGGTGGTCTTCTTCCTGCCCTCCGGGGTGATCTCGGCGCCGCGCGCGCTGACCCGTCTGCTGAAAGGAGACCGCGATGAACGGGCTTGAGGTACGGGGGCTGTCCAAGCGCTTCGGCGGGCTGACGGTGTCAGAGGATATCGACTTTGACCTGCCGCCGGGGGCGCGCAAGGCGCTGATCGGGCCCAACGGGGCGGGCAAGTCGACCTTCGCCAATCTGGTGACCGGCATCCTGCGTCCCTCGGGCGGCACGATCCGCTTTGACGGGCGCGACATCGGCGCCCTGAACGAGGCGGCGCGGGTCAAGCTTGGCATCGCCAAGACCTTTCAGATCACCACGCTGTTCCCCTCGCTGACGGTGCGCGACAACCTGCGGATGCCGGTGCTGGAACGCCAGGGGCTGGGCGGGCGGATGCTGCGCCGGGCCCAGGGCGACGCGGCGGTCGAGGCCGAGGTGCAAGAGCTGCTGGAGCAGTTCGAACTGGCGCCCCTGGCCGAGACCCCGGTGGCGGATCTGGCCTATGGCCAGCAACGGCTGGTGGAACTGGCCCTGACCCTGGCCCTGCGGCCGCGCGTCCTGATCCTGGACGAACCCGCCGCCGGGGTGCCGTCAAGCGAGACCCATCTGATCACCGAGGCCATCGACCGGCTGCCCGCCGATCTGGCGGTTCTGGTGATCGAACATGACATGGACCTGGTCTTTCGCGTGGCCTCTTCCATCGTGGTGCTGGTCGCGGGCCACATCCTGACCGAGGGCACGCCGACCGAGATCGCGGCGCATGACCAGGTGCGCGAACTTTATCTGGGGGCGGGCCATGGCTGATCCTGTGCTGAACCTTTCCGGCGTCACGGCGGGCTATGGCCCGACCCATGTGCTGCGCGGCATCGACCTGTCGCTGGGGGCGGGCGAACGGCTGGCGGTGATCGGGCGCAACGGGGCGGGCAAGACCACGCTTCTGGCCACGATCATGGGGTTGACCCGGCTGCACGGCGGGCAAATCCGCCTGAAGGGGCGCGGCATCGAGGGGATGAAACCCTTCCGCCGCAATGCCGCCGGTCTGGGCCTGGTGCCGCAGACCCGCGACGTTTTCCCCTCGCTGACGGTCGAGGAAAACCTGCTGGCCGCCCTGCGCGGCGATGCGACCCTGGAAGAGGCCTACGCCCTTTTCCCCCGGCTGAAGGAACGGCGCCGCAACGGCGGCGCGCAGCTGTCGGGCGGCGAGCAGCAGATGCTGGCCATCGCCCGAACCCTGATGACCCGCCCAGAGGTGCTGCTGCTGGACGAACCGCTGGAAGGCCTGGCGCCGGTCATCTGCGAGCAGCTGATGCAGGTCTTCGAGGATCTGGCCCGCGACGGGCGCCGCAGCGTCGTTCTGGTGGAACAACATGCGCAGGCGGCGCTCGGCTTCGCCACCCGCGCCGTATTGATGGCCAATGGCCGCATCGTCTTTGACGGGGCGGCGGCCGAGCTGAGAGACAACCCCGAGCTGCTGCACCGCCATGTGGGTGTCGGCATCGAGGCATGAGGAGGACCGACATGGAAGAGACCACCGCAGAGATGATCGAAGGCCACCGCCGCATCACCCCGCCCCCGGGTATGCCGGTCTGGGATATCGACCCCTTCGACGAGGCCATCCTGGCCGATCCCACACCCTATTACGCCGAGCTGCGCGCGCGCGGTCCCGTTGTCTTTATCCCGCGCTTCTCGGTGCTGGCCTGTGGCCAGTACGAGACCACCCACAAGGTCTTTACAGATCACGAGACCTTCGTGTCGTCGCGCGGCGTCGGCCTGAGCGATTTCAAGGTCGTGCCGCCCTGGCGCCCGCCGTCGATCATCCTCGAGGCCGATCCGCCCGAGCACACCCGCACCCGCCGGGTGATGTCGCGCGCCCTGTCGCCCAAGGTGGTGAAGACCCTGGCGGATATGTTCGCCGAGACCGCCGAGGCGATGGTGGATGCGCTCCTGGCTCAGGGCAGCCTCGAAGGCGTGGTGGATTTCGCCGAACGTTTCCCCGTCTCGGTCTTCCCCCGTGCCGTGGGCCTGCGCGACGTGGATCAGCGCAAGCTGGTGGACTACGGCGCCTGCGTCTTCAACGCCATGGGTCCCGACAACCGCCTGCGCCGCCAGGCGCTGGAGCGCACCCAGGACATCGCGCCCTGGATCATGGCCGCCTGCGCCCGCGACCGGCTGACCCCGGACGGCATCGGCGCGATGATCTATGCCGATGCGGACGAGGGCACGATCACCGCCGACGAGGCCGCGATGCTGGTCCGCTCGCTGCTGTCGGCGGGGGTGGACACCACGGTGACCGGGATCGGCAACGCCCTTTACTGCTTTGCCGAGAACCCCGGTGAATGGGACCGGTTGCGCGCCGATCCCTCGCTGGTGCGCCCGGCCATTGAAGAGGTGCTGCGCTATACCTCGCCCGTCCATACCTTCGGCCGCACCGCCGGTCAGGCGACCGAGATTGCAGGCTTCCCGGTCGAGGAGGGGACGAAGATCCTCTGCACCCTGGGATCGGCCAACCGCGACCCCGAGAAATGGGGCGATGCCGACGCCTTCCGCATCGACCGCAAGCCCGTGGGCCACATGGGCTTTGGCGCGGGCATCCACGGCTGCGTCGGCCAGAACATCGCCCGCGGCGAAATGGCCGCCGTGCTGACCGCCATGCTGCCCCGCGTCGCCCGGATCGAGTTTGACGGCACGCCCGTCTGGCGCCCGAACAACGCGATCCACGCCCTCGACCGGCTGCCCCTGAAACTGATCCCCGCCTGAGGAGGCCCCCCAATGGTCAAAGTGACCTTCATCGACCACGACGGAACCCAAACCACGCTGGAGGCCGCGGAGGGCGACAGCGTGATGGAAACCGCCATCGCCAACGGCATCGACGGGATCGTCGCGGAATGCGGCGGCTCGATGATGTGCGCCACCTGCCACTGCTACGTGGATGACGCCTGGATCGAGCGCACGGGCACCCGGTCGGAAAGCGAGGACGACATGCTGGACAGCGCGGCGTCCGAGGTGAAACCCACCTCGCGCCTCTCCTGCCAGATCCGCCTGGGCGCCGATCTGGACGGTCTGGTCGTCCACCTGCCCGAAGAGCAGATCTGATGCGGGTGGTGATCGTCGGCGCGGGCCAAGGCGGGCTTCAGGCCGCGATGAGCCTGCGTCAGGAAGGCCACGAGGGGCCGATCACCCTGATCGGCGCCGAGCCGGGGTTGCCCTATCAGCGCCCGCCGCTGTCCAAGGCCTATCTGAAGACCGGCGAGGCGGCCAAGCTGACCCTGCGCCCCGAGGCCTTTTTCGACAAGGCCGGGATCGACCTAGTCAGCGATACCCGGATCGACAGCATCGACCGCGCCGCCCGTCAGGTCCGCGCGGGGGATCGGGTCTGGGCCTATGATCACCTGATCCTGGCCACCGGCACCCGCAACCTGCGCCCGCCCATCCCCGGCCTTTCCCGGGCGCTGGATCTGCGCAGCCTGGCCGACGCCGAACGCCTGCGCGCCGCCCTGGCCGGGGCAAAGGCGCCTGCGGTGATCGGCGGCGGTTTCATCGGGTTGGAGTTTACCGCCGTGGCGCGGGGGCTGGGCTATCCGGTCACCCTGGCCGAGGCCGCGCCCCGGCTGATGGCCCGCGCCGTTTCCCCCCAGATGTCGGCCCGTTTCACCGAGAAACACGCCGAGCTGGGCACCGACATTCGCTTGGGCCAGCCGGTGGTCGAGGTGACGGGCGAGGGGCTGTGCCTGGGCGACGGCACCCAGGTGCCCGCCGATCTGGTGCTGCTGGCGGCGGGCGTCCTGCCCAATACCGAACTGGCCGAGGCCGCCGGGCTGACCCTTGACAACGGGATCGCGGTGGATGCGCAGCTGCGCAGCTCGGATCCCGCGATCTCGGCCCTGGGCGATTGCGCCAGCTTCCCCGAGGCCCGCCGTGGCCGCCGGGTGCGGCTGGAAAGCGTGCAGGCCGCCACCGATCACGCCCGCGCCATCGCCAAGCGGCTGGTGAAGGGCGACGACAGCCCCTATGCCGCCGTGCCCTGGTTCTGGTCCGATCAGGCGGATTGGAAATTGCAGATCGCGGGCCTGGCCCAGCCGACCGATGCTGCCGTCACCGCGCCCTCGGGCGCGATCCTGCGCTTTGACGGGCCGAATTTGTCGGCGGTCGAGAGCGTCAACGACGCCAAGACTCACATGACGGCGCGCAAGCTGCTGCGCGATCTGCCGCCCGACCGTGACACCCTGGACGCGATTGGATATGACCTGACGCGGATCTGAGACGAAGAGGCAGGCGATGAACGACACGGCAGGGAAGGCGGCGCGGTTGTCCAGCCCGGTGAAGGACCGGGACGGGGTCACCGTGATCGACATCCGCAACTATGCCCCCTTCCTGATCAACGTCGTCTCCAACGCCTGGCAGCGCCGCACCTCGCCGATCTATCGGGCGCGCTTCGGCCTGGGCATCTCGGACTGGCGGGTGCTGTCGATGCTGAACATCGAGCCGGGCATCACCGCCAACCGCGTCTGCGAGGTGATCAGCATGGACAAGGGCGCCGCCAGCCGTTCGCTGCGGACCCTGCATGAGGGCGGTTATATCACCTACGAGGCCTCGCCCACCGATGACCGCAAGCGCCGCTGGTGGCTGTCGGACAAGGGCCAGGCGACCCATGACCAGATCCTGGCCATCGCCCTGGGCTGCGAGGGCGAGATGCTGGACGGCGTCGCGCCGCAGGATCTGGAGGTGTTCTTGCGGGTCATGCGCCAGCTGGCGGGCAACCTGGACCAGGGCGAAAAGCCGCGGGCCGAGCGGCGCGACTAGGCGGCGCGCGCGCCCCAACCCCGGCCCGGTTTCATGAGCAGGGGTCATCGCTGTCAGAACCCGGCGGCCCTGTCCGCACGGGTCCTTCTGCCCTAGATACCCCTGACGCGGGGCCTGTCCCGCGTGCGCATTGACAGGGGCCGCCCATGACACCTCCGCATATCATCTGCCACATGATCACCTCGCTGGACGGGCGGCTGGCGACCGAGCGCTGGCCGGTCTCGGAAGAGACCTTGCTGGAGATCTACGATCAGGCCGCCGCCGAGATCGCTGCCGATGGCTGGATCGTCGGGCGCGCCACCATGGCCGAGTTCATGCAGACCGGCGCGCCTGGGATCTCCGAAACCCCACGCCCGCGCCCCGATCAGCCGGGGCGGGCGGCGGGGCGGCGTCTGGGGATCTGCTTTGACCGGCTGGGCCGCCTGCGCCCCGAGGGCGAGGATCTGGAGGGCGATCACCTGGTCCTGGTGCTGTCCGAGCAGGTGTCCGACGCCCATGTGGCCTATCTGACCGGGATGGGCATCTCGGTTTTCTTCTCGGGCCCCGAGGGGGACGCACTTGGCCCGGCGCTGGCGCGGATCGGGGCGGCCTTCGGGGTGCACCGTCTGCTGCTGGAAGGGGGCGGGCAGTTGAACGGGGCCTTCCTGGCCGCCGGGCTGATCGACGAGACCAGCACCCTGATCTATCCGGTGGTCGATGGTCAGGGCGGGGTGCCCGCGATCTATGACCACGGCGGCGCCACTACGGCGGGCGCGCTGGAGCTGATCTCGACCCAGACGCGGGACCATGGGGTGGTCTGGCTCCGCCACCGCCTGGCGCGGGGCTGACGCGAAAACCCCGCCCCGCCGGGCAGGCGGGACGGGGCCGAAGATGGGCGCGGCAGGGCGCGCTCAGGCGACGTGCAGTTCCGACAGGGCCAGGGTCTGCACCTCGGAATCCGCCAGATAGTCCTTTTCCATCGTCACCTTCAGGAAGGGCGTGTGGTCGAAGACCAGATCGCGCAGCACCGCCGCCGGGGTCGGCAGGGCGTGGAACATCCGGCCCAGCTTGCGCGCCAGTTCGACGTGATGGTTGCAATAGGTCACCCGTTCTTCGTCGTAGCGGGCAAAGCCCGCCTTGACCGTCTGGGCCGTCAGATCCTGCCCGCCCAGGGCACGCATCAGGTAATAGCCGTCCTCGATGGCCATCCCCATCCCGTAGGCGGCATAGGGCGAGACCGGGTGCACTGCATCGCCGATGCCCGCCGCGCGGCCCTTGGTGTAGCCGGGCAGCGAGGGGCGGTTGTAGACCTCCCAGCGGAACATGTTGTTGGCGAAATCCGTCGCATCGGGGAAGCGCGGCAGCGGGTCGGCAAAGCCCGAGACGATGGCGCGCACATGGGCCTCGGCGTTTTCGGGCACCGGCGCCGTGGGCGAGGATTTCTCGACCACCCACCATTCGAACCCGGGCTTGCCGTCATGCAGCATCGGGAAGAAGGACGCCTGCTTGTGCCGCGAATGGCTGATCGCGCCCAGGTTCGGCGGCACGCCCTCGATCTGGGGGCACCAGGCCAGCCAGACCCGCACGCCGACGTGGAACAGACCGGGATCGCCAAAGGCCTGTTCCGTCACCTTCGAGCGGATGCCATCGGCGCCGATGATGATGTCGCCCTCGACGCTTTCGCCGTTCTCGAAATACGCGGTGACCGTGTCGCCGGTCTCTTCATAGCGGTCCAGGGCATGGCCGGGGATCAGGATCCCCTCGGGCAGCAGATCCAGCATCTTGGCGAAGGCGTTCGAGCGCAGCATCCCGTAGTGCCAGCCCGGAATGCCGGTCTTCTCCTCGACCAGCGGGTTGAAGGGCAGGTTGGCGCGCACCTTGCCGCGGGCATTGCGGAACTCGGTCCGGGTGTAAGACCCGAAACCCTCTAGGTCGATGCCATAGTGGCGCAGCACCGCCAGCACCGGCACCGACAGCAGCACGCCGCCGCCGATCGGCTTGGGGTCGGGGGTGCGCTCGTACAGGCGCACGTCATAGCCCTGTTTCAGCGCCGCCAGCGCGGTGGACACGCCGCCGGGGCCCGCGCCAATGATCACGACCCGACGTCCGGGCCTCCAGGTCTCTGTCATGATGTCTCCTCCAGCCGCCTCCTCTGGCGGTCTGGAAAAACTAGAATACGGATTCTTATTTGTAAAGATGGACCCCGTCGCGCCGCTTGGATAGCCTGCGCCCATGGTGCAGCAATTCATTCAGCCGGTTCAGGCGCGGTCGCGTAAATCCTTCGAGAAAATGGTCTCTGCGGGGGCGGAACTGATCCGCCGCAGCCCCGATGGCAGCTTCTCGATTCAGGAGCTGGCCAAGCTGTCGGGAACCTCTGTCGGCGCGATCTATCAGCGCTTCGGCAACAAGGAGACCGCCAGCGTGGTGATCCACAGCGCGATCCTCGACCGGATGGACGAGGAGGCGGCGGCACTGTTCGCGCCGGGCGATGCCCTGACCCCCGAACAGGCGGTGGAGGAGGCGGTGCGCCGCTTCTGCCAGCACACCAGCACGCATCGTGACGTGCTGCGCGGCATGGTCATGCAGGGCGAGGCGCTGCCCGAGTCGCGGGCGCGGGGCCTGGAAAGCTCGCGCCGGATCGGCCAGCTGTTCCATGGTTTCCTCGCCCATTACTTGGGCCCGGATCCGGCCCGGCACGAGATGGTCTTCCGCATGGTCTATGGCCTGGTCTGGCGCCAGATCTTCGAGGACGAGGGCAACGAATATGTCGTGCCCCTGACCGCCGAGGCGGTGATCGCCGAGACCGCCGAGATGGCGCGCCGCTATCTGCTGGACGGCCCCGGCGCGCGCTGAGGCCCGGGCAGAGACGCGCGCGACGGTCCCGGCAGGCCCGACGGGCCGGGGGAAATAATCAGAACCTGAATTCTTCTTTGTATCACTCCCGTGAATGGCTGGGATTGATGCAATGCGTTTTTCGAATGGTCTATCCCGCCCCTATGTTCAGCCCATCCGCGTAACCCGCCTCGAGGAGGAGGCCGGAGCGCGTCGAGTGGATTGGGAGGACATCATGAAAAGCACCCTTTGGGGCGCCGCGCTTGCCGTGGCCCAAGTATCTTGCGCCGTGGCTCAGGACGGCCCGCCGCCGGGGGCCATGCCGCCGGGCGGAATGCCGCCCCCGGGCGCGATGGCGCAGATCAACCTGGGCAATGCAGGGCTGATGGCCTCTTACTACAACGCCGACTACTTCGGCACGGTGCAGTTCCGCTCGGGCAACGGCCGCGCCGCGATCGGTGCCGCCGATGAGCCCGGCGCGCCGCAGTCGGGCTACAAGGACAAGGCCACCTCGCTGGTGGTGCCGCTGAACCTGATGCACGCGCTGCCCGATGGGCAGTCCTACCTGCGCTTCAACCTGACCGGCACCCTGGCCGATGGCGCCGATGAGCTGGTCGAGATGGACGGGCCGATCACCCGGCTTGAGGCGCAGTATCTGACCTTCCCCGATCCCAACACCATGTATGCCGCCGGGATCTTCGTCGAGAAGACCGACCTCGAGATCATCGGGGCGGGCACCCTGGTGCGCGAAGGCATCGGCCTGCGCTTCGACATGCTGAAGAAGTTCAACGATCATTGGGGCATGTCCGCCCGCGCCGAGTACTCGTGGGGCGAAACGGATCTGTCGCTGGACATCGGCCCGGGCATGGTTCTGCAACACGTCCAGGGCGACGACCGGCTGTATCTGCAAACCGAACTGGTCGGCACCTTCACCGCCGAGGACAGCGGCATGGTGCCCCAGGGTTGGGTGATGCACCCCGCCTTTGGTGCCTTGTTCCAGCGCAGCTATCTGGAAACCACCGCCAACAGCTTTGGCGCGCCGTCGTCGGGCGTTGTGGGCGATACCGAAGACTACGGTCTGATCTGGGGGCACCTGCGCTACGAGAAGAAGGTGGCGCCGGGGCAATGGGCGCCGAACTTCACCCTTGGCCTGGAACATGAGGTGGTCAACGACCTGGACGCCCTGACCCAGGACAGCACCTTTGCGGTGATCGGCGCGGGCGTTTCGCGCCAGCAGATGAACGGCAACCGGGTGGACCTGTCGGTGCTGCGTCACCAGGGGCTGAGCGGCGAAAGCTACAGCCAGACCCTGCTGGCCGCCTTCATCATGAACTTCTGAGCGCCGCCCCAGCTGGGGCGGCCTCTCTGTAGCGGGCTGGACCTCGGCCGGTTCCGTTGCCAGCGCCGCGCGATCGGGGGACGATCGCGCGGCGATTTGCGTTCTGCGCGGCCCTTTGCGCCCGAGGCGTGCCGGTGACGCGCCGGCCGAATTGCCCAATTGATGTGCGCGGCCTGTAACCGCTTCCTAACATCTTTGGCCGCAGGAAAGATCGCGGCCCGTCGCGCCCCCGGCGCGGTTGCGACAAGGCGGCAAAGCCGCTTGGCTTGACCCGGGACAGAGGAAGGATGCGCGTCAGATGGACAGGATCGACATGCTGGTGATCGGCTCCGGCCCCGCCGGGCGGCGGGCGGCGGTGCAATCGGCGAAGCTGGGGAAATCCGTGCTGGTGGTGGACAAGGGGCGGCGCCTGGGCGGGGTTTCGGTGCATACCGGCACCATCCCGTCAAAGACCCTGCGCGAGACGGTGCTGAACCTGTCGGGCTGGCGCGAGCGCGGGTTCTACGGTCAGGGCTACCGGGTCAAGCAGGACATCGGCGCCATCGACCTGATGCAGCGGCTGCACAAGACCCTGGATCACGAGGTCGAGGTGCTGCAACACCAGTTCATGCGCAACATGGTCCGCTCTGGCTTTGGCGAGGTGCGGTTTCTGGATGCCAACACCGCCGAGATCCGCACCGAGACCGGCGAATGCACCCTGGTCGAGTTCGACAAGGCGCTGGTGGCCACCGGCACCCATCCCTACCGCCCCGCCCATATCCCCTTCGACCGCAAACGCGTCTTCGACAGCGACGAGATCCTGGAGCTGGAGCGGATCCCGCGCACCATGACGGTGATCGGCGGCGGGGTGATCGGGGTGGAATATGCCACGATCTTCTCGGCGCTGGACGTGCCGGTGACCCTGATCGAGGCGCGCGACGAGATCCTGAACTTCGTCGACCGCGAGATCGTCGACGATTTCATCCACCAGATGCGCGACCGCGGCATGACCATCCGCCTGGGCGCGAAAGTGAAACAGGTCACCACCGGCACCACCGGGGTGGATGTGGAACTGACCGACGGGCGGCGCATCCGATCCGACACGCTGCTGTTTGCCGCCGGGCGGGCAGGGAACGTAGAGCGGCTGAACCTGGCCGCCGTGGGGCTGGAGCCCGACAGTCGCGGGCGGCTGAAGGTCGATCCCCATACCTTCCAGACCGAGGCCGAGAATATCTATGCCGCCGGGGACGTGATCGGCTTTCCGGCGCTGGCCTCCACCTCGATGGAGCAGGGGCGGGTGGCGGCCTGCCATGCCTTCGGCGTCTCGCCCCCGCCGCCGCCCGCGACCTTTCCCTATGGCATCTATGCGGTGCCCGAGATCTCGACCGTGGGCCAGTCCGAGGAAGAGGTGCGCGCCAGCGGCGAGGCCTATGAATGCGGCATCGCGCGGTTCCGCGAGACCTCGCGCGGGCATATCATGGGGGTCAACACCGGCTTTCTGAAGCTGATCTTTTCGCTGAAGTCGCGGCGGTTGCTGGGGGCGCATATCGTGGGTGAGGGGGCGACCGAGCTGATCCATATCGGCCAGGCGGTGATCAACCTGGGCGGCACGGTGGATTTCTTTGTCGAGAACACCTTCAACTATCCGACTCTGGCCGAGGCCTACAAGGTGGCGGGGTTGGATGCCTGGAACCGGATGGGCGCCAGCTAGGAGGGTGTGCCCGTGGCGGGCGGGGCGGTTGAGTATTTTTAGCCCGGTGAAAGAGCAGGGGGGGAGCGAGGCGGGTGCGGACGGCGCCCTGTGAGGGGCGAGGGGAACCGCCCCTGGCCTACGTCCGGCACCAGGGCGTTCAGTCGGCGAGCGTGACGGGGACGGTCTGGCGCAGGGCGCCCGTGGCGTCGAAGATCAGGATCTCTTGATCGGCGGTGACCACGGCGGTCCAGCCGCGGCCCCGGGTCACGGCCTCGGCGTGGGCGCCTGCGGGCAGGGTGATCTCGGCGGGCATCGCAGGGGCAGGCGGGCGCGCAAAACGGATGACAACCAGCCCGACCAGCGTTATCAGCCCCAGGATCATCACCACCAGAAGCGTTGTCACCAGGCGGCGCAGCAGACGCAGGCCGGGCGGTTCCGCCCCCTCCGCCGCCGCAGGAAGGTCTTTGTCCATGTCCGAGTCCATCTCCGAGATCTCCTCCGGCGCGCCCTTGTCGGTGCGGATCGGGGCCAATCCGCCCGGCCGTCTTGATAAGGCGCTTTCGCGCGATGTGCCAGAGGAGGCGGCCCTGTCGCGCACCCGGCTGGCGCGGCTGATCACCGAGGGGCAGGTCAGCCGCGCGGGTGTGGTGCTGAGCGATCCCAAGGCCAAGGTGGCCGAGGGGGACGTGCTGGAGATCGTGCTGCTGCAGGCGGTGGAGGTCGAGGCGCGGCCGCAGGGGATCCCCCTCGATATCGTCTATGAGGATGACGAGATGGTCATCGTCAACAAGCCCGCGGGGATGGTGGTGCATCCCGCCCCCGGCTCGCCCGATGGCACGCTGGTCAATGCCCTGCTGGCCCATTGCGGCGACAGCCTGTCGGGGATCGGTGGCGAGAAGCGCCCCGGCATCGTGCATCGGATCGACAAGGAGACCTCGGGCCTGCTGGTGGTCGCGAAGTCCGACCGCGCGCATCACGCCCTGGCCGCCCAGTTCGAGGCCCATACCGCCGAACGCGCCTATCTGGCGCTGTGCCACGGGGTGCCCGATCCGTCGGATCCGCGTCTGCGCGGGGTGCGGGGGGCGTCCTTCGAAAGCGGGGGCGTGTTGAAGATCACCACCCAGCTGGACCGGCACCGCAGCGATCGGCAGAAACACGCGGTTTATTTCGACCGCGGGCGCCATGCGATCACCCGGGCGAAACTGTTGCAGACCTTCGGCACGCCGCCCGCCGTGGCGCTGGTGGAATGCCGGCTGGAGACCGGGCGCACCCATCAGATCCGCGTGCACATGGCCCATGCGGGCCATGCGCTGGTCGGCGATCCGGTCTATGGCGGCAAGCGCAAGGTGTCGGAACGCGCCCTCGGCGTCGCGGGCGCCCAGGCGGTCACCCGCTTTCCCCGTCAGGCGCTGCACGCCGCCGTCTTGGGGGTGGAACACCCCGTCAGCGGCGACTGGCTGCGCTTCGAGGCGCCGCTGCCCGAGGATATGCAGGCCCTGCTGGACGCGCTTCCGGCCAATTGAGCGGCCCTTGGCGCCCGGGGCGCGGCGGGGTTCCATGTGCCTCAGCGCGCGCAATGCGGTTTTGCGCACGAAGATGTGCGCCAATGCGAGGGCGCTTTGTCTTGTGCCGACCCGGGCGGCGGCGGTAATCTGATCTCAACAGCGGGCCCTTGCCACCGTTATCCAACGGGATCCGGGGCCTGGAACGTTTACCTCCCGTCAGGGTTTGCATGACAGATGCTTGAACCCGCGGCCCTGCGCTCCCATGTAGATGTTAAGCTCATTTACATGAGGCGGGGAAACCTGGGAAGGACAGAGAGTTGAGTAACTATGCCAATCTGCCGGCTCCGACGCCGGAAGGCGGTCTGAACCGCTACATGCAGGAGATCCGCAAGTTCCCGATGCTGGAACCTGAGGAGGAATACATGCTCGCCAAACGCTGGGTCGAGCAGGAAGACACCGCCGCCGCCCATAAGATGGTCACGTCCCACCTGCGCCTGGCGGCGAAGATCGCCATGGGCTATCGCGGCTATGGCCTGCCTCAGGCCGAGGTGATTTCCGAGGCCAACGTGGGCCTGATGCAGGCCGTGAAGCGCTTTGACCCCGAGAAGGGATTCCGCCTGGCGACCTATGCCATGTGGTGGATCCGCGCCTCGATCCAGGAATATATCCTGCGGTCCTGGTCGCTGGTGAAGCTGGGCACCACCAGCGCGCAGAAGAAGCTGTTCTTCAACCTGCGCAAGGCCAAGGCCCGCATCGGCGCCCTGGAAGAGGGCGACCTGCGTCCCGAACACGTCAAGCAGATCGCCAATGATCTGGGCGTGACCGAGGACGAGGTGACCTCGATGAACCGCCGCATGGCGGGGTCTGATGCCTCGCTGAACGCCACGGTGGGCTCGGATGCCGACAGTACCATGCAATGGCAGGACTGGCTGGAAGACGAGGATGCCGACCAGGCCGGGGATTACGAGGCCCGGGACGAGCTGGACGCCCGCCGCGCCCTGCTGGCCGAGGCCATGGATGTGCTGAACGACCGCGAGAAGGACATCCTGTCGCAACGCCGCCTGTCGGAAGAGACCGTGACCCTGGAAGACCTGTCGGCGAAATACGACGTCAGCCGCGAACGGATCCGCCAGATCGAGGTGCGCGCCTTCGAGAAGCTGCAAAGCCGGATGCGCGAACTGGCCTCCGAGAAGGGGATGATGGCCCAGGCCTGACCTTGTCGCCCGCGACCGAGGGTCCGCTCTCTTTGGACCCTTAGCCCGTGATCCCTCCCATTCACGGAAAAAGGCCGCCCCTCGGGGCGGCCTTTCACGTTTCGGGCTTGTGCGCGCGCTTAGCCCGGCAGGCGGGCGCGCAAGACGCGTTCCATGTTGCCGCCCATGACCTTGGCGATCTGCGCCTCGCTCAGCCCCTGATCCATCAGGGCTTGGGTCAGCGCGGGCAGTTCCGAGATGTCGAAGGCGGTGGCCACCGAGCCGTCGAAGTCCGACCCCAGCGACACCGCATCCTCGCCCAGCTCGGCCACGGCGGCGGCGATCATCTCGGCCACGTTGGTGGGGCCCGCGTCGCCGCAGGTCACATCGGCCCAATAGCCCATGCCGACCACGCCGCCGCGCGCGGCGATGCGGCGCATCAGATCGACGGGGATGTTGCGTTTGACGTCGCAATAGCCCGCAAAGCCGCCATGGCTGACCACCAGCGGGATGTCGGTCATCGCCAGCACGTCCTCGACCACCTGGGGCGCGGAATGGGCCAGGTCCAGCACCATCCCGCGCGCCACCACCTCGGCCACCACGGCGCGGCCAAAGTCGTTCAGCCCGGCCTCGGAATGACCATGCAGCGACCCGCCCAGGGCGTTGTCGAAGAAGTGGTGCAACCCGATCAGGCGGAAGCCTGCGGCCTCGAGCCGGTCGAGGTTGGCCAGGTCGCCCTCCAGGGCATGGGCCCCTTCGATGCCCAGCAGGGCGCCCAGATGCGGCTGGCCCGCGGCGCGGGCGGCCAGAACGGCGTCGAGGTCGGCGACGGTACGGATCAGGGTCACCTGGCCGTCATGGCGGATGAAACCGTCCAGTTTCTCGGCCTGATAGAGGGCCCGTTCGGTCAGATCGTCCCAGGTCCGTTTCGGCCAGAGCGAGACCATGGACAGCAGGGTGATGTTGTCCCCCGCATCGGCCGAGTTTTCCTCGTAATTCTGGCCCTTGGGGCTTTTGGTGACGGTGGTGAAGACCTGAAGCGCGGCATTGCCTTCGCGCATCCGGGGGAAATCGACCTGACCACGGGTGCCGCGCTCTGTCAGGTCACGTTTCCACAGCAGGCTGTCAGAGTGCCAGTCGCCGATCAGCAATCCGTCATGCAGCGCCTGGGCCTCGGTCGAGACCGGGTAGGCGGGATGTTCGGCCACCGGGTTGCGGCTTTGTTCGACGTAGCCGGGCACGTAAAGCAGGATCACCGCCAGCGCGGCGACGGCCAGCCCCAGCAGGACCAGCAGGGTGTTTCGGATGAGTTTCATGGTGTTCCTCCCTCGCGCGCAGCCTAGGAGGGGGAGGGCGCCCCGCCTAGCAGGACGTGACGGCAAGCGGCTCTAGCGCCCGCGCAGGCGACGGATCAGCGGGGCCACGTCCAGCGCGGCCACGGCCAGGCCCAGGGGCAGCATCCAGAAACCGACGATGGGCAGGAAGCCCAGCACGCCCCCCAGCATCAGCAAAAGGCCGACGGGCAGGCGGGTGCCGGGAGGCAGGGTGCGGCGGATGCGGACCAGCGCCCGCCGCGACCAGCGTTTGAAACGTTCACGCCGGGTTGGCATGGGGGACATCTCAGTCCTCCATCGCCTCCAGCTCGTCGATGAAGCCTTCGATCATCGACAGGCCCTTGTCCCAGAAGGCCGGATCGCTGGCATCCAGGCCGAAGGGCGCCAGCAGCTCCTTGTGGTGCTTCGACCCGCCCGCCTTCAGCATCTCGAAATACTTCTCCTGGAAGCCTTCGGGCGCCTCTTCGTAGACGGCGTAAAGGGCGTTCACCAGCCCGTCGCCAAAGGCATAGGCGTAGACGTAGAAGGGCGAGTGGACGAAGTGGGGGATATAGGCCCAGTAGGTCTCGTACCCGTCCATGAAATCGAACGCCGGGCCGAGGCTTTCGGCCTGCACCGACATCCACAGGGCGTTGATGTCCTCGGGCGTCAGCTCGCCATGGCGGCGGGCGTCGTGCAACTTGCATTCGAAGTCGTAGAAGGCGATCTGGCGGACGACCGTGTTGATCATGTCCTCGACCTTGCCGGCCAGCAGGGTCTTGCGCTGTTCCTTGGTCTCGGCCTTGGCCAGCATGGCGCGGAAGGTCAGCATCTCGCCGAAGACGCTGGCGGTTTCGGCCAGGGTCAGGGGGGTCGAGGACAGCATTTCGCCCTGACCGGCGGCCAGCACCTGGTGCACGCCATGGCCCAGCTCATGGGCCAGGGTCATCACGTCGCGCGGCTTGCCGAGGTAGTTCAGCATCACATAGGGGTGCACGTCGGTCACGGTGGGGTGGGCGAAGGCGCCCGGCGCCTTGCCGGGCTTCACGCCCGCGTCGATCCAGCCCTTGTCGAAGAAGGGTTGCGCGATCTCGGCCATGCGGGGGGAAAAGCCCGCGTAGGCCTCCATCACCGTGGTCTGCGCCTCGTCCCAGCCAACCAGCTTGGGCGCTTCGGTGGGCAGCGGCGCGTTACGATCCCAGACCTGCATCCGGTCTAGGCCCAGCCATTTCCGCTTCAGCTCGTAATAACGGTGCGACAGGCGGGGGTAGGCGGCGACCACGGCATTGCGCAGCGCCTCGACCACCTCGGGTTCGACGTGGTTCGACAGGTGGCGGCCGGTCTGCGGGTTGGGCATCCCGCGCCAGCGGTCGATCACCTCTTTTTCCTTGGCGGTGGTGTTGTGGACCCGCGCAAAGGTGCGGATGTTTTCGCCCAGCACATGGGCCAGTTCGCGCGCCGCCGCTTCGCGTTTATCGCGGTCGTGGTCGGTCAGCAGGGTCAGCGTGGCCTCGATGCCCAGCTCGTCGCCGTCGATGCAGAAGGTCAGCCCGGCGATGGTCTCATCGAACAGCTTCTCCCAGGCGTCGCCCACCACGCCCAGGTCGTGCAGGAATTTCTCCAGCTCGTCGGACAGCTGGTAAGGTTTCATGGCGCGGATGCGGTCGAAGACCGGCTTGTAGCGCGCCAGCTCGGCGTTCTGGTCGAAGAGCCCGTTCAGATGATCATCCGGCAGGCGGTTGATCTCCAGCGTGAAGAAGACCAGCGGCGTGGTGAAATTGGTCAGCCGGTCCTGCATGTCCGACATGAACTTCACCCGGTCACCGGCGGTGGTCAGCTGGTAATAGCGCAGACCGGCGTAGGACATGATGCGGCCCGACACGGCCTGGATGCGTTCATTGCGCAGCACGCAGTCCAGGAAGCCCTCGGCGTCCAGGGTGGCCAGCTTGCCCTCGAAATCCTCGGCGAAGCGCGCGCAGGCCTCTTCCAGCCAGTCCAGGTCGCGCTTCAGCTCGGGCGCATCGGGGGAGGCGTAGAGGTCGCTCAGGTCCCATTCCGGCAGGTTGCCGAAGGGGGCCGCCTCGTCCCCGGGGGCGGCGTTGGCGTCGCGCAAGGGCAGGGGGGCGTGAAACGGGGCGGCAAAGGGGAGCGGGCGCATGGATCCTCCAGTTTGGTTCCGGACCTTCGACATAGGCCGCCGGGACCAGCAGGACAAGGCCGGGGTGGGGCCGCGCCGGGCCGCGAGGACCCGCGCCGTGGGTCAGCCGGGCAGATGGGCCTCGAAATGGGCGGCGCAGGCGTCGAAGACATGGGCGCGGATCTCGGGGCCTTCCATCATCACCTCGTGATGGGCGCGGGCGATCTGGTCCAGCCGCCCCTCGGGCCAGCTGGCCATGCGCTGATGGATGCGGTCGCAATCGACGATGGCCTCTTCGCTGCCCAGGAAGGTCAGGCAGGGCACCCGGGGCGCGGGCATCCGTGCCAGGTCGCGGGTTTCGCGCAGGGCCTCGTGCAGCCATTTCATCGTCGGCCCGCCGATCATCAGATCGGGATGCGCCTCGGCCTGGCGGCGCATATAGGCGTACATCTCGGCGTCATGGGTCAGCTTGTTCTTCTCGAAACTCTCGTACAGCACATAGGTCTCGGCCTTGGTGCCGGGGGTGATCGTCTCGACCATGCCCAGAAGATGCGAGGTGCCGGTCAGCAGCCAGGCGATCGGGCGCAGGGGGCCGGGCATCCGGATGCCCCACATGGGCGCGGAAAAGGCGGCGGCGGCGACCGGCAGGCCCTGATGCAGGGCGCGCAGGCCGATGGCGCCGCCCATGGAATGGGCCAGCAGGAACAGCGGCCCGTCGATGCCCAGATCGGGCAGGGCGGCCAGCAGGGCCTGAACATCCTGTTGGTAATCGCCGAACCGGGCCACATGCCCCAGGGCCGGATCGCCCGCCACCCGGTCGGCCAGGCCCTGGCCGCGCCAGTCCAGCGTCACGGTGGCAAAGCCGCGCGCGGCCAGATCGGCGGCGGCGCGGCCGTATTTCTCGGCATATTCGGTGCGTCCGGTGAACAGCAGCACGGTGCCCTTGGCGCCCGCCAGCGGCCAGAACACCAGGCGCAGGCGCAACCCGTCCTGGGTGGCGATCCAGAGCGCGATGCCGCCCTCGGGGCCATCGGCCACATCGGCGTAAAGCGGGGCGGTCTCGGCTTCGGTCTTGGCCGGGGCGTCGGTCGTCAGGGTCACCAGAGGCTCCATGGCAGGTCAGGCAGGTCGGGCGTCAGACCCGCGCCGGGACGCGCGGGCCGGAAGGGCGGGGCGACAGGGGCCGCCCCGCCGCAGCGGGTCAGGCCAGCAGCGAGCCCAGCTTCATGGCCGAGCCCATGTCGCCATCGACGCTCAGCTTGCCGGTCATGAAAGCCGAGGTCGGGTTAAGATCGCCCGAAAGCATGTCCTGGAAGGTGTCCGCCTCGGCGGTCATGGTCACATCGGCCTCGTCACCGGCCTCTGCGGGCTTGGCGCCATCAGAGCCCACAAGGATCTCACCTTCGCCTTCGATGACGAATTTGGCGGTGAAATCAATGCTTTCGTCTGCCAGCTTTGCGTTCAGTGCTGCCACTGCGGCGGTAATCACTTCGCTCATGTCGCGCTTCCTTCAATTTTACATGATTGGGGCTATGCGAGCCCTCTCCTCGCGCTACACTTATAGGCGTCATGCGCAGGTTCAATCGACATCTCAAATCCGCTCTGACGGCTTGTGCCGCAGCGTTATTCCTATCGGTTCCGACTTTAGGGTGGGCCGACGATTCGGTCACGCCCCTGCTGGACGGGTTGGCCGAGGCCGATACGGGCGAGGCGCGCCAGATCGTGCGCGAGCTGGAACTGATCTGGTCGCGCTCGGGCTCTTCCTCCATGGATCTGCTGTTGCGCAAGGGCCGCGATGCCCTGGAGGGGGGCGATGCCCCCGCCGCCATCGGCCATCTCAGCGCGCTGATCGACCATGCGCCGGATTTCGCCGAAGCCTGGCATCTGCGCGCCATGGCGTTCTACACGCTAGAGGAATTCGGCCAGGCGCAATCGGACCTTTTGCAGGCGCTGGCGCTGAACCCGGTGAACTTCCAGGCGGCCTATGGGCTGGCGGTGCTGATGGA
The DNA here is from genome assembly GCF_050897975.1 of Pseudooceanicola aquaeponti. NCBI lineage: Bacteria > Pseudomonadati > Pseudomonadota > Alphaproteobacteria > Rhodobacterales > Paracoccaceae > Pseudooceanicola > Pseudooceanicola aquaeponti. The sequence goes on from NZ_JBPAXY010000006.1 coordinate 295,333, forward strand.
GCAGACGGGCCGCATCGACGCGGCCTATGACGGCTACCGCGCGGTGCTGTCGGTCTATCCCGCCCATGAAGAGGCGCAGGCGGGCCGGGATCGGCTTGCACCTGCCGTGTCCGGCAGCGATACCTGACCCGTTAAGAGTTTCAGCGAGGGCAGGGCATGTCCCAAAAGGGCAGGATCACCGCGGTCCTCGGGCCGACCAATACCGGCAAGACCCATTACGCCATCGAACGGATGCTGGGGCATCGGACGGGCATTATCGGCCTGCCGCTGCGCCTGCTGGCGCGCGAGGTCTACGACCGGATCGTCGCCGCGCGCGGTCCCTCTGTCGTGGCGCTGGTCACCGGCGAGGAACGCATCGTGCCGCCGCGCACGAAATACTGGGTCTGCACAGTCGAGGCGATGCCCGAGGGGATGGGCTGTGACTTTCTGGCCGTGGACGAGATCCAGCTTTGTGCCGATCCCGAGCGCGGCCATGTCTTCACCGACCGGCTGTTGCGCGCGCGCGGGCTGACCGAGACGATGTTCCTGGGCTCGCATTCCATGCGTGGCGTCATCGCCGACCTCTTGCCCGAGGCGCAGTTCATCCGGCGAGAGCGCATGTCGCAGCTGACCTATGCGGGCGATCGCAAGATCTCTCGCCTGCCGTCGCGGTCCGCCGTGGTGGGGTTCTCGGTCGATAATATCTATGCCATGGCGGAACTTATCCGCCGCCAGAAGGGCGGCGCGGCGGTCGTCATGGGGGCGCTGTCCCCCCGCACGCGCAATGCCCAGGTCGAGCTCTACCAGAACGGCGACGTCGATTACCTGGTGGCCACAGATGCCATCGGCATGGGGCTCAACCTCGACGTGAAACACGTCGCCTTCTCGGCCACGATGAAATTCGACGGCCGCCGGATGCGCGAGCTGTTCCCCCATGAGATGGGCCAGATCGCGGGCCGCGCCGGGCGCGGCATGTCCGACGGCACCTTCGGCGTGACGGGTGAGGCCGGGCCGCTGCCGCCCGAACTCGCCGAGGCGATCATGGAGCACCGCTTTGCCCCGGTGCGGAAGTTGCAGTGGCGCAACCCGCAGCTGAACTTCGCGGGCATCGAACCGCTGATCGCCTCGCTGGAGGTTTCGCCCAAGGACGAACGTCTGTTGCGCGCCCGCGAGGCCGACGATCAGATCGCCCTGAAAGGCATGTCCAGCGACGCCGAGGTCCGCGCGCGGGCCTCTGACACCGCCTCTGTGCGGCTGCTGTGGGATGTCTGCCGGATCCCCGATTTCCGGGGAATCAGCCATAACGAACATGCGGGGCTGCTAACCCGTATCTTCGGCTTCCTGCACGAGAAGGGCCGGGTGCCCGACGACTGGCTGGCGACCCAGATCCGTCGCATCGACCGCAGCGATGGCGACATCGACGCGCTGTCGAAACGGCTGTCCTTCATCCGCACTTGGACCTATGTCGCGCAGCGCAATGGCTGGGTGAACGACGAAAGTCATTGGCGCGGTGAGACTCGCGCTGTAGAAGACCGCTTGTCGGACGCGCTGCACGCGCGCCTGACCCAGAGATTTGTGGACCGGCGTACCAGCGTGCTGATGCGGCGGCTCAAGCAGAAGGAGGCCCTCTTGGCCGAAGTCAGTGATACCGGCGATGTGACCGTCGAAGGCGAATTCGTGGGACGGCTGGAAGGTTTCCGCTTCCGCGCCGATAAAGAGGCCGAAGGGCAGGAGGCGAAGACCATTCGCCAGGCCAGCCTTCAGGCGCTGATCCCCCATTTCAACCTGCGCGCGGACCGGTTCTATAACGCGCCGGACACCGAGATCGACTTTACCGAACAGGGCGGTCTGATGTGGGGTGACCAGGCGGTCGGCAAGCTGGCCGCGGGCCCCGAGCCGATGAAGCCGCAGGTCGTGGCCTTCGTCGATGACGAGGCGGGCCCGGATGTGGCGCAGAAGGTGCAGCGCCGCCTGCAACACTTCATCGACCGCAAGGTGGCCGCGCTCTTCGAGCCGCTGATGAACCTGCAAAGGGACGAGACCCTGACCGGCCTGGCGCGGGGCTTTGCCTTCCGCATGGTCGAGGGTCTGGGCATCCTGCCGCGCGGCGAGGTGGCCGAGGACGTCAAGCAGTTGGACCAGGAGGCCCGCGGCGCGCTGCGCAAGCATGGCATCCGCTTTGGCCAGTACACCATCTTCATGCCGCTGCTGCTGAAGCCCGCGCCGACCCGTCTGCGCCTGGTGCTGTGGTCGCTGTCGAAGGATCTTCAGGAATTCCCCGAGGCACCGCCGCCGGGCCTGGTGACCGTGCCCGCCGACAAGGGCCTGCCGCAGGGCTATTTCGCCATGGCGGGCTATCGCGCTGCGGGCGAACGGGCGATCCGCATCGACATGCTGGAACGCCTGGCCGACATGCTGCGCGGCGAAGACAGCCGCGGCGGGTTCGAGGCCAAGGCCGACATGCTGTCGATCACCGGCATGACGCTGGAACAGTTCGCCGACCTGATGCAGGGGCTGGGCTACAAGGCCGAGAAGGGCGAGCGGGCCAAGATGAAACTTGCCGAGACCCCCGCCGCCGAGGCTGCGGAGGCCCCCGAAGAGGAAGGCGCGGCAGCCCCCGAGGAGGCCCCCGCCGAAGGCGCGGCCCCCGAGGCTGCGACCGAGGCACCGGCAGAGGCCCCCGTAGAAGCTCCGGCAGAGGCCGAGGCTCCGGCAGAGGCAGAGGCCGAAGCCCCCGCCGAAGCGCCCGCGCCCGAGATGGTGCCGGTGCTGGGCGAGGATGGCACCCCAGAGGTCGAGCTGTTCTTCACCTTCACCTGGGCGGGTCGTGGCGCGCGCCAGGCACGTGATGGCCAGCGTGGCCGTCCCCGGGGCGATCGTCCCCAGGGGGGCGAGCGTCAGGGCAAGGGCGCCCCGCGCGGCGACCGTCCCAAGGGCGGCAAGCCCAAGCGTGGCAAGCCCGAAGGCGGCCGTGGCGGCCAGAAGGCCAAGACCTTCGAATCCGCCCCGCCCAAGAAGAAGGACCGGATCGACCCGGACAACCCCTTCGCCGCCGCGCTTATGGGCCTGAAGACCAAGGACTGATCCTTGGATCCTGCTGCCCCCCGGATGCGCGTGGACAAATGGCTTTGGCAGGCGCGGTTTTTCAAAAGCCGCAGCCTTGCCGCCGCCTGCGTCACCGGGGGCCATCTGCGGGTCAACGGTAACCGCGCCGCCAAGGCCTCGGCCGCTGTCGGCCCGGGCGATGTGCTGACCTTCGCCCAGGGCCGTCTGATCCGCGTGATCAAGATCACCGCCCTGGGCACCCGTCGCGGCCCGGCCCCCGAGGCCCAGGCCCTTTACGAGGATCTGTCGCCCCCGGCCGAGCAAGAGCGGACCCCCGTTCCGCCGATTGCCCGGATCGAAGGCAATTCTCGTCCCACCAAGCGAGACCGCAGGAAACTCGATCTTGATCGACGCGGACCGCTTGAATGATCCGAAGCGCTGGATTAGCTAAGCTCCGGACCGCACTTCGAGAGTAAGCCATGACCTACGTCGTCACCGAAAACTGTATCGCCTGCAAATACACCGACTGCGTCGAAGTCTGTCCGGTGGATTGTTTCTACGAAGGCGAGAACACCCTGGTGATTCACCCCGACGAATGCATCGACTGCGGCGTCTGCGAACCCGAGTGCCCCGCCGATGCCATCCGCCCGGACACCGAGCCGGACATGGACAAATGGGTCGAGTTCAACCGGAAATACTCGGAACTCTGGCCTGTCATCATCTCGAAGAAAGACCCGATGCCCGGCGCCGACGACCGCGACGGCGAAGAGGGCAAGATGGAGAAGTACTTCTCCGAAGCGCCCGGCGAGGGCGGCTGAATCAGACCGCTTTGGGGGCTGTTCAGGGCCGCCCCCGGGGCCGCAAGGGCGGCCCGTTTACACAGGCCCGGGGCCGCGCAGGCGGCCTGTTTGCACGGAAATTCGGCGCCGCTTTGATTCGCGGTGATTCTGTGTTATGTACTGTCGTTACACATGACAAATACTGCCCCATCCGGGTTCGCGGGCGCTGCTGACCGCCGGACCATGATCTGAAGAGTTGGAAATGCACGTTTGGTGCCGCAGGCCGGCGCCGGACGTTTTCGTGCCCTCTGATGGACGGGTATGTGAGGAAGAAGCTCTATGACCAAGACCAAGAAACCCGAATTCCGCCCGAATGACTATGTCGTTTATCCGGCCCATGGCGTGGGGCAGATCGTGTCGATCGAAAGCCAAGAGATCGCCGGTCTCGAACTGGAACTCTTCGTCATCTCCTTCGAGAAGGACAAGATGACCCTGCGGGTGCCGACCCACAAGGCGACCGAGATCGGGATGCGCTCTCTGTCCAGCCCCGATGTGGTCAGCCAGGCGATGAAGACGCTGAAGGGCAAGGCCAAGGTGAAACGCGCCATGTGGTCGCGTCGCGCCCAGGAATACGAACAGAAGATCAACTCGGGCGACCTGATCGCCATTGCCGAAGTGGTGCGCGACCTGCACCGCAACGACGATCAGCGCGAGCAGTCCTATTCCGAGCGTCAGCTGTATGAAGCCGCGCTGGAACGTCTGACCCGCGAAGTGGCCGCCGTCTCCGGTGGGGACGAGGTGGCCGCCGCCAAGCAGGTGGACGAGGTGCTGGTCAGCCGCGCCGCCTGATCGGCGCCGGGGCCACAGCGCTCGACTAAATACGACAGGGCCGTCCCCCGGGGCGGCCCTTTTTTCGTGGCCCGCTGGCCTGTCTCTGCCTCCGCAGGCTCAGGCGATCAGCACGAACAGAACGGCGATCTCGGTCAGCTGCTGCGCCGCGCCCAGCACATCGCCGGTCTGGCCGCCGATCTTTGCCTGCGCCAGCCGTCCCAGGGCCAGGGTCACGCAGGCCACCGCCAGCAGGGCGGGCAGGGCGGCCCAACCCAGCAGGACCAGCGCCAGCCCGGCGCCCAGCCCCGCTGCCCCTCGGGCCACCAGGGGGGCGCAGCGCCCGACCGCGCGCGACAGGCCGGTGTCGCGGGCATGGGGCAGGGCGGCCATCAGCGCGGGCATCGCCGCCCGCGACAGGGCGGCGGCGGCCAGTACCGCCCAGGCCCCGCCCGGCGCGGAAAACAGCAGCGACAGCGCGCTCCACCTTGCCAGCAGCGCCAGCACCAGGGCGATCACCCCATAGGCGCCGATCCGGCTGTCCTTCATGATCTCCAGCCGCCGGGCGCGGTCGAATCCACCCCAGAACCCGTCCGCCACATCGGCCAGCCCGTCCTCGTGCAGCGCCCCGGTCAGCGCCACCGAGGTCCCCAGACAGACCAGCGCCGCCGCTTGCGGTGGCAGCGACAGGGCCAGCGCCGCCAGACCGGCTAGCGCGGCCAGCGCCCCCAGCACCGCGCCCGCCAGCGGATAGGCCCAGGCGGCGGGGGCGCCGCGCCCCTCATGGGCGGGCAGGGGCAGGCGGCTTAGCAGGCCGAGGGCCGACAGAAGGTCGCTCCAGGGGCGGGTCAGGTCCATCTTCGCGGTTGCTCCGGCGGTGGCAGGGAATAGACAGGGGGTGCAGGCGACATACAACGGATCCGACATGAACGACAGCCTTCCCACCCTCGATGCCTTCCGCGCCGCCCTGGTGGCGGCCCCCACCCCCGATGCGCAGGCGTCTGCGGCGGCGACGGCGCGCAACGGCGCGCTGACCAAGCCCCCGGGCGCCCTGGGGCGGCTGGAGGATCTGGCGATCTGGTATGCGGGCTGGCGCGGCGAGGCGCGGCCCCGGGTGCAGGCGCCGCAGGTGGTGATCTTCGCGGGCAACCACGGGGTCACGGCCCAGGGCATCTCGGCCTTCCCGGCAGAGGTGACGGCGCAGATGGTGGCCAATTTCCAGGCCGGCGGCGCGGCGGTCAACCAGCTGGCCGAGGTGGCGGGGGCGCGGATGGATATCGTGGCGCTGGATCTCGACCGGCCCACCCAGGATTTCACCCAAGGCCCCGCCATGACCGAGGCGGAACTGCTGAATGCTCTGAACGCCGGTTGGCAGGCGGTGGATCCGGCGGCGGATCTTCTGGTCACCGGCGAGATGGGCATCGGCAACACCACCTCGGCGGCGGCTCTGGCCCATGCGCTTTACGGTGGGGCGGCGGCGGATTGGGCCGGGCGCGGCACGGGGCTGGACCCGGCGGGCGTGGCGCACAAGGCCGATGTGGTGGCCCGGGCCGTGGCGCTGCACGCCCCCGACACCGGGCTGGCGGCGCTACGCTGTCTGGGCGGGCGCGAAGTGGCGGCCATGGCGGGGGCCATCGCGCGGGCCCGCGCCCTCGGGATTCCGGTGATCCTGGACGGCTTCATCTGTTGCGCCGCCGCCGCCTGCCTGGCGGCAGAGGCGCCGGGCGCGCTGGATCACTGCGTCGCAGGCCATGTCAGCGCCGAGGGTGCGCACCGGGCCCTGTTGGACAGGCTGGGCAAGGCGCCGCTGCTGGATCTGGGCCTGCGCCTGGGCGAAGGCTCGGGCGCCGCGCTGGCGATCAACATCCTGAAGGCCGCGCTGGCCTGCCATTCCGGCATGGCCACCTTCGCCGAGGCGGGCGTCTCCGAGGACTGACGCCCCCCTTTTCTCATTGCCAAAAATATCCCCGCTCGGCAGGCGTCGCCCGGCACGGGCGATAAGGGCGGGCGATACGGGCGGGGCGATACCGAAAGGGCGGGGCCTCAGCCCCGCTCGTCCAACTCGTCCAGCTCGTCGGACAGCTGCGACAGCAGCGCCGCTTCCAGCCCCTTCTCCAGCTCGCGCGACCGGGCGATATAGGCCTCGTTCTTGCTGGTCGGCACCGCCGGATCCCACAGTTCGGCCAGTTCGCGGATCGCGTCGCGGTCGTGGTGGAAGAAGATCTTCTCGGCCTCGGCGGCCTCGAAATCGCTCAGCCCGATGTTTTCCAGCACATAGCGCCCGGCGCGCAGCGAGCTGTCGAAGGTTTCGCGCACGATGTCGTCGGCACCTGCGCGATAAAGCTGATAGACATGGGTCCGGTCATAGGCGCGGGCGATGATATGCAGATCGGGCCGCTGCGCCCGGGCATAGGCTACCAACTGGGTTACCGCGTTGTTGTCATCCATCGCCGCCACCAGCACCCGCGCCTTGTCGAGGCCCGCCGCGTGCAGGATGTCGGGCCGGGTCGGATCGCCGAAATAGCCCTTGAAGCCGAAGCGCCGCATCAGCTCGATCGTGGCCATGGAATTGTCCAGCACGATGGTCTTGCAGCCCGAGCTTTGCACCATCCGGTTGACGATCTGACCGAAGCGACCGATGCCCGCGATGATCACCGGCCCGTCCTCGGCGATCTCGTCCGGCTCGGGCGCGCCCTCTTCGTTCATCCGTCGCGACAGCCGGTCATAGGCGATGAAGAACAGCGGTGTCAGCAGCATGGTCAGGGTGATCGACAAGAGCAGCTGTTCGGCCAGGGTGCCCGGCAGCACGTTCACCTGCTGCGAGAAGGAGATCAGCACGAAGCCGAATTCCCCCGCCTGCGCCAGGCCAAGGGTGAACAGCATCAGGTTGCGGTGGCGCAGCTTGAACAGCAGGCCGAGGGCCAGCAGGATCCCCCATTTCAGGGCCATCACGCCCACGGCGATCCCGAAGATCTTCAGCGGCGCATCCAGGAAGGTGTCGAAGTCGATTCCGGCGCCCACGGTGATGAAGAACAGGCCAAGCAGAAGCCCCTTGAAGGGCTGGATGTCGCTTTCCAGCTCGTGGCGAAACTCGCTGTTGGCCAGGACCACGCCCGCCAGGAAGGTGCCGAGCGCAGGCGACAGGCCGACCAGGTTCATCAGGAAGGCGATGCCGATGACGATCGCCAGGGCCAGGGCGGTGTACATCTCGGGCAGATGCGCGGCATGGATAAAGCGGAAGACCGGGCGGATCGCGTAGATGCCGATCAGGATGACCGCGGCCACGGCACCCAGGGTCACCAGCGTCACCCCCCAGCCCGGCAGTCCCTCGACCAGCGACATCCCCTCATGCGCCACCTCTGCCGTGCCGACCGAGATAGAGCCATCGGGGGCCAACTGCATCAGCGTCGGCATGGCCAGAAGGGGCAGGGCGGCGATCATCGGGATCACCGCGATATCCTGGGTCAGCAACACCGCAAAGGCCGAGCGCCCCCCCTGGGTCTGCATCAGCCCCTTTTCCGACAAGGTCTGCAAGACGATCGCGGTCGAGGACAGCGCCAGGATCATCCCCACGGCCAGCGCCGGTTGCCACTCCAGCCCGAAGGCGATCCCGGCGGCCATCACCGCCAGCATGGTCAGCAGCACCTGCATCCCGCCCAGGCCCAGCAACTTGTGCCGCATGTCCCACAGGGCGCGCGGCTCCAGCTCCAGCCCGATCAGGAACAGCATCATCACCACGCCGAACTCGGCGAAATGCTGAAGGTCGTGGTTGTCATGGCCGATCAGGTGCAGCACCGGGCCGATGATGATCCCGGCGGCCAGATAGCCCAGCACCGACCCCAGACCGAGGCGCGCCGACAGCGGCACGGCGATCACCGCGGCACAGAGGTAGATCGTGGCCTGATAGAGGAAGCCTTCCATGACGTCTCCTTAGGGGGCGCGGCGGCGGGGCAGGCCGACCGGACGGGGCGCGGGGGGACCGGCCGAAACCGGTGTGTCGGATCCATGATAAAGAGCCAGCCGCGCGGGGCGCAACCGGGCGCCGGGGGCAAAGCCCGCGAAATCGGCTGTGGGGCCGGGCGGCAGGGACCGGACTGCGCCCTGCGCAGGCGCCGGGCCCGTGCTGCGTCCCGAAGGGGCGGGCGCCGGGGGTTAGTCGGGCATTTCCAGCAGCAGGTTGCGGTTGCCCTTGACGTAGCGCAGCTCGCCCTCTCCGATGGCCGCCACGCGGCCCCCGTCCAGGCGGTCGCCGACCTGCACCTTGCGGATGCGTCCGTCCGACAGGCGCACCAGCGCGGTGCGTTCCGAGGGGCTGCCCGAGACGCCGATCAGATTGACGTTGTTGAGGTTGATCGCGTTCTCGACCGTGGCCTGGCGTGCGACCGAGGGCTGGACGGGCGCGGCCGGGGTGACCGAGGGGGTCGGCACGGTGATCACCGGCGCGGCCAGGGCGGCGGCCTGGGCGGCGGCGACCAGGGCCTCGAAATCCTCGGGCCGGGGGCGCGGGCGCAGGGCCAGGCTGGCGGCCAGATCGGTGGCGCTCTCGATGGCTTCGGTGTCGATGTCGGCCTCAGGCTCGGCGGCGGCCTCGGCCTCTGCGTCGGTTTCAGGCGTGGCCTCTGCCTCTGCCTCGGGCGCCAGGCCCTCGGGGCGCAGGCGCGGGCGCAGCTGGTCTTCCGGCGCGGTGGCGGTGGCTTCGGTGGCCTCTGCCACGTCTGCCTCAGGGGCCTCGTCCGTCGGGGTGGCCTCTGCCTGCGGTTCGGTCTGTGCCTCGGCCTCGGGCGCCGGGGTCTCGGCACTGTCGGCGGGCGGGGTGGCCAGGGGCAGGGCCACGGGCTGCGCCTCGGCCCCTTCGGCACCCGGTTGCAGCGTCTCGGCGGGGCGCGCGGGCGGCACGACGGGCGGGCGCCCGGCATAGACCATATGGCCTTCGGGGGTGCGCGCGCCCTCTGCGGTGCCCGCGACCAGGCCGCGCGCGTCCAGGGTAAAGCGCTGATCGGCCAGCGGCGGGTTCGGCGGGCTGGTGAAGGTCACCGGCGGGCGGGCGGCAGAGGTGTCGGGCAGGCCGGTCACCGGGGCCACGCGGTCGGTGGGGGTCAGGGCCGCCAGGGCGATCTCGCCCAGGGGGGTGGCCACGGGTGAGACGGGGGGCTGCGGCGCGCGCTGCCAGATCCCGGTGGCGGCATAGCGCGCGGCGGCCTCGGCCGGGGTGGCCGGCGCGGGGCGGATCTCCATCGGGGTCAGCGGCAGGGCCGGGGTCTCGGCGGCGGTCTCTTCCGGCGCGGCGGGCTCTGCAACCTCGGGGGGCGGCGGCGTGGCGGCGGCTTGCTCGGGCGCCTCCTCGGGGGGCAGCAGGGCGATGGCCTCGGGCTGTGTCACGGCGGCGGACTCGGCGGGCGCGGGCTGGGCCTCGGCCTGTTCGGGCGCCTCGGGGGCCGGGTCGGGCTCGATCCCCAGCAGGACCCAACCTGCGACCAGCAGCGCGACCAGGGCCACGCTGCCCAGGGCCAGACGGCGCATCCCGCGGCGCGGCGCGGCGGGCAGATCCTGTTGCGAGGGGCGGGCACCGAAGACGGTCATCTTCTCGGCCTCGCGGGCGCGCAGGTCGCCTTGGGCGGGGGCCTTGCGCGGTGCGGCGGGGGCGCCGTCGCCCGGTTGCGGGACCGGCGCGGTCAGCGAGGCGGCGGCGGCGGTGGGCGAGGGGGGCTTGGCCGGGGCCTCGACCACGGGGGCCTTGGGGGCCTTGGGCGCGGCGCTGCGGCCCTTGGCAGATTTGGGCGCGGTCGACTTTGCGGGGCCGGGCTTGGCGGGGGCCGCCGGGGCCTTGCGCGCCGGGGGCGCTGCGGACCCCTTGGCGGCCGCAGGGGCGGCCGGCGCGGGAGTGTCCGAAGGCGCGCCGTCGGTGGCGGGGGAGGCGCCTTTCTGTGGCGCCTTGGGGGCGGCAGGGCCGCTTTGGGGCGCGGGCGGGGCGCTGCGCACCGAGGCAAAGCCCTTGCCCACATCGCGCGGCGTCTCGTCACGGGCCGCCGGGGTGTCCGCAGGTTTGGCCGGGGTACGGCGCGCGGCGGGCGCGGCAGGCTCTGCCGGGGTGTCCAGGTCGAAGAGGTCGCGCCGGGCGCGGAAGGTGACCTGCGGCGGGGCCTCGGCGGCGGGGGCGCTGTCGGTTGGCGCGTCTTCCTGGGCCGCCTCGGCAGGCCCGGCAGACTCGGGCGGCGCGACAGGGGGCGGCGCGGGCGGTTCCGGGGCCTTGGGAGTGGCCGCCGTTTGCGGCGCGGCCTCGGCTTCCGGGGCGGCGGGTGCCTCGGCTTTTGGCGGTTCCGGGCGCTCGGGCGTCTCTTCGGCGTGCGGCTCGGCGGCGGCGGGCTCGTCGGGCAGGGACGGCAGGCTGGCGTTGCCCAGCACATGGACCTGCACCGCGTCGCGTTCGACCCTCTCGCCCGCCAGCAGGGTGTCCGCCAGGCCGGTCGGGCCGAAGAAGGGCTCGCCCAGATAGGGGGCCTCGCCGGGAATGGCGACATAGCTGACCGGGTTCAGCTGATGTTCGGTGGCGAAGGCCTCGGCCTCTTCCAGGGTCTCGCGGGCCACGGCGGCCACATGGGTGGTGGTGCCGGAAACGGACCAGCAGATCCCCAGGTCTTCCAGCGCATAGGGGGTGGCGCCGTCCAGTTCCGACATCACCAGCGCGCGGCGGTCGGCCTCGGTCGTGGCGCCGGTATAGACCGACAGATACCTGATCTGATCGTTGGGCAGAATCAGCTTGGTGCGCATCGGCGCGGGGTCCAGCGCCTGCCCGAGGCGCCGCAGCCGCGCCAGCGAGGCCGCCATGTCGGGATCGTCGAAGGACACATGGCCGACCCTCTCCCAACCGGGCGAGGCGCGATGCAGAAGGTCCAGCCCGTCGGCCAGGATGTTCAAGGCAAAATTCGGTCGCATTGGTCCCACGGATCTTCGCCTGGCGGGCTGTCTTTTGCGACGGCGGCACGACGGCCACTGCAAGAAAAAGGCATAACCCCCCGATTTTCTGCGAGACAGTAACGCGTTGTGCGCCGCAGGCAAAGGGGGCGCCGCCGGGCTCGGCGGGAAATCGTCACCGGCGCAGGGGGCGCGGGCGTCGCGCCTGCACGGTCCGGCTTAGCGCATCCAGAAGCCTTCGCGTTTCAGGCGATTGCGCAGGGCCTGTTCCTTCCGCGGCAGCGGCTGGCCGTCGAAGAGGGCGCGCACCTTTGCGCCGCGCCCCTGGTAGATCATCCGCTTCATCGGTTCGTACTGCTTCAGCACCTTCTTGATCTTGTTGGGCGCTGCCACCTCTTCCAGCACCTTGACCACCCGGTCGTCCTCGCGGGCGTATAGAAGCGGGAACAGGCGGTAGTGGCAGGTGGTCTGCCCGTCCAGCCAGCCCTGGGGCAGGGCCTCGCGCCCGCCGCCGAAGGAATGGATCACCAGCGGCAGGGCCACCTGATCCAGCCAGGGATCCAGGCTTTGACAGACCAGCGTTTCGGGCGGGTCGTCGCGGATTGCCAGGGCATAGTCGAGGAAGCGTTGCCCGAAGGCCTGTGGATCTTCGTGGTAGAAGAACCCGGCGTTGAAATAGAGGTAGCGGCGCCAGAATTCCTCTGGCCAGGCGGGATCGAGCGAGGTTTCGAAATCAAGCCCGAACTTGTCGTAGAGGCTGCGCCAGGTCTCGGTATAGCCCGGACCGTAGAGCTCGATCTGCGGCCAGGTGCCCTCGCAGCGCAGCGAGGCCGAAGGGCGGGCGAAGTCGAAGGGCACATCGGTCAGCTCGTCCAGCACCAGGGTGTCGCTGTCGAAGAAGATGAAGGGTTCGCCGGGCGGCAGGGCGGCGAGGCATTCGATCTTGTTGCCATAGGGGTAGCCGTCGCCGAAATGGCGGCTCTCGAAGGGCAGGATCTCGGCGCCGAGCGCGTGCAGCGTCTCGCGCACCAGGGCGTTGGTGATGCGCGGATCGCCGGGCCACATCGGCCCGGGCTGGGGTTCGGCCACGAAGAGGCGCCCGGCGAAACCGGGGCTGCGGGCCCGCAGCGAGGCGGCAAAAAGCACCGCTTCGTATTGCAGCCGACCGGATTGGCCGACGATGACGATATTGAAGGGCTTTGCCTGCTGCGTCATGCGCCTCGCTCTGTCTTTGGGCCCGGGGGCCGTCGGGGTCTTTGGGTAGAGTATAGACAGCGGGAGCCGGGGCCGGAAGGGGCGCTGCGCCGCGGCGGCGGAGACGGGCCGGGCCTGCCGTCCGCGCCGCCCGCAAGCCGGGCGGCGCGAGGGCTTTTGCCGCATGGCGCGGCTAGGGCGTGGGGCGCGGTCAGGCCCCGGCCAGCACACCCCGGGCGCGCAGGGCCGCGATCTCTTCGGCGCTCATCCGCAGCTGCTCGCGCAGCACCTCGTCGGTTTCCTCGCCCAGCAGGCTGGGCGGGCGGGCGGGGGCCGCGCCCTGGCCGTCGAAGCGGATCGGGCTGCGCACCAGGGTCATGTCACCCGCCACCGGGTGGTGGACCTGGTCCAGCATCCCGCGCGCCGTCACATGGGGCTGCGTGAGGGCCTCGCCGATCGACAGGATCGGCGCGCTTGGCACGTCGAACTCGGCCAGCCGCTCCAGCCAGGTGGCGGTGTCGTCCTGGCGCATCCGCGCGGCGATCAGCGGTTCCAGCGCGTCGCGATTGGCCAGCCGCGCCTCATAGGCGGCAAAGCGGGGATCGGTGATCAGGTCCTCGCGCCCCAGGCAGCGGGCGAAATTGTGCCAGAACCGCTCCGTCAGACAGGCCACGATGACGTGGCCGTCAGCGGTCGGGAAGGCGCCATAGGGGACGATGCTGGGATGGCGGGTGCCCACGGGCTGGGGGCTTTGCCCGGTCAGGAAATAGATCTGCGACAGGTAGCCCTGCATGGCGATCAGGCTGTCCAGCATGGCCACCTCCACATGCTGTCCGCGCCCCGTCACGCCGCGTTCGTGCAGCGCCGCCAGAAGGCCAAACAGCGAAAAGATGCTGCCCGCCATGTCGCCCAGGGGCAGGCCCAGGCGGTTGGGCGGCTGATCGGGTTCGCGGTTCACGCTCATCACCCCCGACAGGGCCTGGGCCACGATGTCGAAGGCGGGCTTGTCGCCCAGCGGGCTGTCGGCGCCGAAGCCGGTGATCGAGCCGTAGATCAGCCCCGGATTTTCCGCCGCCAGCGTGTCATAGCCCAGCCCCAGCCGGTCCATCACGCCCGGACGGAAGTTCTCCAGCAGGATGTCGCTTTGCGCCGCCAGGGCCCGGGCGATGTCGCGCCCCTCGGGTGCCTTGAGGTCCAGCGCCACGCTTTTCTTGCTGCGGTTCAGGGCGATGTAATAATGGCTCAGCGGCCCCTGATGGGGCGGAAAGCCGCGGGTGTCGTCGCCCCGGCCCAGGGGTTCGATCTTGATCACCTCGGCGCCCAGATCGGCCAGCACCATGCTGGCATAGGGCCCCGACAGGATGCGCGAGAAGTCGAGAACGCGGATCCCCGAAAGCGGGCCCTTGCGGGGCGGGGTCTGGGTCTGGGTCATCCGGGGGTTCCTTTGCGTCTTTGGATCTTCATCACCGCCGTGGCATCGGCTACGGGGCGGTCGGCCACGGTGATCTCTCCGTCCAGAAAGATCAGGCTGCGGGTCAGCTGGCGGATGCGCGGGCGCGCGATCAGCAGATCGCCGGGCCGCGCGGCCCCCAGAAAGCGGGTGTCCATCTGCACGGTGACCGTGGGCTGGCGCTCTGCCGCCTCCCAGGCGATCAACGCCAGGGCCTGATCCAGCAGCGCGGTCAGCACGCCGCCATGGACCAGGCCCAGCGGGTTGGCGTGGCGCGCGTCGGTTTGCAGGGCATAACGCGGCGGCTCGGCCTGCGGGTCGGGCCGGGGATCGGGGCGCAGCAGGGGGCCGATCAGGCCGATCAGGCCCTCGATGCGCATCGGGCGCCATCCGGCGGGGGGCGGTGTCTGGTTCATGCGCTTAGGCCCCCATCACAACCTGGCTGTCCTGAAGATCGTCGCGGATCTGGATCAGTGCCTTGGCCAGTTTCGGTACATCGCCCTTGTCCAGCCGCTCGGTGATGCCGATGGCCACCAGCGAGCGGATCATCTTGCCGCGCGCATCGAAGACCGGAACGGCGATGACCGTGACCCCCGAGATATAGCTGCCCTGATCGACGGCGAAGCCGCGGGCCCGCGCCTCGGCCACCTCGGCCTGCCATTGCTCGAAACTGGGCGGATGATCCCAGACCAACCGGGCAAAGCGCGCTTGCAGGCGCTCGGGGTCCAGTTCGGTAAAGGCCGCGAAAAGCCGCCCCGTGGCGCTGATCAGGGTGGGGAAGCGGCTGCCCATGTCCACCTGAAGGCGGAAGGGCATATTGGAATGGGCCAGGGCAACCACCACCATCTGGTCCGGTTCCGCCAGCTGGGTGGCGATGCCGGTGACGTCGAACTGGGCCGACAGCTGCGACAGGCGCGGCTGCACCAGGGTCGAGAAAGAGTTCTTCTGAAGCGCCGCGCGGGCCAGGGGCAGGATGCCGATTCCCATCGAATAGCGCTTGGTCCGCGAATCGAATTCCACCAGCCCCTCGTCCTGCAACACCCGCAGGATGTGCAGGCAGGTCGAGGGGATCAGATCCAGTTCCCGGGCCATGGGATTGACCCCCACGGGTTCGGGCGAGCGGGCCAGAAACCTCAATATTGCAACGGCTCGCGTCACCGCCGGCACCTGCCGTTTGGTGGTCGTCTTTGCCTCGTCCGTGGTCACGCCAGCCTCCTGATTTCCTTGGATTTCATTGCCTATATACAATGATATAAGCGTATTGACAATAATTCGCCTCGATCCTTACGCTTGTCAACGAGCCGCCTGACGAAAGTCGGGACCGGTCCGAGAGGCCAGAAGCGAGGGAGGGGTTTGCGGATGACACTGCTGACGGAGTTCACGTCCTACGGGGACGCTCAGGCGCAATATGCGAAGGACAAGCTGTGGGCGCTGTTTTCCGGCGACCGCGCGCGGTTCAACATCGCCGAGGAATGCATCGACCGGCATGTCGATGGCGACCGGGTGGCGGTGCGCGTGGCCCATGCCGATGGCCGTGACGAGGTGATCAGCTTTGCCGAGATCGCCCGCCGCTCGTCGCAGATCGCGCATTTCCTGACCGAGCAGGGCATCGGCAAGGGTGACCGGGTGGCGGTGATGATCGAACCCTCGCTGCCCTTCTACTGCGCGCTGTTCGGCGCGATGAAGGCGGGCGCGGTGGCGGTGCCGATGTTCACCCTGTTCGGCCCCGACGGCATCCGCCTGCGGGTCGGCGACTGCGATCCGCAGGTCTTCTTCACCAATGCCGAAAAAGCCCCCGAGGCGCGCGAGGGCGGCGCTCGGAACGTCATCGCCTGCGACCGCAAGTTCCTGGAAAGCCTGGATCATCTGCCCGCGACCTACGACTGGGACACGGCGGGCGACGATCTGGCGGTGCTGCAATATACCTCTGGCACCACCCGCGCCCTTCCGGCGGCGGTGCGCCACAGCCACCGGTCCATCGTCACGCTGATGGTGGCCGCGCTTTATGCCACGGGCATCCGGCCCGGCGATCGCTTCTTCTGCCCGTCCTCGCCCGCCTGGGGCCACGGCCTTTGGCACGGCACCCTGGCGCCGCTGGCCATGGGGGTCTCGACCGGCACCTTCTCGGGCAAGTTCGATCCGGTGCGCCTGCTGAAGGCCTTGCAGGATTTCAAGATCACCAACCTGACGGCGGCGGCGACCCATTACCGGATGATGCGCAACTCGGGTCAGGCGGAAAACTTCACCTATTGCTTCGACAAGCTGTCCTTCACCGGCGAGCCCATCGACAGCGAGACGGCGGCCTATGTGGAGCGCGTCTTCGGCACCAAGGTGCGGTCCATGTACGGGACCACCGAGATTGGCGTGATCATCGCCAACTACCCCGGCGCCGACGACCTGGAGGTGCGCGACGGCGCCATGGGCAAGGCCGTGCCCGGCGTCGAGGTCGAGGTGCAACGCCCCGACGGCAGCCGTTGCGACCCCGGCGAGACCGGCGAGCTGATGGTCAAGAAGGGGGGCAAGTGGTTCCCCACCAAGGACCTGGGCCGGGTCGACGCCGACGGCTATTTCTACCACGGCGGCCGCGCGGATGACGTGATCATCTCGGCCGGTTGGACCATCGGCGCGGTCGAGGTCGAGGATGCGATCCTCAGCCACCCCGCCGTGGCCGAATGCGGCGTCATCGGCAGCCCCGATGCCCTGCGCGGCCTGGTGGTGAAGGCCTTCATCATCCTGAAGGACGGCCAGGAAGGCGGCGAGGCCATGACCCGCGCCATTCAGGAACACGTCCAGGCGCGCCTCGCCCGCCACGAATATCCCCGCCAGATCGAATTTGTCACCGAGCTGCCGAAAACCCCGGCCGGCAAGGTGAACCGCAAGATCCTGCGCGACCAGAATGCTGAAACACTCGCCGCCGCTGATTGAGCCGCGCCGAGCCATCTTTGAAGGAGGAAAAAGATGAACGAGATGACACGGAAGTTTCCGAAGATCACCGAGGAAGGCCTTGATGATCTGCGCAAGCGGATTGGCGTGAAGATTGAACGCACCGTCGAGCCCTGGTGCTATGAGGCGACCCGCGACAATATCCGCCACTACGCCCATGGCATCGGCGACGACAACCCGCTGTGGTGCGATCCCGAATACGCCAAGACGACGAAATACGGCGACGTGATCGCGCTGCCCAGCTTCCTGTTTGCCACCAGCCGCATCATCTCGGGCTATGTCGGCGGCCTGCCGGGCGTGCACGCCATGTGGTCGGGCGCCAACTGGACCTGGCACAAGCCCATCATGCGCAACACCGAGTTCCGCACCGAGGCCTACCTGAAGGACCTGGTCGAGCATCAGACCCGCTTTGCCGGCAAGGCCGTGCAGCAGATCTATCACGTCGACTTCTTCGACGCGAAGACCGGCGACATGCTGGCCGAGGCCGACAGCTGGTGCTTCCGCACCGACCGCGACGCGGCGCGCGAAAATGGCACCAAGTATACCGAGGCCAAGGAGAAGGGCCGCCGCGTCTGGACCGAGGAAGAGCTGCAGGAGTACTACAAGTACTACGAGCAGGAAGAGATCCGCGGCGCCGAGACCCGCTATTGGGACGACGTGAACGAGGGTGACGAGCTGCCCACCATGGTCAAGGGTCCGATGACCGCGACCGGTTTCATCGCCTATGCGCAAGGCTGGGGCGGCCTTTACATCCGTGCCAACAAGCTGGCCTGGCAGCTGCAGCAGAAACACCCCTCGGCGGGCATCAAGAACCGCTTCGGCATCCCCGACTGCCCCGAGCGGGTGCACTGGGAAGAAGAGTTCGCCCTCGAAGTGGGCGCGCCCGGTGCCTATGACTACGGCCCCGAGCGGACCTCCTGGCTGACCCATCAGGTCACCAACTGGATGGGCGATGATGGTTTCCTGCGTCAGGCGAAATGCCAGGTGCGGCGGCACAACCCGGAAGGGGACATCATCCTGATCCACGGCACCGTGGTGCGCAAATACGAGGAAGACGGCCGCTATCTGCTGGAGATCCGCCAGCAGGCAGAGCAGCAGGACGGTGAACTTTCCGCCGCCGGCTCGGCCATCGTCGAGCTTCCGAAACGCTAAGGGCTTTGCGCCCCTGCGGGGGCGCAGCACCCTTCTTGTCAACCAACTGGGAGGTAAGGTTGCAGGTTTTCGGTCAAATCTTGTCGAAACTGGAGGACATCCTGCATCTTGTGGGGTGCCTCTGTCTGGTCGTCGTCGTGGCGCTGATCAATGCGGACATTCTGTTGCGGCTCGGGGTGAATTACCCGGTGCAGTTCCAGTTCGAGTTCACCGAACTCTACCTGATGCCCGCGTTGGCCTGTCTGTCCCTGTCGCGGGTGTTCCGCGACGGCGGGCACCTGGCGCTCGACTTCGTTCCCCATCACCTGCCCGGACTGTTCGGCAAGATCGTGGCGCGTCTGCGCCTGCTCTTGCCCGCGGCCTTCTTTGCCGCGGTGACCTTCATGTCCGGGGGTTTCGCCCTTCATGCCTTCGCGCAGGGAGACGTGGAATTCGGTGTGGTCGATTGGCCGCTTGGGTGGGCCTATATCGTCGTGCCTTTGGGCTGCGGCGTGCTGGTCCTGCGGCTGCTCTATGACGCGATCGGAGGACAAGCGTCGGAGGAGTGAACCCGTCAACATTTCTTTGGGAGGAGAAGACAATGACGATGATGAAAACGGCACTGGCCGCCCTGAGCGGCGTGATCGCCCTGGGCGCCACCCCGGCGCTGGCGGAAACGCTGAGCCTGGGGGATTTCCAGTCCACCAGCCATATCGTGTCGGTGGAAGGCACGACCAAATGGATGGCCGCGGTGGAAGAGGCGACAGGTGGCGCGGTCACCTTCGACCACTTCCCGTCGCAGCAGGCGGCGAAGTCGAAGGCGCAGCTGGACGCGGTGAACTCGGGCATCCTGGACGCGGCGCTTCTGGGCACGCTCTATCATTCCGAAACCCTGCCGCTGAACTCGGTCGTGGGTCTGCCGGGCTATTACGGCACCGCCGTGGAAGGCACCCGCGCGGTCCAGGCCCTGCTGAAAGAGGGCCCGCTGCGCGACGAACTGCTGGCCGCGGGCGTGACGCCGATCTTCGGCTTCGTCCTGCCGCCCTACCAGGTGCTGGCCAAGACCCGTCTGGGGATGCCCGCCGACTGGGACGCGCTGGACATCCGCACCTCGGGCGCCACGCAGGCGATGACCGCCCGCAGCCTGGGCGGTGTCGGCATCTCGATCCCCGGGCCCGAAGTCTACACCGCCGTCGAGCGCGGCCGTCTGGATGCGGTGCTGTTCCCGCTGGCCTCGGTGCCGGGGTACAAGCTGAACGAGGTCGTCAGCCATATCTCGACGAACGGTTCTTTCGGCGGCTACAGCTTCGTCATGGTGCTGCGCACCGAGGTCTTCGACGGGCTGGCGCCGGAGGTGCAGCAGGCGATGATCACCGCCGGTGACGAGATCGCGGCCCATGTGGCCCAGGCCCAGGACGACAGCGTGGGCGATCTGATCCAGCAATGGACCGGCGAGGGCATCGACACCTACAGCTTCACCGACGAGGAACTGGCGACCCTGCGCGACGGCATGGCCCCGGTGACCGAGGACTGGGTGACCCGCATGGGCGGCGAGGCCGCGCAGCAGGTGCTGGACCTCTACCAGGCGGCGATGAGCGAATAAGTCGCGCCCCTTCACCCTTTCGACGGACAACGGCGGCCGGACCTGCGGGCCCGGCCGCCTCACTCAAGGGCTTGCCTTCGCAACATGCTGACTTTCTTTGCCATTCTCCTGCTGCTGGCCGTGCTGATGGCCTTCCGCGTGCCGATCGCCTTTGCCATGGGCATCACCGGCTTCCTGGGGCTGTCGCTGCAACTGGGGCTGAAACCGGCGCTGTCGGTGCTGGAACGCAGCTTCTTCGACAGTTCCGCCAGTTTCATCCTGGTGGCGATCCCGCTGTTCATCCTGATGGCCGAACTGCTGACCTTCGGCGACGTGACCCGCCGCGCCATCCTGGCCTGCCAGGGCTGGCTGGGCCATGTGAAGGGCGGGCTGGCCATGGCCACCGTGGGCGCCTCGGTGATCCTGGCGGCCCTGGTGGGCAGCTCGACCGCCTCGACCGCCGCCATGGCCTCGTCGGCCTATCCCGAGATGCGGGCGCATAACTATTCCCGCCGCCTGGCCGCCGCCGTGGTTTCGGTGGGGGGCACCCTGGCCGTGGTGGTGCCGCCCTCGATCGTGCTGGTGGTTTACGGCGTGCTGACCGAGACCTCGATCGGCAAGCTATTCATCGCGGGCATCGTGCCGGGCCTTCTGACCGCCGCCGGGCTGGCCGTGGTGATCAAGTTGATTGCCCATACCACCGACCAGGCCCCGGCGGGCGAACCCTTCGAGCTGAAGCGTGCCGTCAAGGCCAGCCGCCATGTGCTGCCGATGATCGTGCTGATGGTGCTGGTGATCGGGTCGATCTACGGCGGCATCGCCTCGCCGTCAGAGGCGGCGGCGCTTGGGGTCATGGGCTCGCTGATCATCGTGCTGCTGCAACGCACGATCAGCTTTGCCACCTTCAATCGCTCGGTGTCCGGCGCGATCCGGGCGACGGTGATGATCGTGGCCATCGTGGCCTGTTCGGCGATCTTCTCGAACTACCTGGCCTTCACCCGGATCACCCATGCCCTGCTGGAGTTCGTGGCCGAGACCGAAATGTCGCGCACCGCGATCATGGCGATCATCATCCTGGCGCTGTTGGTCATGGGGATGTTCATGGATCAGCTGGCGATCCTGTCGCTGGCCATGCCGCTGGCCTTCCCCACGGCGATGGCGCTGGACTTTGACCCGGTCTGGTTCGGCATCGTGGTCACCAAGACGGTGGAGATCGGCCTGCTGACGCCGCCCCTGGGCCTGAACGCCTATGTGGCGGCGGGGCAGACCGGGGTGCCGCTGAAGACGATCTTCCGGGGCATCCTGCCCTTCGTTGCGATGGAGATCCTGGTGCTGCTGCTGCTGTTGCTGGTGCCGCAGATCACCCTCTGGCTGCCCAGCCTGATGCTGCGCTAGCCAGGCCCGCGGGCGGCGAGAGAGCCCCGCGTGCCCCCTTGCTCGGGTCCGGTTCGCGGCGCCCACAGGCCGCGGACCGGGGCGGGCAGGGGCCTTAGCGCGGCAGGATGGGCAGGGGCGGCTGGCCCGGGGGCGGTGGCCTCGGCCAGCGCCCCGCTGGCACGGCGGGGGCCGCCCGCCTGGCCACCTCGCCCTGCGGGGGGCCGCGCCCGGCGAAATCCGCCGGCAAGGGCAGGGTCAGGCGCACGATCAGTCCACGTCCCGGGGCATCCAGTAGCTCGACCGTGCCGCCGCGCCGGTCGGCGATCTTGGCGACGAAGGCCAGGCCCAGCCCGGTGCCGCCCCCTGAATCCTTGCTCTTGCCGGTGCGCAACGGCAGCAGCACCTTGGCCTTCATCGCATCGGCAACGCCCGGCCCGTCATCCTGCACCTCGATACGGAAGGCGGCCCCGGCACGGGCCAGCCGCACCACGATCAGGCCGCGGTCGCGGTCGTGATGGCGGATCGCGTTCTGCACAAGGTTGCGCAGGGCGATCTCGAACTCGACCGGGACGCAGTGGATCAGGGGCAGGCCGACGTCCAGTTGCAGGGCGATCCCCGGGGGCGGGTCGCAGGTGCGCAGCACCCGTTCGATCACCGGCAAGGGATCGAAGGCCTCGGGGCTGCTGTTCTCCTTGCCCAGCAGGGAATAGCGCAACAGCCCGTCCACCAGATCCTCCAGCCGCTCCGACTGGGTCTTCAGCTCGTGCAGGTGCTGGGACAGGGGCGGGCCAAGATCCGCCACGTCCTCTTCTATGAAGGTGGGCAGGATGCGCAGGGCGCGCAGCGGCGTCTTCAGGTCATGGGCGGCGGCGCGGGCAAAGCTTTCCAGATCGGCGTTCGAGCGTTGCAGCTCGAGGTTGGTATCCTCCAGCTCGGCCCGGGCGCGTTGTTCCTGGGTCAGGGCCTGTTCCAGCTCGCGGGTCATGCCGTTGAAGGCCAGGCCAAGGAGCGCCACCTCGTCGTCGCCCACGGTCACCACCTGCACGTCGCGGCGCCCGGCGGTGATGTCGCGCGCGGCGCGGGTGATGATCTCCAGCCGCCGGGCCACCCGTTGCAGCGCGTACCAGATCAGCAGCCCCGCCAGGGCCGCCAACAGCCCGGCGGTGCCCGCCAGGGTCAGGATGTCGCGGTAGAGAAGCTGGTTCAGATGGCTTTCGGGCAGGCTGGCCAGGATCAGCCAGCGCAGGGCGGGGTTCGGCCCCAGATCGGTCCATTGATAGGCAGCCAGGGCGCCGCTTCGGCCCCCCTCGGCATCGGGCGGCAGCGACAGGTCTCCGGTGCGCGCCGACAGCCGGTGCAGCGACAGGTTATATTCCGCCCCCGGTCCCGCGCCGCTTTGCAGATCCAGGCCGAAGGTCTGGGTCGGATCGGGGTGGAGCAGATAGTTCCCCTCGGCCGTCAGAAGCCGCAACTCGGTCTCGCCGATCCGCGCGGGCGGCAGCAACAGCCGCCCGTCGAGGTTCAGGACCAGCAGCGCCGCCCGCTGTCCTTGCAGATCGAAGACCGACATCAGGACGCGGATCGTCGGGCGCAGCGGATATTCGATGGCGCCATGTTCGCGGTTCGGCTCCAGTGCGGTCAGGGCCACGGCGCCGGGGGGCAGGCCCTGGGCCAGCCGCACGTAGTCGCGCCCCGACTTGTCCTGCAAGTCCGCCGCGGGCACCAGGCGCGCGGCGCCGCGCAGCCGGTCGACCCGCAACTGCTCGCGCCCCTCGGGGGTCAGCAGCCGGGCCTGCATGATCTGCGGCTGGTTCGCCACCAGCGCCGTCAGGCGCCGGGCCATGACGTCCGGATCGCCGGTGGCCAGGAAGTGCTGCATCGCGGGGCCGCCGGCCAGCCCGCGCAGCAGCTGTTCCGAGGCGTCGATGCGGGTGCGAATCCGGCTGATCTGGGTGCTGGCCTGCGAGGCCAGCGTCTCGACCAGGTGCTGGCGCAGCAGCTTGCGGTGGTTCGAGCTGATCAGCGCCACCAGAAGGGTGGTGACGACAAAGAGGCTCAGCAGGGTGATCCGCTGCGCGCGGCCCGCCAGGCCCATCCGTCAGACCCGCACCGGCAGGCAGCCGTCGGGCAGATCGACCCGTTTCAGATAATCCTTCAGCAGGGTCAACTTGCCCTGAAAATCCTTGAAGTCGGAATCCTTGGTCAGATAGCCCGCAACGTTCAGGGCATAGGCGCGCTGGACATCCGCATAGGCGGTGGAGGTGGTCAGTACGAAGACGATGTGGTCGCGCAGCCCCTCGTCGCGGCGCAGGGTTTCGAGGAATTCGAACCCGGTCATGTTGGGCATGTTCAGATCCAGAACGATCAGTGCCGGACGCGGGCCCTCCAACTGGTTGCGATGCAGGGCGCGCAGATGCGACAGCGCCTCGACCCCGTCCGAGGCGACCTCGATCCGGGCCTGAAGCGCGACCGCCTGGGCCGCGCGTTCGAAGATCTTCACATCCATGCGGTCATCCTCGACCAGCAGGATGCAGGGCGCCTCGATCTGTTCCGTCATGGCCATACTCCGCACCTTCGGGAACTGCCAGATGACGCCGGAAACCTGAAATCTCCGTTACGAACGGCCGCCGGAGTAGGCGTGATTTTACGGATCTTTTGCTTTGCAGCGCGGCGGTTTGGCAGGGGGACGGGGCAAGGAGGGGAAAACGCGTGAGCGCGACCGAAAGGGCGCGTCGGACCGGCTGAAGCGCCGCGTCAAGGATGATGGGGGGGAGTGGTGGGCGACCCTGGAATCGAACCAGGCATGGGTCTCCCCGGCGGAGTTACAGTCCGCTGCCGCACCTTGCAGCTCGTCGCCCGAATTGGCTGTGAGCGTTGCGCCCCGCCAACCGTGAGCGGGTGTTTACGGGCGCTGGCCGGGGGCGTCAACAGGAAAATCGGCCCCTTTTTCACCCCCGCGATCCTTGCGCAGAAATCGGGGGCAGCGTAGGAGGCCCGGACCCTGTAGAAGGGAAGAACGGCCCCTGCCTGCGCTATGGGATCCGGGCGCGACAGCGCCGGGATTGCGCGGGTGCCGGGGGCGGAAATGTGGCGGGGCCGGGGGCGCCCGAGGGGCGGGAGTGACGCGATGAAGAAACCGCAATGGGTGATCGACAAGGAAAAGGGCAAGCGGGCCGCGGCGGCGGAAACGCTATGGCTGTTCGGCCTGCACGCGGTGCGGGACGCGCTGATGAACCCGGCACGCGAAAAGGTCCGCCTGGTGGTGACCCGCAACGCCCTGGACAAGCTGGCCGAGGCCGTGGCCCAGGCCGGGATAGAGCCCGAGATGAGCGACCCGCGCAAGTTCGCCGCCCCCATCGACCCGCAATCGGTGCACCAGGGCGCCGCGTTGGAGGTCAAGGCGCTGGACTGGGGCAGCCTGGAAGACGTGGCCCTGTCGAACCGCGGATCCGGCGCGCCGCGCCTGGTGCTGCTGGACCGGGTGACGGACCCGCATAACGTCGGCGCCATCCTGCGCTCGGCCGAGGTTTTCGGCGCCCTGGCCGTGGTCGCGCCGCGCCACCATGCGGCGCCGGAAACCGGCGCCCTGGCGAAGACCGCCTCGGGGGCGCTGGAACGCCAGCCCTATCTGCGCATTCGCAACCTGGCCGATTCCATCCTGGAGCTGCAAAAGATGGGCTATCTGGTGCTGGGCCTGGACGGCGAGGCGGAACAGACCATCGAAGAGGCGCTGGAGGGCCGCCGCGACCGCCCGGTGGCGCTGGTGCTGGGGGCCGAGGGGCCGGGGCTGCGGGCCCGCACGCGCGAGGTCTGCGACGGGTTGGTGAAGATCGCCTTCGCCAGCGACTTCGGCTCTCTCAACGTGTCCAACGCCGCTGCCGTGGCGCTTTACGCCGCGCGGGGCTGAGGGCGGGGCTGATCTCTGGGCGCCTGCCTGAGCGAAATTTCCCTTTGTGGCGTCCGGCAGGGCGCAACTTAGGGTTTTGTTCACATTCTTATTACAGCCTCTTCATGTCCGGTACGGCGAGCTTACGTATCGTACAGAAGCACCGGCTTGGAACGCCGATGTTTCCTTTCACTGTCCCTCGTTCCGTACTAGCGCCCAGGTAAGCCTGGGCGCTTTTTTCTTTTCGGGCCGCCAGGCATAGGCAGGCGGGGCGGGCATTGCACCTGCCGCGCTTTGGCGCCAGTCTGGCGCGGCGCAAGGACGGAAGGACCCCCAGATGACAATCGAAGACGACGCCGGGTTGCGGCGTATCCTTGGCACGCAGCGGGTAATCGCCATGGTCGGCGCCTCGCCCGACGCCACGCGGCCGAGCCATGGGGTGGGAGAGTATCTGACCGCCAAGGGCTATCGGGTGATCCCGGTGCACCCGGGCCATGTGGGCGAGACGCTGTTCGGCGAGAGGGTGCGCGCCGATCTGGCCGAGGTGGGCCGCGATTTCGGCGCGGCGGTCGAGATGGTCGACATCTTTCGCCGCTCGGACGCTGTGCCGGGGGTGGTCGAGGCGGCGCTGGCGGCCTTGCCGGGGCTGAAGACGGTCTGGATGCAGATCGGCGTGATCAGCCCCGAGGGCCGAGACCTGGCCGAGGCGCAGGGCGTCGAGGTGGTGATGGACCGCTGCCCGAAG
This sequence comes from Pseudooceanicola aquaeponti, assembly GCF_050897975.1. Classification (NCBI taxonomy): domain Bacteria; kingdom Pseudomonadati; phylum Pseudomonadota; class Alphaproteobacteria; order Rhodobacterales; family Paracoccaceae; genus Pseudooceanicola; species Pseudooceanicola aquaeponti. The sequence continues at coordinate 321,184 of NZ_JBPAXY010000006.1, forward strand.
ATCGAGATCGCGAGGCTGGGCCTATGAGACGGTGCGTTTGGGGCGCCGGCGATTCCTTTGCCCTTGCGGGCCTCCACGGCGGGGCGTCACGCCAAGGGGGAACCGATGCGCGGGGCTGAGCTGGCGGGGTTGATTGCCCTGGTCTTTGCCGCCGTCACCTCTGTGGTGGTGGGCGACACGGCGGGCAAGCTGATGACCGCCTCGGGGGTCGATCCCTTCTGGGTGGCCTGGACACGCTTTGGCCTGGCCACCCTGGTGCTGGCGCCCTTCAGCGGGCTGCGCCGGGCCGAACTGCCCAGCCTGACCGACTGGCGCGTGGTGCTGCGCGGTGTCTTCATCGCCGCCGGGATCAGCTGCATCCTGACCGCGCTGCGCACCGAGCCCCTGGCTAATGTCTTTGGTGCCTTCTTCATCGGCCCGGTGGTGGCCTATGTGCTGGCGATCCTGTTCCTGGGCGAACGCCCCGCGCCGCTGCGCAGCCTGCTGCTGGCGCTTGGCTTCGGCGGCGTGATGCTGGTGGTGAAACCGGGATTCGGCGCCACGGCGGGCATGGGCTTTGCCCTGGCGGCGGGCACCTTCTATGGCGCCTATCTGGTGATGACCCGGGTCGTGGCGGGCAGCTATCGCCCGCGCTTCCTGCTGTTGTCACAGCTTCTGCTGGGCACCTTGATGCTGACCCCGTTCAGCCTCAGCGGTGACTGGCCCAGCCTCAGCCTGCCGCTGGCCGGTCTGGTGGTGCTCAGCGCCGGGGGCTCTGCCTTCGGGAATTTCCTGCTGGTCATGGCCAGCCGCCGGGCCGAGGCCAGCCTGATCGCGCCGCTGGTCTACAGTCAGCTGCTGTCGGCCATGGTGCTGGGCGGGCTGGTCTTCGGCGACTGGCCCGATGCCTGGGCCCTGGCCGGGCTGGCGCTGATCGCGCTGTCGGGGATCGGCTCGCTGCTGGTCAGCCAGCGGCAGGCGCGGCTGGCGGGGCAGGGGGCGGCCTGAGCCTGAAAGGACGGGGGATCAGCCCTTCGGGCGGGCGGCCTTTTCGGCCACGCCCGAGGTGCCCTCGCGCGCCGCCAGCACATCCAGCACCGCCTGGAAGGGCACGTCGCGCGCCGCCAGCATGACCAGCATGTGATAGAGCACGTCGGCACATTCCGAGGCCAGCTTTTCGGGGTCGTTCCGGACCGCCTCGATGATCGCCTCGACGGCCTCTTCGCCGAACTTCTCGGCGCATTTCTCGGGGCCCTTGGCCAGCAGTTTGGCGGTCCAGCTGCTGTCGGGGTCGGCGCCGCGGCGCGCTTCGATGGTGGCGGAGAGGCGGGTGAGGGTGTCGGTCATGGCGGCCTCTTAGTGCAGACGCATCGGGATGCCCGCGGCGGCCATGTGTTCCTTGGCCTCGCGGATGGTGTGATCGCCGAAGTGGAAGATCGAGGCGGCCAGCACGGCGGAGGCGCCGCCCTCGGTCACGCCTTCGACCAGGTGATCCAGCGTGCCCACGCCGCCCGAGGCGATGACGGGCACCGAGACCGCATCCGAGATGGCGCGCGTCAGCGGCAGGTTGAAGCCCGCGCGGGTGCCGTCGCGGTCCATCGAGGTCAACAGGATCTCGCCCGCGCCTTTCTGGGCCACAAGCTTGGCGAACTCCACCGCGTCAATCCCCGTGGGCTTGCGCCCGCCATGGGTGAAGATCTCCCACTTGCCGGGGGCTACGGTCTTGGCGTCGATGGCGCAGACGATGCATTGGCTGCCAAACTGGTCGGCGGCGCGGGCCAGAACGTCGGGGTCGGCCACGGCGGCAGAGTTGAAGCTGACCTTGTCGGCCCCTGCCAGCAGCAGGTTGCGCACGTCCTGCACCGTGCGCACGCCGCCGCCCACGGTCAGCGGCACATAGCAGTTCTCGGCGGTGCGGGTGACCACGTCGAACATGGTGCCGCGGTTTTCATGGGTGGCGTGGATGTCGAGGAAGGTGATCTCGTCGGCGCCTGCCAGATCGTAGGCCTTCGCGGCATCCACCGGATCGCCCGCATCGCGCAGGTCGACGAAGTTGACGCCCTTGACCACGCGGCCATCGGCCACGTCGAGGCAGGGAATGATGCGGGTCTTCAGCATGGGCGGGCTCCGGTGGTTCGGCCCGGGTTTAGCGCGGGGCGCGCGCAAGGGCCAGAGGGAAGCCGGGGCGCGAGGCGCCGGGGTGGCGTCGTCGGGGCAGACGGCGGGGGCGGGCCCCCTCCGCCCTGTCAGGCGGCGTCGGCCTTGTAGCGGCTGTGGATTTCCAGCCCAAGCGAGACCAGCAGCAGCAGCGGGCCCAGCAACAGCGCGGCGGTGGCGCCCAGCTGGATGACCGGCGCCAAGGCGGTGAAGATCTGGCCCAGCACGGCGCTGTCGGCGCATTGCGCAAATCCGCCGCGCAGCGAGCCCTGGCAGATGTTGACCGCCAGCACCGACAGCGCCAGCGACAGCCCGAAGGTCAGCCCGCCGATCCGCAGCAGCTGCGCGGCCAGCCGGTTATGGGCCATGCTACCCAGAAAGAAGGCGCCGGCGGCGATCAGCACGAACAGCGGGCCGATAAGATGTTCGGACATTTCAACGCTCCTTTGGGGGATCCTTGGGGTCGGTCTGGGCGGGGCCGGTCTGGGCGGGGCCGGTCTGGGGCAGGGCAAACAGCAGCATGAGGCGCGTCAGCCCCCAGAGCAAGGCGAAACCGCCCGAGAAAGGCAGCACCAGCAGCCCGCCCCAGGCGGCGAAGACGCCGGTGGAATAGGCGAAATTCGACAGGTCCAGCCCGGCCAGGGTGCAGGGATGGGCCCCGCCTTCGTCGATGGCACAGCCCGCCGCCCCCAGGGCCAGGGCCACCCCCATGGCCAGCAACCACAGCGCCAGCGGCGCCAGCACCAGGATCAGCGCGATCCGGTCGATCCGGCGGGTGGCAGGGCTGCGCGCCATGTCAGCCCTTCATCACCGCCAGGGCCTCGGCCAGGTCGATGGCCCCGTCATAGAGCGCCCGGCCCGAGATCGCCCCGTTCAGCGGCGCACCGCAGGTCTTCAGCGCCCGCAGGTCGTCCAGCGAAGAGACCCCGCCAGAGGCGATCACCGGGATCGACACGGCATTGGCCAGCGCCGCCGTGGCCTCGACATTGGGGCCCTGCATGGCGCCGTCGCGGTTGATGTCGGTATAGATGATGGCGGCCACGCCCGCGTCTTCGAAGCTGCGCGCCAGGTCGGTGACCTGCACATCGGTCTCGGTCGCCCAGCCCTTGGTGGCCACATAGCCGTTGCGGGCGTCGATGCCCACGGCCACATGGCCGGGGAAGGCCTTCGCCGCCTCGCGCACCAGGGCGGGGTTCTCCACCGCCACGGTGCCCAGGATGACCCGTTGCAGGCCCTTCGAAAGCCACATCTCGATGGTCGCCATGTCGCGGATGCCGCCGCCCAGCTGGGCTGGCACCTTGCAGCGCTCCAGGATCTGTTCCACCGGCGCGGCGTTCACCGGACTGCCCGCGAAGGCGCCGTTCAGGTCCACCAGGTGCAGCCAGTCACAGCCTGCCGCGACGAACTCCATCGCCTGGGCGGCGGGGTCGTCGTTGAACACGGTCGCCTTCTCCATGTCGCCCTTGAACAGGCGCACGGCCTGGCCGTCTTTCAGGTCGATGGCGGGGTAGAGGATCATCGCGCAGGCCCTTTCCTTGGTCGCCAAAGCCTATGGCACGGCGGCCCCGCCCAATGCAACGCGAAGGCGCGCCCGCATGGCCGGGAAATTAGGGGGCAAAACGGGCGCCGGGCCGGGTGGGACAGCAAGGCTGACGTTGACGTCAAGTCATACCTCGGCCCCCTTGCGCGGTGGACCTTTGAAGAGTCAGGGTATGCCCAGAGGAGTTCTGAGGGAGGAAATCTCATGTTCAAGGCATTGGTTGCGGCCGCGCTTGTGGCGGTCGGCGCCGGGGCGGCCCTGGCGGATCCGGTCGAGGGGATCTGGAAGACCGAAGTGGATGACGGCAGCTATGCCCATGTCACCTTCGCCCCCTGCGGCGCGGCGCTTTGCGGCGTGATCAGCCGCACCTTCAACAGCTCTGGCGAATACCAGAGCGAGAACCGCGGCAAGCCCATCGTCTGGGACATGCAGGCCGCGGGTGAGGGTAAATATGGCGACGGCAAGATCTGGCAGCCCTCGACCGGCAAGGTCTACCGCTCGAAGATGGAACTGGCGGGCGATGTGCTGCGGGTGGCGGGCTGCGTCGGCCCGATCTGCAAGAAACAGACCTGGACGCGCGTGCGCTGATCCCTGGCGCCGGGCCCCCGGGGTCCGGCCCTGCCGCTTTGGGTCGGGTGGCGCACCCGACCGGCCCAGCCTGATCAGGCGCTGGCCTGACAATCCGCAAGGCGCTCCCCGGACAAGGGCGGGCGCCTCGTTCTGTTGCCAGGGCGGCGCGCCGCTCTGCCCCGATCTGGGCCATTTTCTGCGAATTGGCGCGACTTTCTCGGCCAAATCCTGCCTTTTCCCCGCTTTCCCTGCCGCCCTTCTCCTTTCGCGAAGGATATTTTGCTACGTCCTTGTCGCCGATCATGGCAGCGGCGCCCGGGCGCCCTAGAATTGGCTTTGCAACCTGGGTGGGACCACTCCAGAAGGGAGAGCGAGCAATGTTTGAGGCAAAGAACACCACGCGGGCCACCGGCCCGGCACGTCGGCGCCGTCTGGGCGGGGCCGTCTTGGGGTGTGTGCTGATGGCGCTGGCCGGACAGGCGGGCGCGGCAGAGGCGGTGCTGGGTACCTGGGCCTCGCCGCCCGACCGCAAGGGCCAGACCGGCCATGTGGTGATCCGCGATTGCGGCGGCGCCTATTGCGGCCGCCTGGAACGCGCCTTTGACCCGCAGGGGCAAGAGATTACCACCCGCGCCGTGGGCGAGATGGTCCTGCGCGGCATGGCGCCGGAAACCGCGGGCACCTATCATGGCGAGGTCTACGTGCCGCTGCTCGACAAGGTGGTCGAGGCCCGAGTCGAGGTACAGGGCGACCGGCTGGAGGTGCGCGGCTGCGCCGGGATCATCTGCAACAGCCAAACCTGGCAGCGCGTTCCCTGAGGGCGGGCGGGCCGCGGGGCGAACGAGGTGAGTTGACGTGATCGTCCTGCTGAACGGCTATCCCGGGATCGGCAAGCTGACCATCGGGCGGCATCTGGCCGCCCGCAGCAACGCTGTGCTGCTTGATCTTCACACCCTCTACAACCCGGCCTACGCCCTGGCCGCGCCCAAGTCGCAGGCCTATTTCAATATCATCCGCGAGATCTGGGCGGTGGTGGATCCCCGCGTTCTGGCCTTGCCGCCGGGGCAGCGGGTGATTTTGACCGATGTGATGGCCGGCCGGCCCCCGCATGAGCCTTGGATCGAGGAAAACCTGGCGCGGCTGCACCGGCTTGGCGCGGCCCGGGGCGGGCTGGCGGTGGTCAACCTGTCCTGCGCGCGGGCCGAGAACCGCCGCCGCATCACCGCGCCGGAACGGGCCGGGGCGGGCAAGCCGCGCGATCCGGCCTATGCGGATGCCAAGCACACCGCGGCCAAGCCCCTGCTGTCCTGCGGCGCTGATCACCTGCTGGAGCTGGATGTGACGGAGCTGTCCGCCGAGGCGGCCGCCCTGCGCATCGCCGCCTGGCTGGACGCGCCAGAACGCGCGGTCAGGGGGTCCAGCTAAGGAAGTTGGCGATCAGCCGCAGCCCGTTGGCCTGGCTCTTTTCCGGGTGGAACTGGGTGCCCACCATGGTGTCGCGCCCGACGATGGCGGTCACCGGCTGGCCATAGTCCACATGGGCGATCAGCTGCGCCGGATCGGCGACGCTCATGTGGTAGGAATGGACGAAATAGGCGTGGTGCCCGGTCTCGATCCCCTCCAGTACCGGGTGGGGGCGGTCGATGACCAGATCGTTCCAGCCCATGTGCGGCACCTTCAGCTTCGGATCCTCGGGGATGATCCGGGTCACCTCGCCGTCGATCCAGCCCAGGCCGGGGCATTCCTCGTATTCATGACCCACCCGCGCCATTAGCTGCATCCCGACGCAGATCCCCATGAAGGGGCGGCCCTTCACCTCGACCGCCTCGCGCAGCGCCTCCAGCACGGATCCCGCGCCAGCCCCCGCCAGCGCGGCATGGCAGGCCGGAAAGGCGCCGTCGCCGGGCAGCACGATGCGGTCGGCCCGTGCCACGTCCTCGGGGCGGTCCGAGACGATCACCTCGCCCGCACCGACCTCGCGCGCCATGCGCTGGAAGGCCTTCTCGGCGGAATGGAGGTTGCCGCTTTCGTAATCGATCAGCACGGTCAGCATGTGTCACGTCCTTGTCGGGGGGGGCGTCCGGCTCTTTATCATCGGGCCCGAAATACTCCGGGGGAATTCGCCGCAGGCGAAGGGGGCAGAGCCCCCCAAACCGGGCCTAGAGGGTGCCCTTGGTCGAGGGGATCGCATCCGCCTTGCGCGGGTCGCTTTCCACCGCTACGCGCAGGGCGCGGGCCACGGCCTTGAAGGCCGCCTCGGCAATATGGTGGGAATTCAGCCCGTGCAGTTTGTCCACGTGCAGCGTGATGCCGCCATGGGTGCTGAAGGCCTGGAAGAACTCGCGCACCAGCTCGGTGTCGAAGGTGCCGATCTTCTCGGTCGGGAAGTCGACGTTCCAGACCAGGAAGGGGCGGCCCGACAGGTCCAGCGCGGCGCGGATCAGGCTGTCGTCCATCGCCAGGTGGCAGTCGCCATAGCGGCGGATGCCGCGCTTGTCGCCCAGGGCCTTGGTCAGGGCCTGGCCCAGGGCGATGCCCACATCCTCGACGCTGTGGTGATCGTCGATGAAGGTGTCGCCCTTGCAGGTGACCGCGATGTCGATCAGCGAATGGCGCGACAGCTGGTCCAGCATGTGGTCGAAGAAGCCCACGCCGGTATCGCACTCGTACTGGCCGGTGCCGTCGAGGTCGATGGTGACGTGAATATCGGTTTCCGCAGTCGAGCGGGTGACCTGGGCGCTGCGCATGAAAGCCTCCGGTGTTTCCCGGGGCTTATAGGCCGGGAGGGGAGGATTTGGGAAGGGGGTCTGTCCCGGGGCGCTGCGTCAGGGCGTGGCGCGGTTTGGGCGCGCCGCCCGAAGGGCGCATCCGCAGGACGAAAGGGCGCGGCCCGTCTGTGCGCCTGGCGCTACGTGTATCGGCGCGCGCGAGGGGCCGCAGCGGAGGCAGCCTTTCGCCCTTCACCCCAAGAGCATATCCGCACGATCAGAGGGCGCGGCCCGTTGGCCCGCGTGGCGCCGCGCGTGTCGAGGTCTGCCCTTCGGGCGCGGCGCTGGCGGGGCGTGCCGCCGGGCAGGTGGGCCTCGGGCGCTTGGCCTCAGTTCAGGCGCGGTCGCGGCGGTTCTTCCAGGATTTCGCCCGGCAGGGTGAAGACCAGGGCGGTGCCCCGGTCGGCCCCGGCATCCGCGCCCTCGGGCTCGGGGCCGGTGATGCGGATCGTGCCGCCCAGGCGGGTGACGATCTTGCGCGCGATGGACAGGCCCATGCCCGACCCCTCGCACTGGTCGCGCGGTCGCAGGGTGCGCAGCGGATCGAAGACCACCTCGCGAAAGCGTTCCGGGATCCCCGGCCCGTCGTCGCGCAGCGTCACCTCGACCAGCGGCGGGGACGGGGCCAGGGTCACCTCGATGTGGCACTGGGGGCGGTCATGATGTTTCACCGCATTGGACAGGAGCGCGGCAAAGAGCATGGCCAGCTCATTGCCCGGGCCGGTGAACCGTGCCTGCCCGGCCACATGCAGATGCGCCGTGTCGGGCAGGGCAAACAGATGCGCTGACCGGGCCAGGATTTCCGACAGCGAATGTCGGGCCGTGGGTTCGGCCATGCGACCGACGCGGGAATAGTCGCGCAGATCCAGCAGCATCCGGTCGGCGCGCGCGGCCTGGATCGCCAGCATGTCCAGATGCTCTGACACCAGCGCGGCGCGGTCCGGCGGCAGGGGGCCCATGTCCTCGCGGATCCAGTCCGGGATGGTCTGGAAGGCGCGGAACGAGGCGCGCAGGTCATGGGTGACGATATAGAGGAACTGTTCCACCTCGGCGCCGGGATCGTCCGACCCGGGCGCGACGGGGGGGGCGCCCTGCACGCGGGCGCCGGAAGAGGGAGATCCGTCAGACATGCGTACAGAATGGCGGCGGATCGCCAAGAAGCCGTTAACGGCGCCTGGCGAGCGCGGGGCGGGCTGCGCGGCTTTTGCGGAAAATTGCGCGGGCTTTTCGGCGGGATCGCGGGCCGGGCTTAACAGCTTGGCAAGGCTGTCGCGGGAAGCTTTCCCCGGGGAGCGCTGGCCGAGAAGGAGATGGGAGATGGAGGTGCACCAGGACGAGCCGGAGAAGGCGCGCGTGCCATTGCCGACCACGGGTCTTCACGCGACGCCACCGGAGCCCGAACCGGCGCTGATCGAGGTGCTGGTGCTGGATGACAGCCGGTTCGACGCCATGCAGTTGCAACGCGATTGCCGCTCGACCGACCTGCCGGTGCGGGTCTCGATCGCGACGGGCATCGAGGAATTCCGCCAGATGCTGCTGGCGCGGCGCTATCATGTGGTTTTCATCGACTATCTGCTGCCCGACGGCGACGGGTTGGCGGCGCAGGAGATCCTGCGCGGGATCGAGAAGAACGGCCAGTCGCCGGTGGTGATGATCAGCGGCGAGGCGCGCCATGACGTGGCGGTCGAGGCGATCCGCAGTGGCTGTATCGACTACAAGGCGAAGTCGGATCTGGACCGTGAGGCGCTGAAGACGCTGATCCTGCGCGCGCTGGAGGCGGGCAGTCGGGTGGCCCAGCAGAACCTGCAATCGGCCCTGGAGGCACAGCGCGAAGAGATCGTTCGGGCAATGCGCGCCATCCTGCGCGAGGAATTGGCGCGCGGCGCGGGCGAGGGGGCCGAGGGGGGCGCGGTAACCTTGCAGATGCTGCGCTCCTACGGGTTGATCCCCGAAGACAGTCCGAGCAAGTGGGAGGATCTGCTGGAAGAACCCTCGGTCCCCTTCGTCTTTCGCAAGCATTGAGACGGTGGCCTGCGCCTGGCGCAGGGAAAGACCCATGGGCGGCTCGGGCGCTCATCGGACGCCCTGAGGCTGCGCCTGTCCCCCTCTTCGTGGGGGCGCGGTGCTGAGCATCTATCAGGGCGGGATCTTCGCGGATCGGGACAGATGACCTTCCCTGTCTTCCAAGGATGGCCCGCTTGGTGGCGGGCAGGCGCATCGGGTGCGCCGAACTGCGCCTGTTGCCCCCTTTGCGGCGGCGCGATCTGGCAGATACGATCGGGGGCGGATCCTCTTCGAGCCTGTATCGTTTGCGTACCATCCCGTGGTTTGGGGGGGCTGCCGACAGGGGCGAGGCCCATCGGATGCTCCGGGGCCGCGTCCGTCACGCTCTTCGCTGGGGCGCCTGTGGGCTGACCCAAGGCCGGTTTGGCCAAATTCGTTGCGATCTGGAAACCTGAGGGCGATCGGCCAGTGGCAGGGCACGGCAGTGGTATTCGGCACCAGGCGAAGAGTGTGAGGCACCGGGCAGGGGGGGGCGGGCCGCCGTCCTGGGCGGCGGGGTGCCGCCCGATGCCCGAGGGCGCGGCCCCCCGGGCGGTAGCGTGCCGCGCCTTCCTCTCCTGGCACCGCTTGCCCCTAACGGGTCAGAGATAGCCCCGGGCGCGGTAGGTCTCCAGGATCTGGTCGATGGCCGCATCGCTGATCGGCTTGGTGAAGAAATGCTCGACAATCCCCGAGGTCTGCGAGCGTTCCAGGTCGCGCTCATTGTCCGAAGAAGAGAAGAGCGCGACGATCTGCTTGTGGCTGTCCTCGGGCGCGCGGCGGCGCTTCAGCTCTTCGATGGTCTCGAACCCGTCCAGCTCGGGCATGTTGATGTCGAGCAGGATCAGCTCTGGCGTGTCCCCCTCGGGGGGCGGGCGATCAGGGGCGAAATAGCGCTCGAGGAACTCGGCTCCGTCGGCGGATTCGCTGACCGGGTTGAAATGGCCGTTCTTGGTCAGACGGCGACGGGCGATGTAGCGGTCAGAGGCCACGTCATCGACGATATAGGTTGGGATCATCGCTCAGCTCCCCAGGGGCAGGGTCAGGGTGAAACAGGTGCCCGCAGCCGAACTGTCCAGGGTGATCTCGCCGTTCAGGCGGCGCACATGCTTGTGCACGATGGCCAGGCCCAACCCGTGGCCGGTGCTGCGGCCGGAGCGGCGGAACATCTCGAAGACGCGCGGTTGGTCCGCCGCCGGGATGCCGGGGCCGTTGTCGGCCACTTGCAGGATCAGCTGCCGGTCGCCGGTGGTATCCAGCCGCAGCTCGATCCAGCCATAGGGCTTGGCGGGATCGCGAAAGCGGCAGGCGTTGGACAGCAGGTTCTCGATCACCGTGACCAGGGTCGGCCCCTCGGTGCGGATCCAGCCCGCGCCGCGGCGGCTGATCACGAAACCGGGCCGGGTCGCCGTGCCGGGCGACAGGTCGTCCCAGATGGCCTGGGCCGTGGCGACCAGGTCGATGTGTTCCTCGGGGATGGAATCCAGCCCGGCCCGCGCCAGGGTCAGCACCTGTTCCACCTTGTTGATATTGCGCCGCGCGGTGATCATCGCATCGGTGATGTTGCGCCGGGTCTCGGCGGTTTCGCCCGCCGCCAGATCCTCCAGGCACAGTTCCAGCAGCCCGGCGATGGTGGCCAGGGGAGAGCGCAGGTCGTGACTGGCGGAATAGGCGAACTGGGTCAGTTCCTCGTTCAGGGCCGAGAGGCGGGCGTTGCGCCGCTCCAGCTCCTGCTCCTTGGCGTGGATCTCGGTCAGGTCCACCAGGGTGGCCATGATGCGCTGGCCGCCGACGCCGTTGATCGGGGTCAGGGCGATATGCACCGGGGTGGCGTGGCCATCCAGGCCCACCACCTGCAATTCCCGGGCCGAGGTCATGGCGCGGGGGCGGGGGGCCGACAGATAGCTTTGCCGATAGACCGAATGTTGCAGCCGCGAGCGGCGGGGTACGAAACTGTCGACGTTGCGGCCCACCAGATCGCGCGGTGCCCCGCCCAGCATTTCGCAGGCGCGGGTGTTGACCAGTTCGATCTGCCCGTTGGGCGCCACCAGCACCATGGCCGTGGCTGAGGCATCCAGCGCCTCGCGCAGGCGGCGTTCGTTCAGCCGCCGTTCGCTGATGTCCACCACGGTGGTGAAGGCCAGGGTGTCCATCCCCAAGGGCACGGGCGACAGGCCGATCTCGACCGGGATCAGGCTGCCATCGGTATGCTGGCCAAAGACCTCTCGGCCCTGGCCCATGCCCCGCTGGGCGGGCATCAGGAAGAAGGCGTCGCGCAGTTGCGGATGACGGTCGCGCGAGCTGTGCGGCACCAGAACCTCGACCTTTTCGCCGATCAGGCTGCCCGTGGGGTGACCGAACAGGCGGTCCAGCGCGGCATTGGTCGACAGGATCGCCCCCTGCTGATCGGCCAGCAGCGCGGGCACCGGGCACAGCGCCACGGCCAGCTCATAGCGCGCCAGGGTCTCGGCCTCGGACAGCGGAGGCGCGCCGGGGCTGTCGGGCGGCAGCCACGGCCCGTGCAGCGCGGGGCGTGGCGCGTCAGGCGTGCCGCTGAATAGGGTCATGGCGATCATCCCGTTTCATCCAAGCCCCCCGTTACACGCCGGGGCGGGTCGCAGCCTGCCCGCGGGTGCAGGGCCCCGGCCCGCCAGGGACAGGTCGTTGGGGCAGGGTAGCGGCGGGGGCCTGAAGAAGCGGTTAAAAATCACCTGTCTGGGGGAGGGGCGGGCGCAAAGCCGCCGTAAAATCCCGCAACCATCCCGCGCCGGACAGGCCAGTGCCTGCTGTTACAAAAAGTTAATCGTAACGATACAAATCCGTTTTCCATCCCGCCTAGGACCGGCCCGACGACCTAGGGGATGACTTCGTGCTTCGCATCGAGCAACTGACCAAGAAATTCGGCCGCAACACCGCGGTGGACAGCGCAACCATTCATGTGGACAAGCCGATGATGATCGGCGTGATCGGCCGTTCGGGGGCCGGGAAGTCCACCCTGCTGCGGATGCTGAACCGGCTAGAGGATATCACCGAAGGGACGATCACCTTCGAGGATCGCCAGGTCAGCAGCCTGACCGGCGCCGCCAAACGTGCCTGGCAGGCCGATTGCGCGATGATCTTCCAGCAGTTCAACCTGGTGCCGCGCATGGATGTGGTCTCGAACGTGCTGCATGGCACGCTGAACCGCCGCTCGGCCCTGACCAGCCTGTTCAACCTCTATCCCAAAGAGGACATCCACCGCGCCATCGACATCCTGGAGCGGCTGGGCATCGCCGAACATGCGCCCAAGCGCGCCGAGGCCCTGTCGGGCGGCCAGCAACAGCGCGTCGCGATTGCCCGCGCCCTGATGCAGGATCCGAAGATCATCCTGGCGGATGAACCCATTGCCTCGCTCGACCCGATGAATGCCCAGGTGGTGATGGAGGCCCTGCGCCGCATCCACGAGGAAGACGGCCGCATGGTCATCGCCAACCTGCACACCCTGGATACCGCGCGGCGCTATTGCGACCGGGTGATCGGGATGCGCGGCGGCCGCATCGTCTTTGACGGCCTGCCCGAGCAGCTGACCACCTCGATGGCGCGCGAGATCTACGGCGCCGACGCCAGTTTTTCGGAAGAGGCCACCTCGACCGAGATCGACACCATCGACCGCAGCACCGCCCCGCGGCGCAACGCGCAGATGACCGTCTGACGACCCCAAGTTTCATCTGCCCCGGGGACAAGGGATTGCCGGGGCCAATCCAAGGAGCTGAAAGATGAAAAAACTGATCGCGGCCGCTCTGGCCACCACCGCCCTGGCCGGCGTTGCCCAGGCTCAGGACATCACCGAATTCCGTCTCGGCATCCTGGGTGGCGAAAACGCCCAGGACCGCATGACCTCGAACCAGTGCTTCGCCGACAAGATCGCCGAAGCCCTGGGCGTCGAGGTGAAGGTCTTCACCCCCGCCGACTACAACGGTGTGATGCAGGGCCTGCTGGGCGGCACCATCGACGCGGCCTGGATGGGCGCCTCGTCCTACGCCGGCACCTACATTGCCGACCCCGAAGCGGTCGAGCCCGTGCTGGTCAAGCAGAACCTGGACGGCTCGATCGGCTACTACTCGATCGGTTTCGCCCGTGCCGACAGTGGCGTGACCTCGCTGGAAGACATGGCCGGCAAGAAATTCGGCTTCGGTGACCCGAACTCGACCTCCGGCTACCTGATCCCCTCGATCGAGATCGCCGAAGCGGGCTTCTCGATGGAGCCGGGCGACTACTTCTCCGACGTCGTCTTCACCGGCGGCCACGAGCAGACCATCGTTGCCGTCAACAACGGTGACGTCGACGCCGGCGTGACCTGGGCCGACGGCCAGGGCAACTGGGAAGACGGCTACAACTCGGGCGCCCTGCGCAAGGCCGTGGACGCGGGCCTGGTCGACATGAACGACATGGTCCAGATCTGGCAGTCGAACGTGATCCCCGAAGGTCCCTTCGTCATCCGCAAGGCGCTGCCGCAAGAGGTCAAGGACATCGTGACCGAGCTGACCGCCAACCTGTGGGAAGAAGACGCCGAGTGCGCCTATGGTGTGGCCGCGGGCGACGCCAAGGACTTCGTCCCGGTGACCCACGAGACCTACAAGTCGATCGTCGCGGCTCGCCAGTCGAAAATCGGCGGCTGATCGCCTGACGTCTGAAGGGCCCGCGCCGTGCTGCGCGGGCCCTTCGCCCATTTTGCGGGATCCTCCATGACCGACCTGACCGCGACGCCCCCGGGGGCGCCCTCGACCGCTGACATCCGTGAAAGCTACATGGCGCAGACGCGCCGCAAGCGCCTTTATGGCGGCGTGATACTGGCGCTGTTCGTGGCGCTGATGGCGGGCGGGTTCCTGACCGCCGAAGACCGCAATGCGGGTGGATTCTGGGGCGGTCTGCATCAGCTGGGGGATTTCCCCGCCGCCGTGCTGTCCGAGGCGGCCGAGAAGATCGCCGAACTGCCCACCAACCTGGTGACCTATTTCCCTGCGCTGATCGAGACGCTGAACATCGCCGCCGTTTCGACCCTGATTGGCGCGGCCGGGGGCATCCTGCTGTCGATGCTCGCGACCCGGGGCCTGGCGCGCTGGCCGCGGCTGATCCCGCTGTGGCGCCGCATGATGGACGTGATGCGCGCGGTGCCCGAGATCGTCATCGCCCTGGTGCTGATCTTCGTGCTGGGCGGCGGGCCGGTGCCCGCGATGATCGCCATCGCCTTCCACACCGTCGGCGCCCTGGGCAAGCTTTTCTCCGAGGTGAACGAGAACGCCTCGCTGAAGCCGGTCGAGGGGCTGACCTCGGTCGGCGCCAGCTGGACGCAGCGTATGGTGCTGGGGGTGATGCCGCAGGTGGCCCCCAACTACCTCAGCTATGCGTTGCTGCGGTTTGAGATCAACATCCGCGCCTCGGCCATCCTGGGCTTCGTCGGCGCCGGCGGCATCGGCTACGAGCTGAAGAACGCCATGGCCTGGGGCATTGGCCGCTATGACGAGGCCTTCGCCATCTTCCTGCTGCTCTTCGTCACCATCGTCGCGGTGGACCAGATCGGCAGCTATTTCCGTGACCGGCTGACCCATGGCCGCAAGGAGGAGATCCTGGCATGACCATGACCGCCGACGCCCCCATTTCCGACCTGAAGGCGCAGACCGAACAGCTGTTCCGCGCCAAGCGCCTGTGGTCCTTCGGCCTGCCCGCGCTGGTGCTGGCCTATCTGGCCTATGCCTTCTTCGCCTTCGACGTGGCGGGTCTGATCGACCGCGCCCGGCCCGAAAACGGCGCCACCCTGGTGCGCGACGTCTACAGCTACAAGACCCATGTGGAACGCGACAACCGCTCGGGCGTGGTGGCCTATGCCATCGAGGGCGAGCGCAAGGGCGAATATCCCGAAGGCGCCCATCCCGACTGGGTCAGCGTCGCGGGGGATGTGACCACCATCGCGCTGCCCGGCGGGCAGGAGGTGCGGTATTTCCCCGATCATGTCGAGATGGACGTGCCGGGCTATGGCACCATCAGCGCGGCCCCCGGCAATGGCGGCGCCAATGCGACCTTCCCCGAGGGGCCGCTGCCCGACTATATCAGCGCCTCGAAGAACCGGGTGATGGTGCTTTTGCCCGATGCGCGGCTGACCATCACCCGCAACCGCACCGAGGTCTTCCGCTATGCCTTCGGCTGGGAGCTGTTCTTCTTCACCCTCGACAGCCCCTATCACGGGATGTCGCCGGGCGAGCTGCTGTCGCGCGCCGTGAATGGCGAGGCGTCGGCGATCTGGGATGACTTCTGGCACAATGCCATGTGGCGCCATTCCGATGTGGCCTGGGCCCTGTTCGAGACCCTGCTCATGGCCTTCCTGGGCACCTTCGGTGCGGCCATCGTGGCGTTGCCGCTGGCCTTCCTGGCGGCGCGCAACTTCACGCCGCTGATGCTGGTGCGCCAGCTGTTCCGCCGCATCTTCGACCTGTGCCGCGGGGTGGACGCGCTGATCTGGACCATCGTGCTGGCCCGCGCCTTCGGCCCCGGGCCGATGACCGGGGCGCTGGCGATCTTGCTGACCGACACCGGGTCGTTCGGCAAGATGTTCTCGGAGGCGCTGGAAAACGTCGATGAAAAGCAGATCGAGGGCATCCGCTCGACCGGGGCCAAGCCGGTGCAGCGCTACCGCTTCGGGGTGATCCCGCAGGTGACGCCGGTGCTGCTGTCCCAGGTGCTGTATTTCTTCGAAAGCAACACCCGCTCGGCCACGGTGATTGGCGCCATCACCGGCGGCGGGATCGGTCTGTTGCTGACCCAGGCGATGATCACCCAGAAGGACTGGGAAGAGGTCAGCTATTACATCATCCTGGTGGTGCTGATGGTCTTTGCCATGGACAGCTTCTCGGGCTGGCTGCGCCGCAAGCTGATCAAGGGCGACGAGGGCGGCCACTAGCCCGCCGGTTCCCTTTGCAAACCAGGTGCTTTGCAGCTTTGCTAGGCCGATAGACTGATTTGAAAGGGCGCGGGAGGATCTCCGCGCCCTGCCGCTTCCAAAGGACATCCCATGGCCCGACTGACCGCCGAGACCCCCTATCTGCACCCGGATGTAGAGCTGAGCGAGGCCCGGCTGGGCCGCTATGTCGAGATCGGCCGGGGCAGCCGCATCGCCCATTCCAGTTTCGGCGACTACAGCTATTGCGACCGCTACGCCGATGTGGCCAATGCGACCATCGGCAAATTTGCAAATATCGCCGCCTTCACCCGGATCGGCGCCACCGATCACCCGCTGGAGACGGCGGCCTGCCATCATTTCCTCTATCGCTCGGCGGATTACTGGGACGATGCCGAGAATGACGCGGCCTTCTTCGAGCATCGCCGCGCGCGGCGCTCCTACGTGGGCCATGATACCTGGATCGGCAATGGCGCGATGATCAAGCCCGAGGTCAATCTGGGCGACGGCGCCGTGGTGGCCGCGGGCGCCGTGGTGACCAAGGATGTGGCGCCCTATACCATCGTCGCGGGCACCCCCGCCCGTGTGCTGCGCCGCCGCCAGCCCGAGGCCCTGGCCGACCGGCTGATCGCCCTGGCCTGGTGGGACTGGGATCACGCCACTCTGCGCGACCGGCTGGAGGATTTCCGCGCCCTGAGCGCCGAGGCGTTTCTGGAGAAATACGAGGGCTGAGGGGGGCTACCCCCCCGTCGCCGGATGGCGACACATGGCAGGGGTAAGGGGGCTCTGCCCCCCTTGAGCCCGTGCCGGGTTCAATTCCCCCCGGGATATTTTTGGCAACGAGAAAGGTGGGGCGGGGTGCCCTGAGGGCGAGGGCGCGCGCGGGTGCCTTTGGGAAGATATGCTCTGCGAGGGGGCCGGGCGGCGGGTAGGGCGGGGTTTAGCCCGCCTTCCGCCTATTCCGCCGCCAGGGCGGGGCGCTGGGGCAGGGCGGCGAAGCGATGTGCGGCCTCGCCTGCCAGGTGGGTGATGCGGCCGCCCGAGATCGTGGCCTCGATGGCGCGGGTCTCCTGGTTGATCACCACCATGTCGGCGCGCAGCCCCGGGTGCAGGCGGCCCCGGTCGGGCAGGCGCAGGATCTCGGCGGGGCGGGCCGAGATCATGTCCCAGGCCGCGGGCAGGGGCAGCAGCCCGCTGTCGACCAGGGCGAAGGCCGCCTGGTGCAGCGCCGGGTAGTAGTAATCCGAGACCAGCGCGTCGCAAAGACCGGCGCGGATCAGCTCGATCGCGGCGATATTGCCCGACTGCGAGCCGCCGCGCACCACATTGGGCGCCCCCATCAGGATGGGATCGCCGACCGCCCGGGCCAGGGCCGCCGCCGAACGGGCGGTGGGAAATTCGCAGACCTTGGCGCCGATCATCGAGAAGGTCTCTCGGGTCTCGCCGTCGGGGTCGTCATGGCTGCCGTAGATCACGCCCATGTCGTCGAACTGCTCGGCCAGGCGGCAGAGATAGCGGGGCACCTCGCGCGCCTGACGCTTGGCCGCCTGCACGATCTGCATATGGTCCTGGGCGCTGCGCCCGGCCTTGCGGGCCCAGAGGATCAGCTCTTCCTGGCGGCTTTCCATCATCAGCACCGCCTCGTCGAGGTGGTTGTTGAAAATCACGTAATCCACCCCGTAGCGGCGCACCGCGTCCAGCAGGCGGGCCTCGGTCTCGGCGGTGTGGGTCTCGCAGCGGATCTGCACGCGCAGGTCGGTCAGGGCATGGCCCGCGCCGCGATAGGCGCGCAGCCCCTCCAGCAACGACAGGGCGAAATCGGGGCCGCGGTGGCCGCCCTCCCAGGACCAGCTTTGTGCGAGCCAGGCGGTGGTGATGCCATTGGCGGCCGCGTCGCGGTCGGTGGCGCGCAAGCCGGTGGCGATCGGGAAAGGGGCGGTCGGGCGCGGCGCGATATGCCGCTCGAAGGCGTCGCCGTGCAGGTCGATGATCCCGGGCAGCACCAGATAGCCGGTCAGGTCCACCTCGGGCAGCGGCCCACGGGTGATCCGGCCTTCGGCGAAGGCGATGGACCGCTCCTGAAGGGCGCCGTCCCGCAGGATGGTTGCGCCGGTCAGGCGCAGGCTGGGCAAGGTCTGGGGCATGGCTCTGCTCGAACTTTTGTTCGCTGTGGATAACCTCTGATTGTATCGGCGGCGTGACGTAACGGCGCCCATTCGTTCAAATTGGGCTGAAATCGCCGTGATTACAGCTTTGAATCGCCTTTGCCCCAGAGGGGCGGGTCAGGCCCCCTCGTCCTCGCCCAGGGTCAGGGTGACGCGGTCGCCCGCAAACCAGGTGCGCCCGTATTCCAGCGGCTGCCCCTCAGGGTCGACGTTCAGCGAGGTGGTGCGCAGGATCGGGTCGCCCTCGCGCAGCTGCAACTGCACCGCCTGATGGGCATTGGCCAGCTTGGCGGTGATCCGCGTCCAGGCGCGGGTATAGTCGGGGATGCCATTGTCGCGCAGCGCCAGGGTGATCGACGACAGTCGCGCCAGGCTGTCGGGCAGGCCGGGCAGGCGGGTCACCGGAAAGATCGACCGGAACAGTGCCACGGGCTGGTCATCGGCCAGCGAGATCCCCTCGGTCGCCAGCACCTGGGTCGCCGGGTCGAGGTGCAGCAGCGCCGCCTCTTGCGCATCGGCGGCGCGGGTTTCCACCAGCAGCAGTTTCTTGGTGGGCAGGCGCCCGGCGGCGCGGATGTTCTGGTGAAAGCGTACCCGGCGCCCGATGGGATAATCGGTGGGGCTTTGCGCCACGAAGACGCCCGCGCCGCGCCGGGCATGGGTCAGCCCGGCCTCGGCCAGGGCCGCCAGGCCGCGCCGCACCGTGTGCCGGTTGACGCCGAAACGGGCCGACAGTTCGGCCTCGGTCGGCAGGCGGTCGCCGGGGCGGTAGCGCCCCGAGGCGATGTCATTGGTCAGCGCATCGGCGATCGAGCGCCACAGCGGGGTCTTGCGGGACAGCGAACCATCGGGGGGCGTCATGAAACTTTCACTCTGAAAATGGGGTGCCTGGGCTTGTGCGACTCGGGTCGGATGTCTAAGGATTTGTCTAGTTGTATAGAAATCTAGACAAGTCTGCAAGGATGTCTAATGGCCGATCGGCGGGAATTGACGAAAGAGGAGGCGGCCCGGAAAGCCTGGATGTCGCTTCTGGCGAAGGCCCCTGCGGGGCGTCTGGCGACCCTTTGGGCGGCGGCGGGAACCGAAGTTGGTTTTAGCTGGCTGCGGGCGCCCGAGGTGGGCGGCGTGATGGTCCGGGGCCGCACCGGCGGCACCGGGGCGGCGTTCAATCTGGGCGAGATGACGGTGACCCGCTGTTCGCTGCGCACAGAGGCAGGGGCGGTCGGCCATGCCATGGTGCAGGGGCGCGACCGCAAGAAGGCCGAGATCGCGGCGCTGGTGGACGCGGCGATGCAGGGCCCCGAGGCGGCGCGCCTGCGCGCCGAGCTTCTGGAGCCGCTGGAGGCCGAGATGACGGCGGCCCGCGCCGCCCGTGCGGCCCGGGCCGAGCAGACGAAGGTGGATTTCTTCACCATGGTACGGGGAGAAGACTGATGGTCATGGCAAGCGAAGCCCTGTTGGGCGGGTTCAGCGACGGCCCACGCCAGTCGGCCCGCGCCTTCCGCGCCGCGCTAGAGGCGATGGCGCGTCCGGGCGAGGTGCAGCATCTGGCCGAGACGGGCGCCGCGCCCGCGCCGGTCAGCCCGGCGGCGGCCACCCTGCTGCTGGTTCTGTGCGACCCCGAGACGCCGCTGCATCTGGCGGGCGATCATGACCGGCCCGAGCTGCGCGACTGGATCACCTTCCATTGCGCCGCGCCGCTGGTCGGCGCCACCGAGGCGGCCTTTGTGCTGGGCGATTGGGCGGCCATGGGCGATCTGGGCCAATACGCCATCGGTACGGCGGAATATCCGGACCGGTCGGCCACGCTGATTGTCGACGGCGCCTATGAGGGCCAGCCGGTCAGCCTGAGCGGGCCGGGGATCAAGGACAGCCGCGCGGTCTCCTTGCCTGCGGTCACGCCCTTCCAGGGCAACCGGGCGCTTTTCCCGCTGGGGCTGGATTTCTACTTCTGCGACGGCAGTTCCCTTTGGGCGCTGCCCCGTTCGACCCGCGTGAGCGAAGGGGAGGCTGTCTGATGTATGTGGCAGTGAAAGGTGGCGAAAAGGCCATCGACAAGGCCCATGAGTGGCTGGACGAGGCGCGCCGGGGCGATCTGGCGGTGGCCGAGCTGTCGGTGGCGCAGATCCGCGAACAGCTGGCCCTGGCGGTGAACCGGGTGATGGCCGAAGGCTCTCTCTACGATCCCGATCTGGCGGCCCTGGCGATCAAGCAGGCGCGGGGCGATCTGATCGAGGCGATCTTCCTGATCCGCGCCTACCGGACGACCCTGCCGCGCTTTGGCTATTCCCATCCGGTGGACACCGGCGCCATGGCCTGCGACCGGCGTATCTCGGCCACCTTCAAGGATGTGCCGGGGGGCCAGGTGCTGGGCCCGACCTTCGACTATACCCACCGTCTGCTGGATTTCGCGCTGGAGGCCGAGGGGCTGACGGGCGCGGAAGCCGCGCGCGAGGCCGAACCGCAGGGCGCGGCCGAGCCCCCGGTGATGCCGCGTGTCACCGCCTTTCTGAACCAGGAGGGGTTGATCCAGGACGAGGTGCCGCCCGTGGCGGAAGAGGACCTGCCGGGCGATCTGACCCGCGAACCGCTGGAGCTGCCCGCCAACCGCCCGCTGCGCCTTCAGGCGCTGACCCGGGGCGACGAGGGCTTTGTGCTGTCGATGGCCTATTCGACCCAGCGGGGCTATGCCAAGAACCACCCCTTCGTGGGCGAGCTGCGCATCGGCACCGTTCCGGTCGAGGCCGAGGTGCCCGAGCTGGGCTTTGCCATCGAGCTGGGCGAGATCACCCTGACCGAATGCGAGACGGTGAACCAGTTCCTGGGCTCGAAATCCGAGCCGCCGCAGTTCACCCGCGGCTATGGCCTGGTCTTCGGCCAGACCGAGCGCAAGGCCATCTCCATGGCCCTGGTCGACCGGGCGCTGCGCTGGAAAGAGCTGGGCGAGGACA
This sequence comes from Pseudooceanicola aquaeponti, assembly GCF_050897975.1. Lineage (NCBI taxonomy): Bacteria > Pseudomonadati > Pseudomonadota > Alphaproteobacteria > Rhodobacterales > Paracoccaceae > Pseudooceanicola > Pseudooceanicola aquaeponti. The sequence goes on from NZ_JBPAXY010000006.1 coordinate 342,288, forward strand.
ACAAGGGCGCCCCGGCGCAGGACGAGGAATTCGTGCTGTACCATTCGGACAATATCCAGGCGACGGGCTTTCTTGAGCATATCAAGCTGCCGCATTACGTCGACTTCCAGTCGGAACTGGAGCTGGTGCGCAAGATCCGCCGCGAGGCGGACGAGGCGCGGGCCCAGGGCGCCAGCCGGGAGGCGGCGGAATGAGTGGTCATCCCTCTTTCGACCCGTGCCGGGCCGATGCCTTCGGCGAGAGTATTTTCGGCTATCGGATAGGGGCAGGGGGCGCCTCAGCCCTCGGGCGGGCGCTTGGCCTTCGGCCTGCCATGGCCCGGCGTCGGGCGGATCGCCCGGCCATGGACGCGGGTGCGGCGGGCCGGGCCGGAATTCGGCAGGTCCTTTGCGCTGCCGAAGAAGACGCGCCAGCCGGCGATGCCGACGATCAGCGCCACGACCAGCGCCAGAACGCCGAAGAAGGCGATGAAAACCATGTCCATGCGGGGGGCTCCTGTCATGTCTGAATACAACTTTGCCTATCTCGACGAGCAAACCAAGCGGATGATCCGCCGTGCGCTGCTGAAGGCGCTGGCGATCCCGGGTTATCAGGTGCCCTTTGCCAGCCGCGAGATGCCCATGCCCTATGGCTGGGGCACCGGCGGCGTGCAGATCTCGGCCGCCATCATGGTGCCCGAGGACCGCTTCAAGGTGATCGACCAGGGGGCGGATGACACCACCAACGCCGTGTCCATCCGCCGCTTCTTCGAGAAGGTGGCCCAGGTCGCCACCACCGAGAAGACCGCCGAGGCCACGGTGATCCAGACCCGCCACCGCATCCCCGAACGTGACCTGACCGAGGGCCAGGTGCTGGTCTACCAGGTGCCGATCCCCGAGCCCCTTCGCTTTCTTGAGCCGTCGGAGGTGGAGACCCGCAAGATGCACGCGCTGGAGGAATACGGGCTGATGCACGTCAAGCTCTACGAGGACATCGCGCGGCACGGCGAGATCGCCACCTCCTACGCCTATCCGGTGAAGGTGGAGGGGCGCTATGTGATGGACCCCAGCCCGATCCCCAAGTTCGACAACCCCAAGCTGGAGATGGCGGGGATCCAGCTGTTTGGCGCCGGGCGCGAGCAACGCATCTATGCCCTGCCGCCCTATTGCCAGGTCGTCAGCCTGGATTTCGAGGACTACCCCTTCACCCGGATGAAGGCCCAGCATGGCTGCGATCTCTGCGGCGCCCAGGACAGCTATCTGGACGAGGTGATCACCGATGACGCGGGCGGGCGGATGTTCGTCTGTTCCGACACCGATTACTGCGGCGAGCGGCGTGCGGCGGGGCATCTGGGCCCGCTGGGCGTGGCGGCGGAGGATGCGGCGTGAGCGCCGATCTGCGTGCGCCACGCCCCGAGGATCTGGCCGATCTGGTCGAGATCCTGGGCGGCGCCCAGGTGCGCCTGGGCACCATGCGGCTGCCCTATCCGACCGAGGCCGAGGTCCGCGCGCTGTTCCTGCGCGGCGACGGCGAGGGCACGGCGCGCAGCATCGTGGCGGTGCTGCAAGACAAGGTGGTGGGCCTGGTCTGCCTGATGCCGCGACGTGGCCGTCAGGGGCATATGGCCGATCTCTTCCTGGCGGTGCACGACGATTTCGCCGGGCGGGGCCTGGGCGGCCAGCTGATGACGGCGGTGCTGGATCTGGCCGACAACTGGCTGGGCCTGCGCCGCATCTACCTTGAGGCGGCGGCCGAGAATGCGGCGGCGCTGGCGCTGTATGAGAAACACGGGTTCGAGCGCGAGGGTCTCTTGCGCGGGGACACGATGACCGAAGGCTATCTGGCGGATTCCATCGCCATGGGGCGGATGCGCCCCGGGCTGGAACGGAGAGGCGAGAGATGAAGGATTTCGACAGGGTCACCGACCGCCCGCTGCTGCGGGTGGAAGAGGTGGCGAAATACTACGGCGGGCGGATCGGCTGCGAGGACGTGTCCTTCGATCTGTACCCCGGCGAGGTGATGGGCATCGTCGGCGAAAGCGGCTCTGGCAAGACCACCTTGCTGAACTGCCTGGCGGGCCATCTGGCCCCCGATCAGGGCCGGGTGCTGTTCGATCAGCAGGGCGCCCTGGTGGATACCGTCACCATGAGCGAGCCCGAGCGCCGGATGCTGAGCCGCACCGACTGGGCCTTCGTGCATCAGCACGCCCACGAGGGGCTGCGGATGAACGTCAGCGCCGGCGGCAATGTGGGCGAGCGGCTGATGGGGCTGGGGGCGCGCCATTACGGCGACATCCGCGCCAAGGCCGAGGACTGGCTGGGCCGGGTCGAGATCGCCGCCGACCGCATGGATGACCGCCCGACCGCCTTCTCGGGCGGGATGCGGCAGCGCTTGCAGATCGCGCGCAACCTGGTCACCGGGCCGCGCCTGGTCTTCATGGATGAACCCACGGGCGGGCTGGACGTCAGCGTGCAGGCGCGTCTGCTGGACCTGCTGCGCGGGCTGGTGCGCGAGATGGGCCTCTCGGCGATCATCGTCACCCATGACCTGGCCGTGGTGCGCCTGCTGGCGGACCGGCTGATGGTGATGAAATCGGGCCATGTGGTGGAAACCGGCCTGACCGATCAGGTGCTGGACGATCCGCAGCACGCCTATACCCAGCTGCTGGTCAGCTCGGTTCTTCAGGTTTGAGGAAAGCACGATGACGGATGCGATGATCTCGGTCGAGAATGTGACCAAGACCTTTACCCTGCACAATCAGGGCGGCACCACCATTCCGGTGATGGAAGGCGCCTCGCTGTCGGTGATGCCGGGCGAATGCGTGGCCCTGGTGGGGGCCTCGGGGGCCGGCAAATCCACCCTGATGCGGATGATCTACGGCAACTACCTGGCCGCCAGCGGGCGGATCCTGGTGGGCGGCGTCGACATCGCGGCGGCCGAGCCGCGCGAGGTGCTGCGGGTGCGGCGCGAGGTGCTGGGCTATGTCAGCCAGTTCCTGCGCGTGGTGCCCCGGGTGCCGACGCTGGAGGTGGTGGCCGAGCCGCTGTTGTCGGTCGGCGTGGCCCAGGACGAGGCGCGGGCGCGGGCCGAAGCACTGCTGCGGCGGCTGAACATCCCCGAGCGCCTTTGGGGGCTGTCGCCGCTGACCTTCTCGGGCGGCGAACAGCAGCGGGTCAACATCGCGCGCGGCTTTGCCCGGCAGTACCCAGCCATGCTGCTGGATGAACCGACCGCCAGCCTGGATGCCACCAACCGCGAAGAGGTGCTGGGCCTGATCGAAGAGGCCAAGGCGCGTGGCGCGGCCATCGTCGGCATCTTCCACGACGTCGAGGCGCGCGAGCGGGTCTGCGACCGCGAGATCGACGTGACCGGCTTCACCCCGGTTCGGGCGGCCTGAGATGGCGGGCAGGCTTCTTGGCATCGTCGGCCCCTCGGGCGTCGGCAAGGACAGCGTGATGGCGGCCGTGGCCGCCGCGCGGCCCGGGATCCGGCTGGTGCGCCGGGTCATCACCCGGCCCAGCGAGGCAGGGGGCGAGGAGTTCGACGGCGTGACCGAGGCCGAGTTCACCCGGCGCGCGGCGGCGGGCGACTTCCTGCTGTCCTGGCCCGCCCATGGGCTGCACTACGGCATCCCGCGCGGCGTGCTGGCGGATCTGTCGGCGGGGCAGGACCTGCTGGTCAACCTGTCGCGGGCCGTGCTGCCCGAGGCCCGGGCCAAGGTGCCGGGCTTTACCTGCGTTCTGCTGACCGCGCCTGCGCCGGTGCTGGCGGCGCGGCTGGCGCAGCGGGGCCGCGAAACGGCGGCAGAGATCGAACGGCGCCTGGCGCGGGCGGGCTTTGCCCTGCCCGAGGGCGTCGCGGCCGTGGAACTGGACAATTCCGGCCCGCTGGAGGACACCGTCGCGGCGGTGCTGGCGCTTCTGGATAAGGCCCCGCAGGACGCGGGCGAAGAGATGGGACAGGTGCAATGAAGGACGAAATGGCAACGACGCGGACGGGCGAATGCGTGCTGGCCAATGCCATGCTGGTGCTGCCGGACGAGACCCGGCCCGGCCATGTGGTGATCCGGGATGGCGAGATCGCCGAGATCGGCAGCGGCGCCGTGCCATCGGGCGCGCTGGACTGCGAGGGCGATTTCCTGTCGCCCGGTCTGATCGAGCTGCACACCGACAACCTGGAGCGCCACATCACCCCCCGCCCCAAGGCCCACTGGCCGCATCACGCCGCCATCGTCGCCCATGACGCCGAGCTCTGCGGCTGTGGCATCACCACGGTCTTTGACGCCATCCGCGTGGGTTCGATCGTCGAAGGGTCGAAGGGCGACTACCGCCGTTACGCCCGCCCCATGGCCGATGAGATCGCGGCGATGCGCCGGGCCGGGGCCCTGAAGATCAGCCACAAGTTGCACCTGCGGGCCGAGACCTGTTCCGAGACCCTGATCGAGGAACTCAGCGAGTTCGGCCCCGAGGACAACGTCGGCATCGTTTCCCTGATGGATCACACGCCGGGCCAGCGCCAGTTCAGCGACATCTCGAAATTCGAGGATTACGTTTGCGGCAAGCATGGCCTGTCCAAGGAAGGTTTCGACGACTATTGCCAGTTCTTGTACGACCTGCACGACCGGCTGGGGGCGCGGCACGAAGAGGCCTCGGTTCAGGCCGCCGCGCGCTATGGTGCCGTGCTGGCCAGCCATGACGACACCACCCGCGCCCAGGTCGAGACCTCGGCCGCCCACGGGATCCGCCTGGCCGAATTCCCGACCACGGTCGAGGCGGCCCGGGCCTGCCATGACCACGGGATCAAGACCATCATGGGGGCGCCCAACCTGGTGCGCGGCGGCTCGCATTCGGGCAATGTCAGCGCCATGGAACTGGCCGATCTGGGCCTTCTGGACATCATCAGCTCGGACTATGTGCCCGCGGCGCTGTTGCAGGCCGCCGTCATGCTGGGCGAGCATTGGGGCGACATGGCGCGCGGGTTGTCCACGGTGACGCGCGCGCCCGCGCGGGCCTCGGGGCTGAACGACCGGGGCGCGCTGGAGGTGGGCCAGCGGGCCGACCTGATCCGCTTTGCCAAACGGGGCAATGTGCCGGTGGTGCGCTCGGTCTTCGTCGCGGGTGCGCGGGTCGGCTAGGCAGCGCCTGCTGGCGATTGCAGGCAGGGAAGGGCGGCCATGCGCCGCAGAAGGGGCAGCAGGGCTGCCCCTTGACCTTTGGTGAGCGGCGGACCCATGTATTTGGTCATACCCCATTTGCCAGAAGGTCAAACCCCATGGACCAGATCGTGCCGCAGGATCAGACCCTCACCCTGGAAGTGACCGGATTGAACTGCGGCGGCTGCGTGCGCCGCGCCGAGACCGCCCTGTCGGACATGCCCGGCACCCGGGCCGCGCGGGTGAACCTGGCGACCCGCAAGGCCGAGATCGACCACGACGGCAGCCTGACCCCCGCCGCCGTGGCGGCACGGCTGCAAGAGGCAGGCTATCCGGCGGCGGAAACCACCCTGGTTCTGGATGTCGAGGGCGCCACCTGCGGATCCTGCGCGGCCCGGATCGAAGGCGCGATGACCGCCCTACCGGGGGTCGAAGAGGCCGGGTTCAACCTGGCCAACGGCACCGCGCGGGCCCGCGTCCTGACCGGCGCGGTCAACATGAAAGACCTGGTGCAGGCGATTGAAAAGGCGGGATATTCCGCGCAAGAGGCCGAGGGCGGCGCCAGTGCCGCAGATCAGGCTCAGGCCCGGGCCGAGGCGGAAACGGCGGCGCTGCGGCGCGACACGCTGGTGGCGGCGGCGCTGACCCTGCCGGTGATGGTGCTGGCCATGGGCGGCCACCTGGTGCCCGCCTTCCACCACTGGATCGCCGCGACCCTGGGCCAGACCACCTCCAACGTCATCCAGTTTGTCCTGACCACCCTGGTGCTGGCCTGGCCCGGCGCGCGGTTCTTCCGCCTGGGCCTGCCGACGATCCGCCACCTGGCCCCGGACATGAACGCCCTGGTGGTGTTGGGCACCTCTGCCGCCTGGGCCTATTCCACCCTGGCGACCTTTGGCCCGGCCCTGCTGCCCGAGGGCGCGGCCCATGTCTATTTCGAGGCCGCCGCCGTCATCGTGACCCTGATCCTGGCGGGCCGCTGGATGGAGGCCCGGGCGCGCGGGCGCGCCTCGGCGGCGATCCGGCGGCTGGCCGGGCTTCAGGTGCGCGAAGCCATGCTGCGCGCCCCCGATGGCACCCTGTCGGCGGTGCCGGTCAGTGCTCTGCAACCGGGGGACATGATCGCGCTGAAACCCGGCGACCGCCTGCCGGTGGACGGGGTGGTGGCCGAGGGCGCCTCGGATATCGACGAAAGCATGGTGACGGGCGAGCCGATCCCGGTCACCCGTCGCGCGGGCGATCCGGTAATCGGCGGCACGGTGAACGGCGCGGGCGCGCTGGTGATGCGCGCCACGGCCACGGGCGAGGATACGGTTCTGGCCCGTATCATGCAGGCCGTGGACGAGGCCCAGGGCACCAAGCTGCCGGTACAGAACCTGGTCGACCGGATCGCCGGGGTCTTCGTGCCCGCGGTGATCGTCGCGGCGGCTCTGGCCTTCGCGGTCTGGTGGATCGCCGGGGGCGGGCTGGGGGCGGCGGTGGTCGCCGCCGTGTCGGTGTTGGTGGTGGCCTGCCCCTGCGCCATGGGGCTGGCGGTGCCGGTCTCCATCATGGTGGGCACCGGGCGGGCCTCGGAACTGGGGGTTCTGTTCCGCCGGGGCGACGCCCTGCAACGGATGCAAGAGGCGCGGGTGGTGGCCTTCGACAAGACCGGCACCCTGACCCTGGGCAAACCGGTGCTGGGCGGCATCGCGGCGGTTGGCGACGAGGATACGGCCCTGGCCCTGCTGGCCGCGCTGGAGGCGCAGTCGGAGCATCCCATCGGCCGCGCCATCGTCGCGGGCGCCGAGGCGCGCGGGCTGCCCTTGCCCCAGGCCGAGGGGGTGACCGCCATCCCGGGCGAGGGGCTGACCGGCACGGTGGGTGGCGAAGAGATCCGCATCGGCAACCGCGCCTTCCTGCGCGCCGAACTGCCCGAGGCCCTGGCGGCACAGGCCGAGGACTGGGAAAATGAAGGTGCCACGGTGCTTTATGCCGAGAAGCTCGACCAGCCGCTGGCGGTTCTGGCGATCTCTGACCAGATCCGGGATGAGACCCGGGCGGTGATCGCGGCGCTGAAGGCGCGCGGGCTGCATCCGGCCATGGTGACCGGCGACAGCCCCGCAGCCGCCCGCCATGTGGCCGAAGAGCTGGGCATCGAACATGTTCGCGCCGGGGTCAAACCCACCGACAAGGCCCGCGCCGTGGAAGAGCTGCGTGCCGAGGCAGGGGCGGTGATCTTCGCAGGCGACGGCATCAACGACGCCCCGGCGCTGGCGGCGGCGGATGTGGGCCTGGCCATGGGCTCGGGCACCGATGTGGCGATGGAGGCGGCCGAGGTGGTGCTGATCGGCGGCGACCTGCGCGGTGTGGTCACCGCGCTGGACCTGTCGCGGCGCACCATGGCCAATATCCGGCAGAACCTGTTCTGGGCCTTCGCCTATAACGTCGCGCTGATCCCGGTGGCGGCGGGGCTGCTGGCGATCTGGGGCGGGCCGATGCTGTCGCCGATGCTGGCCTCGGCGGCCATGGCGGCCTCCTCGGTCATCGTGGTCACCAATGCGCTGCGGCTGCGTCGCGTGGCGCCCGCGCTGAAAGCCACCTCAGCCTAAGATGTTGAAAAAGGGAAAGGATGCGGGGATATCCACAACCTGAAAGGGTGGATGCCCCGTATTCCTATTAGTTCCGTCCGGGCGGCGTTCCCGGCTCTACCGGATTTTCGGTAGGGAAATTTACTTGCGCGACGGGTCTCAGCCTTTAGGCTTCTCCCCGCAACCGGCCCCGGAGGAGAGGGCCTGCAAGGGAGGACATCATGAAGACCATTATGACCGGCGCCGCCGTGGCGGCGCTGTGCCTCGGTGCAACCGGCGCTGCCCAGGCGGATGAGTGGAGCGTCTCGCTCTGGGGCAAGCCGCGCGCCTTCACCGCCCATGTGGAAAAGCTGGCCGAGGTGCTGGACGAGACCACCAACGGCGAATTTACCCTCAACATCAGCTACGGCGGTCTGTCGAAGAACACCGAGAACCTCGACGGGATCTCGATCGGGGCCTTCGAGATGGCCCAGTTCTGCGCCGGCTACCACCGCGACAAGAACCCCTCGATCACCGTGCTGGAGCTGCCCTTCCTAGGGGTGAACACGCTTGAGGAAGAGATCGCAGCCTCAATGGCGGTCTATAACCACCCGGCAGTAAAGGAAGATCTGGGCCGCTGGAACGCCATGTTGCTGATGCCCTCGCCGCTGCCGCAGTACAATCTGGTGGGCACCGGCGCGCCGCGCACCACCCTGGAAGATTTCGAGGGGATGCGGGTGCGCGCCACCGGCGGCATCGGCGAGGCCTTCCGCACCGTGGGCGCCGTGCCGACCTCGGTCACCTCGTCCGAGGCCTATGCGGCGCTGGACAGCGGCACCGTCGACACGGTCAGCTTCGCGCCCCATGCCCACCTCAGCTTCCGTACCATCGACATGGCGGACTGGTGGACCACCAACCTGAACCCCGGCACCGTGAACTGCCCCGTCGTGGTCAATACCGATGCCTATGACATGCTGTCGGACGAGCACCGCGCGGCGCTGGACGCCGCCATCCCGGTGGTGATGGAGCATTACCTGGCCGAATACGGCAAGATCTACGAGAAGTGGGACCAGGTCCTGGCCGAACGGGGCGTCGAGAAGGTGACCTTCTCGGAAGAGGATCTGGCGGCCTTCCGCGCCAAGGCGGCCGATCCGATCCGCGAACAGTGGATCGCCGACATGACCGCCCAGGGCCTGCCGGGGCAGGAGCTTTACGATACGATGATGGCCGCGCTGAAAGAGGCGCAGATGTAATCTGAAACCTGAAGGCCGCCGTGCAACTGTCTGGCATGGCGGCCTTTTTGTAACTTTTCGCATGTCAGGGGGGTGGCAATGGCCGGTCTATCGTCGGTATTGGAGGACGGCTCGGCGCTGAGCCGGTTGGATCGCGGGCTATACCGCGTGGAACGGGTGTTGGCGCTGGTCTCGGGGGTGGCGGTCTTCTCGCTGATGGTGCTGGCGGTGGTCAGCGTCGGCGGGCGCAACCTCTTCAACGCGCCGCTGCCGGGGTATGTTGACTGGATTCAACAACTGATGCCTTTGATCGCCTTCATGGGGATTTCCTTCACACAGCGTGACGGGGGCCACATCCGCATGGACATCCTGGTGGGCCGCCTGAAGGGCCGCGCCCTGTGGAGCGCGGAGTTCCTCACGACCTTCTTCATGCTGGTCCTGATAGTCCTGCTGATCTGGGGATCCTGGGCGCATTTCGAACGCAGCTTCGATTTCGCCCGCCCGCTGTGGAGCCGCGACAGCTCGATCGACATCGCCCTGCCGCTTTGGCCCGCCAAGCTCTTGGCGCCGGTGGCCTTCTCGATCCTGTCGCTGCGGCTGGTGCTGCAACTGTGGGGCTATGCCCGGGCCATCGTCACGGGCACGGCGGCGCCGGTGGCGGTGCCGCTTGTGCAATCGGCCGCCGAACAGGCGGCGGAAGAGGCGATGCTGGTTTCGGAAGGAGAGCGCTAAGATGGACCCTATCGACATCGGTATTGCCGTCTCGGGCTTTCTTCTGCTGATCGTGGTGCTGGGGATGCGGGTGGCCTTCGCCGCCGGCATCGCGGGCCTGGTCGGACTGATCTGGATCTTCTGGGCGAAGTTCGGCTACGATCCGGACCGCTTCGGCAAGGCCCTGACCGTGGCGGTGAAGACCGCAGGCCAGGTGCCCCATTCCAAGGTCGCCAGCCAGTCGCTGTCGTTGATCCCGACCTTCATCCTGATCGGTTACCTGGCCTATTACGCGGGCCTGACCAAGGCGCTGTTCGAGGCTGCCAAACGCTGGGTCGGCTGGTTGCCGGGGGGGCTGGCCGTGTCGACCGTCTTCGCCACGGCGGGCTTCGCCGCCGTCTCGGGCGCCTCGGTCGCCACCTCGGCGGTCTTCGCGCGCATCGCCATCCCCGAGATGCTGAAACTGAACTACGACAAGCGCTTCGCCGCAGGCGTCGTCGCCGCGGGCGGCACCCTGGCCAGCCTGATCCCGCCCTCGGCCATCCTGGTGATCTACGCCATCATCGTGGAACAGGACGTGGGCAAGTTGCTGCTGGCGGGCTTCATCCCCGGCGCCTTTTCGGCGCTGATCTACGGGCTGCTGATCGTCGGCCTGGCCCTGGCGCTGCCGAAATTCGGGCCCCCGGTGAAGGGGTTCACCTGGCGGCAGCGGTTCGCGGCGATCCCGCCGGCCTTCCCGATCTTCTTCGTGATCTTCATCATCGTCTTCTTCATCTACAACCCCTTCGGCGGCGACCCCTGGGGCACACCCACCGAGGGCGGCGCCCTTGGCGCGGCGGTGGTCTTTGTCATGGCCCTGCTGAACGGGCTGAAATGGGCCCAGCTGAAAGAGGCGCTGATCGAGACGGCCAAGCTTTCGGCGATGATCTTCACCATCATCTGGGGGGTGCTGATCTATGTCCGCTTCCTGGGCTTTGCCGACCTGCCGCGCGCCTTTTCGGACTGGATCACCGGTCTGGACCAATCGCCGATGCTGACCCTGGTGCTGATCCTGCTGGCCTATGCGGTGCTGGGGATGTTCATGGATGCCATCGGGATGCTGCTGTTGACCCTGCCGGTGGTCTATCCGGCGGTGATGGCGCTGAACGGGGGCGAGTTGGTCTCGGCCGCCGAGAGCACCTTCGGCATGTCGGGGCCGATGTGCGCGATCTGGTTCGGGATCCTGGTGGTGAAGATGGCCGAGTTCTGCCTGATCACGCCACCCATCGGGCTGAATTGCTTTGTCGTGGCAGGCGTTCGCCCCGAAGTCTCGGTGCAGGACGTGTTCCGCGGCGTGATGCCCTTCTTCGTGGCCGATGCGGTGACCATCGCCGGGCTGGTGGCCTTCCCGCAGATCGTGCTTTGGCTACCCAGCCTGGCGTGACGGCGCTGTCCGCCCCTGGGGATATCCGAGAGCCGGAAATACTCCGGGGGAGGCGTGCCGCAGGCGGGACGGGGGCAGAGCCCCCCCCCATACCCTTCAGCGGGTCAGGCGCGCCTCTGGTGCATCGCGCCAGGCGCCGGGTGCCAGATCGCCCAGCTCCCACGGGCCGATGGCGGCGCGGATCAGGCGCAGGCAGGGGTGGCCCACATGGGCGCACATGCGGCGCACCTGGCGGTTGCGGCCCTCGGTGATCTCGATCTGGATCCAGGCATCGGGGATGCTTTGCCGCACGCGGATCGGCGGGTTGCGCGGCCAGAGGCCCGCCGGTTCCTCGATCCGCTGCACCTTCGCCGGGCGCGTCGGGCCGTCCTTCAGGGTGACCCCCTGGCGCAGGGCGTCCAGGGCGGCGGCCTCGGGGATCCCCTCGACCTGGGCCCAGTAGCGTTTGGGCTGCTTGAACTTCGGGTGGCTGATGCGGGCCTGCAACCGCCCGTCCGAGGTCAGCACCATCAACCCTTCGCTGTCGCGGTCCAGCCGTCCGGCGGGATAGACGCCGGGCAGGTCGATGTGATCCGACAGGGTCGGGCGGGCCGAGCCCTCGGTGCCGCGGTCGGTGAACTGCGGCAGGACGCCGAAGGGCTTGTTGAAGAGGATCGTGCGGGTCATCTTCCGCGCTTAGCGCGGCGGGCGCGGGAAATCCAGATGCGGCGGGGCAGGGCGCGGGCGCTGACACGCAGCCTTCACGGCCCTGTCACGCGAATGTCATCCCCGGGGCCTAGGGGATCTGCATCATCTGTGACCATGGATCGGGGGATGCCATGACCGAGATTTCACCGCTGCGTTTCGTCCTGCATTGCCTGGTCGCGCCCCGCAAGGGCGGGGTCACCGAATGGCTGCTGCTGCGCACGGGCGTCCTGCGCGCCTGAGCCCGCCGCGACGGAGCGCGCCTAGCCCGCGATGCTCAGCGGCAGGGCCCCGAGGCCAAGGTCGATCCGGCAACTGCCGTTGCCACAGTCCGTCAGCGTCGCGCCGGCGCTGCACTGGAACAGGCGCTCGGCCCGGCGGCGGGCGATATCGGCCCCGGTCAGCAGGGCACAGCCCCGCGCCCGGGCCACGCGTGTCAGCGGTGTGGCCCCCTCGGTGGCGGCGATATCCACGATCCACAGCGGCGCGGCCAGCCCGCAGTCGGGCAGCACCTGCCCCGGACGTTGCGCGCTGCCCACCGGGGTGGCGTTGACGATGCCATCCAGCCAGCCAAGGGTCACGCCCGGCCGAGACATTTCGTGAAACAGCCCGTCTGTGGTGGCCAGCAGTGCCGCCCGCGCGCCGGTGGCGCGGTGGATCAGGTTGGCCAGGGCGGCGGCGCGGCCCATGTCGTGATCGTAGAAGGTCAGCCGCTCGACCCCGAGCGCGGCCAGGGCCATGGCCACCGACTGCCCCTCGGTGCCCGCGCCGATGATCAGCACATGCTCGGCGCGGCGCCCCGACAGGAAGGGGGCCAGCTGATCCTGAAGGGCGAAGGTGCCCGCGTCGCAGCCCTGGGGCGGGCCATCGGCGCCGAACAGCAAGGTGTCCACCAGCCGCCCTGGCGTCAAGGCAGAGCGCCGGTCGCTCAGCAGGTCGGTGATGTCGCGGCGCAGGGGATCGGCGAAATGCACCGCGTCAAAGCCCCCCTGACGGGCCGAGCTGAACAGCTGGCGCGAGGCGTCGGGGCGGCTGAGGTCGGGCAGGGGGAAGCGCCGGAGACGCAGGTTCATCTTGCGCTGCGCGGTCTCGCTTTCCAGGATGCGAATAACAGGTTCCAGCGCGCTATCCTGCCCGGCGATCCCGATCGTGACCGGGCCGCCTGGCTGCCGCGCCTCAAAGGCATTTGGCATTTCGGTAACTTCTGACACTCAATAAAACACTGACCCCACAGTTATACACAGGGGGCTGTGGGGAAATCCGACTATCGTATGGGTTGTGTGTCAGAGGGGGATGGTCCCGCGCCGGTGGCGGGGTGGTCCCATGCGGCTGGCTGGCGACCTGGCTTGCGGGCCCCGAGGGGCGGCGGGCTGGGCGGCTGGCGGGCAGCGTCGGATGGATCCTTGAGGCTGGCGGCCTGGCGGGCGGGGTCCGGCGAAGGGACCGGGCTGGCGCGGTGGCGAGCGGATCGGATCTGCGATGGTGGGACGGTGCGGGCGGACGGACCTGGCTATGGGCTGGGGCGTCGGCTGGCGTCTGGTGATGGCTTGCTGGCGAAGAGCTGGCTTGCTGTCTTGAACCCTAGATAGCCGCACCGGGGCCGAAGTTCAATAGAAAAAGTGAATAAAATCAAATAGTTGACTGAACTTGTCGGGTTTTGGCGTCCGAGTCTTTTGCTCGGGTTTTGCCCGTTCCCGGGGGCGGCGTGCGCAACCCCTTGGCAAGACGCGACTTTGTCACGCGCTCCCCGGTCTAGCCCCGGGCGGTCCGATGTGCCAGCCGGGCCAGGTCGGCGACGCCCGCGCTGGTCGGCAGCGCCTCGATCTGTTCCAGCGGCACCCAGGCAGCCTCTTGCGCGTCATCTGCGGCCTGGGGGGCGGGGGCATCCTCGGGCAGGGGGCAGAGCAGCGCCAGAAGCACGTAGTGAAACCGCAGCGCACCGTCGGGGCCGTGGTCCAGAACATCGCTGGCGCCCAGCACCGGCCCGGCCGACAGGGCGCTCAGCCCGGTCTCTTCGTGCAGCTCGCGCAGGGCGGCCTGGGCCATAGTTTCGCCCCGGTCGATCTTGCCCCCGGGAAAGCCCCAGAGCCCGGCATCGGGCGGGTTGGCACGGCGCACCAGCAGCACGTCGTCACCGCGCAAGCAAACGCTCAGCACGGCGGGAATCGGGTGGGGCAGAGGGGGCATCGGCGCCTCCTTTCAGAGGGGTGGTTCAGCGATGGATCGGCTGTGCAGCCGCGCGGGCCACGCTAGGGCCTGGGCGCGGCCAAGGCCAGAGGCGGCCAAACGCCTGTTTTGCAGGCGGCCCGGCGGCTTTGATGACATTCCTGCGAATGGTTCGCAACTGCATTGACATGCCCCTTGCCTTCTTTTTAGTTGAGAATAAGTTGCAACAGCGAAAGGGGCCCTTCATGACGACGACATTCAAGGCCATTCTGGGCGGCACGGCTTTGGCCATGGTTCTGGCGCAGGGGGCCGTGGCTGCCGACAAGATGAAGGTTGTGACCACCTTCACCGTCCTGGCCGACATGGCCAGCGTGGTGGCGGGCGAGGCGGCCGAGGTGGTCTCGATCACCAAGCCCGGGGCGGAAATCCACGGCTACGAGCCGACGCCGCGTGACATCGTGCGCGCCCATGACGCCGATCTGATCCTGTGGAACGGGCTGAACCTGGAGCTGTGGTTCGAACAGTTCCTGTCCAACCTGCGCGACGTGCCTGCCGTGACCCTGTCCGAGGGCATCGACCCGATCTCGATCTCGGCCGGGTCCTACGAGGGCAAGCCCAATCCCCATGCCTGGATGGGGCTGGACAACGCCCTGATCTACATCGCCAATATCGAGACGGCCCTGGCCGAGCATGACCCCGAGAATGCCGAGACCTACCACGCCAACGCCGCGGCCTATGCGGATCAGCTGCGCGCCACGCTGGAGCCGCTGCGCGCCGAGATCGCCCAGATCCCCGAGGCGCAGCGCTGGCTGGTGACCTGCGAAGGCGCCTTCAGCTATCTGGCGCGCGATTTCGGCCTGAAAGAGCTGTATCTCTGGCCGATGAACGCCGACCAGATGGGCACGCCGCAGCAGGTGCGCGCGGTGATCGACGGGGTGAAGGCCAACGACATCCCCGTGGTCTTTTGCGAAAGCACGGTGAACACCGACCCGGCCAAGCAGGTGGCGCGCGAGACCGGCGCCGCATACGGCGGCGTCCTCTACGTGGACAGCCTGTCGGAGCCGGGCGGGCCGGTGCCCAGCTACCTGGACCTGCTGAGGGTCACCGCCGAGACCGTTGTGGACGGCCTTGAGGCAGGCCTGAACTAGGGCGCGACCTTTTCGCCGGCCCGCGATCCTTGGGCCGGTGTCACGACACTGGGCCCGAAGGGCGGGCCGATGGAAAGACGCATGATGACAGACAGCCAGTCCCACCCCGCAGATCCCCGCGCCGAGGCGGCGGGGGGCGGCATCCGGGCCAGCGACGTGACCGTGACCTATCGCAACGGCCACACCGCCCTGCGCCACGCCACCTTCGAGATTCCGCGCGGCACGGTGACCGCTCTGGTGGGGGTGAACGGCGCGGGCAAATCCACCCTTTTCAAGGCGATCATGGGCTTTGTCCCCGTCGCGGGGGGCGAAATTCGCCTGCTGGGGATGACGGTGAAAGAGGCGCTGAAGAAGAACCTTGTGGCCTATGTGCCCCAGTCCGAAGAGGTCGACTGGTCCTTCCCGGTGCTGGTCGAGGATGTGGTGATGATGGGCCGCTATGGCCATATGGGCCTGCTGCGCCGCCCCAAACCCGCCGATCATGCCGCCGTGGCCGAGGCCCTGAGCCGGGTCAACATGACCGAATTCCGCCACCGCCAGATCGGCGAGCTGTCGGGCGGGCAGAAGAAACGGGTCTTCCTGGCCCGCGCCTTGGCGCAAGAGGGCCAGGTGATCCTGCTGGACGAGCCTTTCACCGGGGTCGACGTGAAGACCGAGGAACAGATCATCGCCCTGTTGCGAGAGCTGCGCGACGAGGGCCGGGTGATGCTGGTCTCGACCCACAACCTGGGCACGGTGCCCGAGTTCTGCGACCGCACCGTGCTGGTGAAGGGAACCGTGCTGGGCTACGGCCCGACCGAGACCACCTTCACCCACGAAAACCTGGCCCGCGCCTTTGGCGGCGTGCTGCGCCATTTCACCCTGGGCGGGGCCGATCTGCATGACGACGACGACGAACGCCATGTCACCATCCTGACCGATGACGAACGCCCCTTCGTACAATACGGCGACCGGACCCGGGTGGCGGAGGGCGAAAAGTGAGCCACCTGCTGGAACCCTTCACCTACGGCTACATGCTGAACGCCATGCTGGTCTCGGCCCTGGTGGGGGGCGTCTGCGCCTTCCTGTCCTCCTACCTGATGCTGAAGGGCTGGTCGCTGATCGGGGACGCCCTTTCGCACTCGGTCGTGCCAGGGGTGGCGGGGGCCTATATCCTGGGCCTGCCCTTCGCCCTGGGGGCCTTTCTGTCGGGCGGGCTGGCGGCGGCGGCAATGCTGTTCCTGTCAGACCGTTCGGGGTTGAAGACGGATGTGATCATCGGGCTGATCTTCACCAGCTTCTTCGGGCTGGGCCTCTTCATGGCCTCGGTCAATCCGATGGCGGTCTCGATCCAGACCATCACCATGGGCAATATCCTGGCGATCTCGCCCGAGGACACGTTGCAACTGGTGATCATCGGGGCGGTGTCGCTGGTGGTGCTGCTGGCCAAGTGGAAAGACCTGGTGGTGGTCTTCTTCGATGAAAGCCACGCGCGGTCGATCGGGCTGCGGCCGGGGCTGCTGAAGGCGGTGTTCTTCGTGCTGCTGGCGGCCAGCGTGGTGGCGGCGATGCAGACCGTGGGGGCCTTTCTGGTGATCGCCATGGTGGTGACCCCCGGCGCCACGGCCTATCTGCTGTGCGACCGTTTCCCGCGGCTGATCGTGACCTCGGTCTCGATCGGCACCGGCACCAGCTTTGCGGGTGCCTGGATCAGCTATTTCCTGGACGGGGCCACGGGGGGCGTGATCGTCATCCTGCAAACCCTGATCTTCCTGGCCGTCTTCGTCTGGGCGCCGAAACACGGGATGCTGGCGGCGCGCCGCCGCGCCCGGGCCGCCCTGGCCGAGGATATCGGCGCGGATCTGAACGGCGAGGCCGAGGCATGACCGAGACCCTGTTGCTGCCCTTCCAGTTCCCCTTCATGCAGATGGCCTTTCTGATCTGCGCCATCGTTGCGGTGCCGACCGCGCTGCTGTCGTGCTTTCTGGTGCTGAAGGGCTGGGCCCTGATGGGCGATGCGATCAGCCATGCCATCCTGCCCGGCGTGGTGCTGGCCTATATTCTGGGCCTGCCGCTGGTGCTGGGGGCCTTCGCGGCGGGCATGGTCACCGCCCTGGCCACCGGCTATCTGGCCGAGAACAGCCGGGTGAAACAGGACACGATCATGGGCGTCGTCTTTTCCGGCATGTTTGGGCTGGGCATCGTGCTTTATACTTCGATCACGACCAACGTGCATCTCGACCACATCCTTTACGGCAACATGCTTGGCGTCGGGGCGCAGGATCTGTGGACGGCGGGCAGCATCGCGGTGGTGGTGACGGCGGCGCTGCTGCTGAAGTGGAAGGATCTGCTGCTGTTCAGTTTCGACCCGGCCCAGGCGCGGGCCTCGGGGCTGGCCGTGGGGCTGCTGCACTACGGGCTGCTGACCGTGCTGTCGCTGACCATCGTGGCCACGCTGACCGCGACGGGGCTGATCCTGGCGGTGGCGCTGCTTATCGCGCCGGGGGCCATCGCCTTTCTGACCACCCGCAGTTTCGGGCGGATGCTGGGGGTGTCAGTGCTGGTCTGCCTGCTGTCGATGCTGGGCGGCACCTATGCCAGCTTCTGGCTGGACAGTTCGCCCGCCGCCACCATCGTTCTGGTGCTGACCGGGGTCTTTCTGCTGGCCTTCGTCAACCGGATCCGCCTGACCCGCCGCGCCTCGCGCAGCCTGGGCGCGGGGCAGGCCTGACGGCAACAGGGCGCGCCCGGCCGACGCGCCCTGTCTCATCGCCCGGTAAGGGGCGCCTAGTCGGCCAGGATTGCCACCGGGCGGCACCAGCCGGCAGAGCCGCGCGCCACCTTCACCGGGAAGGCCATGACCTGAAAGCCGCTGTCGGGCAGCTGGTCGAGGTTGGCCAGCTTCTCCATGTGGCAATAGACCGTCTTGGCCCCGGCCTTGTGCCCTTCCCAGAAGAGCTCCCACTGGCCGGTCGCCTTGGCCTTCTCGGCCACGCCCTTCAGCGGCGCGTCCCAGCTCCAGGCGTCGGTGCCGCAGACCTTCATGCCGCGTTCGGTCAGCCACAGGGTGGCCTCGCGCCCGATGCCGCAGCCCGCCGCCACATAGCCCGGTGTCCCGTAAAGGGCGCCCGCGCGGGTGTTGACCAGCACGATGTCGCCGGGGCGCAGGTCATGGCCGATGCGGGCGAACTCCGCCTCCATCTCGGCCGCCGTCACCACATGGCCGTCGGGCACCTCGCGAAAGTCCAGCTTCACCCCCGGGCCCATGCACCATTCCAGCGGCACCTCGTCGATGGTGATCGCGCGCTGGCCGTGGTTCATCGTCGGGTGATAATGCCAGGGCGCGTCCATATGGGTGCCGTTGTGGGTGGTCAGGGTCAGCCGCTCCATCGCCGCGCCCGCCTGATCCAGCTGATGTTCGACGGGCACGCCGAACATCTTTTGGTATTCCTCAGCGCCCGCGTCATGGGCCTTGTAGGTGACCTCCGGGCCCATGCCCGGGGGATCGGCGGGGAAATCGTCGGTCAGCGTGACGGACAGGTCGATGATCCGGCTCATGCGCGGCCCCCTTTCACCACTTTCTGGTCGATGGCGCCAAACAGGGCGCCGCCGTCGCGCAGGCGGCATTCCATGCGTACCCGGTCCCCGAAGGACAGGAAGGGGGTGCGCGGCGCGCCCTCGTCCAGCAGCTCGATCGCCCGGCGTTCGGCCATGCAGGACGAACCGATCTCGCGGAAGTTCTCGTTCGACACGGTGCCAGAGCCCAGCACCGTCCCGGCGACCAGGTCGCGGGTGCAGGCCGCATGGGCCAGCAGCTCGTCAAAGCCATAGGACATCGGGTAGCCCTCGGCGCGGCCAAATTCGGCGCCGTTCAGATCCACCGCCAGGGGCAGGTCGACCCGGGCATCGCGCCAGGCCGCGCCCAGCTCGTCCGGGGTCACGGCCACGGGGGCCATCGAGCAGGCGGGCTTGGCATGGATCCAGCCGAAGCCGGTCTTCATTTCGACCGGGGCCACGGCGCGCAGCGACCAGTCGTTGATTTGCACCAGCAGGCGGATATGGGCGCGCGCTTCGGCGGCCGTCGACCCCATGGGCACCGCATCCACGATCACCCCGAACTCGCCCTCGAAGTCGATCCCGTCTTCCTCGCGCGGCAGGGGGATGTCGCAAAGCGGCCCGTAGAAGCGATCCGACAGGCCCTGATACATCAGCGGCCGCCCCTTGGGGTTCGGATCGTGGTTGAAGACCTTCTGCATCAGGTCGCCGTGGCTGTCATAGGCCGATCCGTCCAGCCATTGCCAGGCGCGCGGCATCGGCGCCATCACCGGGGCGGCGGTGAAATCGGGGCCTTCCTCGCTGGCGTTCAGCGCCGCGTATTGCTCTTCCAGAGAGGGGGCCAGGGCGTCCCAGCTCTCGATCAGCTGTTGCAGGGTCTGCACCCCCTCGGTGGGGATGCAGCGCAGGTTGTCGCGGCTGACCAGATGCAGCCGTCCGTCGGGGGTGCCGTCGTGCAGGGTGGCAAAACGCATCGGCTCAGCTCCGCAGCAGATCGGGTTTCGAGATCGGCGCATCGGGGGCGGCGCGCCCGCCCAGCACCTCGACGAACCAGTCGGCGATATAGCCCCGGCCATAGCTCATGTTGTCGGCGCCCACATGTTCCACGCCGCCCTCGCGTTCGGTGAAGATCTTCAGCCGGCGCTTGGGCGAGTTGGTCAGCTGGTCATAGGCCTGATGGGCGTAGTCCAGGGCGATCTGACGGTCCTTCGAGCCATGGGTGACCAGGAAGGGCACGCGGATCTTCTCCATCTGGCCGTTGAGGTTGAAGCCCTCGGCCTTGGCCAGGAATTCGTCCATGTCCTTGGCGCCGAAGACCCACATGACGTGGTTCCAGTAGTGCGGCACCGGGTTCTCGCCCTCGCGGTTCAGGCGCTTTTGCTGCACTTCGGCCCAGTTGTGGTTGGCGCCCCAGACGGCACCGGCGGCATAGCGCGGTTCGTTGGCGCAGACGCGGGGGGTGTAGTAGCCGCCCAGCGAGATGCCGGTGATGCCGATCCGCTCGGCGTCCACGTCGTCGCGCGCGGCCAGCCATTCGTAGATCGGCGTGCCCCATTTCTCGCTGTCATAATGGGCGGGCAGGTCTTGCAGGCGCAGGCTTTCGCCGGTGCCGGGCTGATCGACGCAGAGCGAGGCGATGCCGCGCTTGGCCAGCTCATGGGGCAGGAAGGACCAGTAGAGCAGCTCTTTGCAGCTATCGAGACCGTTCAGATAGACCACTGCCGGGGCCGGGCCCTCGACGCCCTGGGCCGGGGTGTAATAGGCCGAGATTACCTTGTCGCCATAGGGAATTTCGACGCGGGTGACGCTTTCGCCCGCCTGGGAGGTGCCCTTGGCAAAGTTCTCCAGGCCCTTGCGGTAGGTCACCATGCGTTCCGGGTCGCCCTGGCCCTGCATCCGTTCGGCCAGGATGTAGTAGAGCGCCGCGCGCTTGCGCTTTTCGGCGGCGGAAAAGAGGTTGCCCAGCTCTTCTTCCTCTTCGGCGATCGAGACCAGCTTGTCGGCCACGCGCACCCATTCGACCATGAAGTCCTTGGTGCCCGCATCCTCGCCGTTCTTGGATTTCTCCAGCAGGGGTTGGCACATGTCCATGATCTCGCCCATCTCGGCGCCCGAGGCGATGGCGATAGAGACGGTCAGGTTCCAGACATAGTTGGGGAAGTAGTCGAACATAGCCATGGGAAGGCTCCTTGCGTTGGAAAGGCTCTCGGGCGGGGCCCCGGGGGATCCCGCCCGGTGGTATGGGCGCCCTGACCATTGGGAAAATGGAAAGGGGGAATGCCGGACATTCAGCGGGTGAATGCCCGGGTGGGGCCGCGTCAGGCGTGGCGCGTGCCCCGGGCGAAGGCGGTGATCGCCAGGGCGGCGATCAGTACCGCCATCAGGCCCAGGGCGTGGATCGAGAAGGTCTCGAGCAGCAGGCCGCCGACGATCGGGCCGAAGGCCGAGCCGGTCATCAGCATGGCGGGCGTGGCCGCCACGGCGCGGCCCGTGGGGTCCATCCGGGCCAGCAGGCCGAAGGCGAAAGTGTGGGTGAAGATCTGCACGCCGACATAGATTGTCGCCACCGGCGCCCAGACCGCGAAGGCGGTTGCGAAGGTCAGGGTCATGGCCAGCACCGCTTGCAGCGCCGGGCCGGTCAGCACCACGCCGCGCGCGGGCAGGCGTTTTTCCAGCAGCGCCGCCAGGGGGGCGGGGCCGACGAAGTTGACGATGCCCATGACAATCAGCGTCGCCACGATGGCCTGGGGGGCATAGTCGCGGGCATGGGCGATCACCTCGACGAAGGAAAAGACCATGGTCTGGTTGAAGGTCATCAGGCTGACGCCCGCGACCACCGCCAGAACCCCCGACGCCAGCGCCACGCGCGGCGCGCTACGCTCGCTGCGCACCACATCGGGCAGGCGCGGGAAGGCCAGCAGCGAGGCCAGGGTGGCGACACCCATGATCACCCCGAAGGCGAGAAAGATCACATGGCCGCCCTGGGCCTCCAGCAGGGTGGGCACGGCGCCCATGAAGATCACCCCGGTCAGGCCCAGGCCCGCGCCCGCGATGGCAAACAGCCGGTGCGGGTTGGCGGCGCGGCCCATGCTGCCATGGACCAGCGACAGGGCCATGCCATTGGCCAGCCCGCCCACCAGGTGCAGCGCGGCCAGGGGGGCGAAGGCGGTCTGCTGGCTGGCCAGCAGGAAACAGACCATGGCCACCGCATAGCCCGCCACGGTCAGCGTCTTGCGCGGCAGACGGGTAAAGGCGCGGGCGGTCAGCACGCTGGCCAGCACCGCACCCAGCAGGAACAGCGTCACCAGCGCGCCGCCCTCCTTGGGGCTGAAGCCAAAGCGCGCCACCAGGGCGCCGACCCAGACCGGCAGGGCCACCAGGTCGATCAGACCGGCGCAATGGCCGACCACCAGCGCCGCGGCGCCGATGCGTGGCAGGCCGCCAGAGCTTTGCGCGGGCGCGGCGCCCGCCTCGGTTGCGGTATTGGTCATGTCTTGTCCCTCCCTCGGGCCGCATCCTCCGCCAGCCCGTTGTTGTGTTTATTGATCTGGGCCAGGGGTCATTCCGGCCCGGTGCAGCGACGACCGGCGCCCCGAAGGGGCCCCGGCCGGTCTTGCGGCGCCGCGCGCATGGGACAGATCCCGCCCGCGCGACGCGGGATGTCACGCCGGGCTCAGATCGGCTCGGCCAGGGCGCGCATCGAGCGGCCCATGATCTCGTTGTGTTCGCCCTGGTCGCCGCCGGTGATCTCGATCTCGGACAGGCGGCCCGAGTTGTTCACCACCATGGCGCAGCGCTCCCAGCGGCGGGCCTCATGGGCGGCGAAGGCCTCGGCCACGGTGGCGTGGCGTTGCAGCTCTTCGGCGATGACCAGCCCGTCTTCCATGCCGATGCAGGCGCCCGCGCCCAGATGCGGCGTTGTGGCGTGTACCGCGTCGCCGATCAGCAGGACGCGGCCCACATGCCAGGGCTGGGGCAGCAGCATCCCCTTCAGCGGGCGATAGATCAGCTTGCTGTCCTCGCTCAGCCCCTCCTTGACGGCGCTCAGCATGGGCGAGGGGAACGGGTCCAGCAGCGCCTTCATGCGCGGCAGCAGATCGGCGTCCTCGACCCAGATGTCCTCGGGGCAGTCCTCGGTGAT
This sequence comes from Pseudooceanicola aquaeponti, assembly GCF_050897975.1. Taxonomy (NCBI): domain Bacteria; kingdom Pseudomonadati; phylum Pseudomonadota; class Alphaproteobacteria; order Rhodobacterales; family Paracoccaceae; genus Pseudooceanicola; species Pseudooceanicola aquaeponti. Next base: position 365,007 of record NZ_JBPAXY010000006.1, read on the forward strand.
GAACATATAGCTGCGGCCGGGCGAGACCGGGTTGATGCCAACCTTGACGCCCTTGCCCAGCCACATGCTGAGGGTCTCCAGACCCTCGGGCGTGGGCAGTTCGGCGCGCCAGACCGCCTGGCCCACATAGGCGGGCTCGGGGGCCTCGGGCAGCAGCAGGGCGCGGGTCTTGGAGAAGAGGCCATCGGCCCCGATCACCGCGTCATAGCGCCCCGAGGTGCCATCGGTGAAGGTCAGCTCGACGCCGTCTTCGTCCTGGGTCAGGGTCTCGAAGGTGACGCCCAGGCGCACGTTGACCCCGGCGGCGCGGGTGGCGCGGGCCAGGATGGCGGCCAGGGCCGGGCGCATGATGGCGGCATTGCCGGGCAGGTCGATCCCCGGCATCGAGGGCGTCGGGATCTCGACGATGACCTGGTCATTGTGCGGCATCCGCACGATCAGCCCGCTGGTCGCGGCGCCCTCGGCCTTGAACTCCTCCAGGATGCCCAGTTCCTGGAACACCCGCAGGGTGGCGCCGTGCAGGCTGATCCCCGCGCCATAGCTGCGCCAGCCCTCGTCGATCTCGACCAGGTCCACCTCGATCCCGGCGCGGGCCATCATGATGGCCGCCGACATGCCCGAGAAGCCCCCCCCGATGACCAGAACCTTCTGTGCTGCTGCCGTCATGGCTATCCCTCCCGTGCGGCGCGCCCAGCCACCTGGGCGGGCACCGTGATGGACCCGTCCGCCTCTTCCGTCAGCGGCACCCGGGTCAGTTTGCGTCCCAGACAGGGGCCCGACACGCAGGCCCCCGTATCAATGTCGAAAAGTGCCCCGTGGGCGTGGCAGGCCAGATGGGTGCCCGCGGCGTTCAGGTAGGCATCCTTGCGCCAGGCCATGGGCGTGCCGCCGCGATAATGCGGGCAGCTGTCCATGTAGGCGTCGAGCCGGCCCGCGCGGTTGACCACGATGACCTGGCGCGGCGCGCCGGGCAGGGGCAGAAAGCCACGGGCGGCGCCATCGGGAACATCGTCGCGATGGCACAGCCGAAGAGGCGGGCGGCTCATGCGCCGCCTGCGTCCTCGGGGCCTCCGCCCGGCGCCCATTTCTCGCGCCATTGCAGCAGGAACATCTGGCTGGCCTCGGGGCCATTGGGCGCGGCGCGCGCCACCCAGCTGTCGTCATGCTTGTCCATGTCGGCGTCATATTCGAAATGCACGCCGAGGGGGCTGTTGAAGTACCAGAACCAGTTCGAGCCGAACTTGTGCCGCCCCGGACCCCAGAAGCTTTGATAGCCCTTGCGGACAAAGCGGTCGCCCGCCACCATCAGCTCGGTCGGGCCGCCCATGTGGAAGGCCAGATGCTCCAGCCCCTGCATGTAAGCGGGGGTGCGGATGAAGAACAGCGTATGGTGATCGTCGTTGGCCGCCGGGCGCAGGAAGGGCCCGGCGCCGGTCAGCTCATCGGTGATGATGAAGCCCAGACGGTCGCGGTAGAAGCCGATGGCCTTGTCGTTGTCGGGGCTGAACAGCACATGGTGGCTAAGGGTGCGGGGCAGGGCGGCCATGTCGTCGCTGACGCCCAGCTCGTTCGGGGCGCGCTGCGCCGGGGCGCCGGGGGCGTTGATCTTTTCGGCGGGCATCGACAGCGGGCGCCGGATCGTCACCTGGAAGCGCAGCGAGAAGCCCAGGTCGTCCTGGCATTCCAGGCCGCCATCGGCCAGGCGGGTGACGCGGCGGTCGCGGCCCAGCTCGGCCTCGATCGCGTCCAGCGTCTCGGCGTCGACCACCCCGTAGATCTGCTGGCGCAGCATGTTCGAGGTCGGCAGCGGCGCGGGCAGTTTCGGGTCGTCGCGGTGCCGGATGATGACGCCGGTGCCGTCCAGCGCCTCGTACAGCCAGCCGGTGGCGTCCAGCTGCACCGGCGTCAGGCCGAAGTCCTCAAGATAGGTCTTGGATCCGTCCAGATCCTCGACGCCGAAGACAAGATAATCAGGTCCGATGATTTTCATCGAATGCCCCCTCCCTCATTTGAAAATCCGCCAGGCGGATTGCGATTCTGCTTGGGAAAGTTGTAAGAGGGGTCGAGGTATTCAGAAAATTGCTTCGATGAATGTGTGGCATTCATCTGGTGAATTGTCGGTCAAGGGGCCGAGGGGGACGGGATGCGGTTCAACAAGCTGGACATGAACCTGCTGGCAGCGCTGGACATTCTGCTGAAGACGCGCAGCGTGACCCGGGCGGCGGAAGAGATGTTCATCACCCAATCCGCCATGTCGAACGCCCTGGGACGGCTGCGCACCTTCTTTGACGATCCGCTGCTGGTCCAGGTGGGCCGCGCGATGGAGCTGTCGCCCCTGGCGCAGACCCTTCAGGGGCCGGTGCGCGACATCATGATGCGGGTCGAAAGCGCCACGCGCATCCGTCCGGCCTTCGATCCGCTGACCGACAGCGCGGTGTTCAACGTGGTGATCTCGGACTACTCGCTGTCGGTGCTGGGGGCGGGCCTCAGCCGGGTGGTATCGGATCAGGCGCCGAACATCCAGCTGAACCTGCGCCCGCAGCACGCCCGGCCCAGTGTCTTGCTGGAACGGGGCGAGGCGGATCTGCTGATCGTGCCCGACTACCTGAGCAATGCCGAACACGAGGGCCAGATCCTTTACGAGGACGATCTGGTGGTGCTGGTGGCCAGCGACGGCCCCCATGCCGGGGTGCCGATGACGCGCGAGCGGTTCTGCGCTGCCCGCCATGTGCTGATGGAGCCCTTCACCGGTCAGGACAGCTATTCCGCCGTGGTGATGCGCGAGGCGGGGGTCACGCCGGTCAAGGTGCTGTCGACCTATTCCTTCTCGTCCATCCCGGCGCTGATCCGGGGCACCGACCGGGTGGCGCTGATCCAGCATCGGCTGGTGGCGCCGGAACTGGCGCGCGGCGGGCTGGCGATCAAGCCCGCGCCCTTCGACTTCGCCCCCCTGCGGCAGTCGATCTGCTGGCAGGCGCACCGGTCGCGCGACCCGGGGCTGCGCTGGCTGCGGGAAAAGATCATCGACTGCGCCCGCGCCGCCCCGGTGCCCGCGCCGGTGGCCTGAGGGGCAGGGGCGAAAGGCGCCGCGCCCTCAGTGGCGGGCCTTCGGCTCCTGCGCCAGGCCGGCGAAGTGATCGGCCAGGTGATGCCTGCCGAAGCGGGGCGCCACCATGTCCATCCCCATGGCCGTCAGGAAGAACCGCGCAGGCCCGCCGATCCGGCGCGGCAGGGCGGGCAGCAGCGCCAGGGCGCCACGGCGCAGGGCGTCGGGCAGATGGGTGATGCGCGGCGTGGTGCCCAGGGCGGCGAAGGCGGCGCGGGCGACCTCTTCCTGGGTCATCACATCGGGGCCGCCGACCTCGACCCAGCCCCGGCGCGCTGCGGTCGCCTCGGCCACGGCCTGGGCCAGATCGGCGCCGTGGATCGGGTTCAGCCGCCCCTGGCCATCACCGAACAGCCAGACCCGGCCCCGGCGCGCCATGGCCAGGATGTCGCCCATGTCCGAGAAATAGCCCGTGGGGGCAATCACGGTGGCGGGCAGGTCCGAGGCCTGAAGGGCCGTGACGAAGGCGGCCTTGGCGGCCACCAGCGGCACCTCCGCCATGGCCTGGGCGTTCAGCACATGCACATAGGCAAAGCGCCCCACGCCCGCCGCCTCGGCTTCGCGCAGCAGGTTCAGGTTGGCCTGGAAATCCACCTCGCGGTAGCCCAGCCCGTCGGCCTGCCGGGTGATCCCCAGCGAGGAAACCACGAGGTCGATCCCGTCCATCACCCCGCGCAGGGTCTCGGGGCGGGTGGCCTCGGCCTCGACGGTCAGGTCGGCGTGGCCGGGGGCGCGGGCGCGGGCGCGCACCAGTGCGGTGACATGCTGCCCGCGCCGGGCATATTCGGCGCAGAGGTGGCGCCCCAGATAGCCGGTGGCCCCGGCGATCAGAACTTTCATGACGTCCCTCCGCTGTTCAGGCCAGACCGACGCCAAGGGCGGCGGCGGCCATCAGGGCGAGGACGGGGGTCCACAACAGGCGCTCGGGGCGCGAGGGGCTGGCGGCATTGGCCGCGAGCGACAGCAGGGTCAGCACCACGGCGGGCCAGAAGAGCAGCGCCAGCGGCACCGCGGCGGGGCCGGTGATCAGTTCCGCCCGGCTCAGCACCGCCCCGGCCATGGTCAGCAGCAGAGCCGCCTGGACCAGCGCCAGAGCCCGCCAGGCGGGCGGCAGCTGGTGCGCAAAGCGGCCGCCCACCGTCCAGCGGCCCAGCGGGGCCCCGGCGGCGAGGGCCAGATGCATCAGCACCGGCAGGCAGGCCAGCGCCGCGTAGGCGAGGGCAAGGGTCTGGCTCATGCGCCGCCCCTCCGCGACCAAAGCCTCAGCCGCAGCGACAGGGCGCGCGCCGGTCTGCGCGGCCGGACCGGGCGAGGGGGGACGGCGCGCGCGGGTGTCTGCCCCTGGGCCGGGGCGTCCCCGCCGGTCAGCAGGCAATGCAGCGCCCCCATGCGGCTGTGCCCGGCCCCGGCGGGCTGGTCCGGATGGGGCGCGGAAAGGGTCAGGGTTGGCATGAGGTCTCTCCTTCGGTGGCAGGCCTGTCCGAAAGAGGGTCTAGCCGGTCGCGCCGGGCGGCGGCATGACCGCAGCGATCAGCCTTTTGACCTCGGGCCTCAATCGGCCAGCCAGGCGGTCGGGCTGGCCCCGGTCCAGCGCCGGAAGGCGCGCACGAAGGCCGAGGCCTCGGAAAAGCCCAGCAGATAGGCGGTTTCACCGACCGAGACCTTGCGGGCGCTGAGGTAATCCATCGCCATCCGGTGGCGCAGCTCGTCATGGACCTGGGCGAAGGTCACGCCCTCGTCCTTCAGGCGGCGATAGAGGGTCTGGCGGCTGACGCCCAGGTCGCGGGCGATGCGGTCCATCGACAGGGTGCCCTTGTGCAGATCGGCCAGCATCCGGGCCTCGACCGCGGCGCGGATGCTGTCGTTGCTGGCCAGTTCCTCCAACAGGCTGTCCGCATGGCGAGTGAAGACCCCGAAGACGTAGTCCTTGCCGCCGTCGAAGGCCTCTTGCAGCCAGACCGGGTTGATCCGCAGCGCATTGCGCGCGGCGCGGAAGGTCACCGGCACCCGGAACAGCTCGGGGTAGCGGTTGGCATGGGGCGGCGGCGCATAGGTGACATCCAGCGCCAGTTCGAACGGATACTCCGGGGCCGAGCGGCGGAATTCCGAGATGAAACGGGCAAAGCCCGCCTCGGTCGACATCCAGTCGCCATCGGCGGGGCGGTGATCCACCAGCCAGACCGCCTCGCCCTCGTGCAGCAGTTCGAACCGGTCGCGCCCCGCCGCCAGCGGCACGTCGGCCATCAGCCGGGCATAACGGTTCAGCTGCTCCAGGCTGTGCGGGAAAGAGGTCGAGGCATGGACGATCTGGCCGACGATCGACATCGTTTCAAGCCGGGTTTCCAGCACATGGCGCAGCAACAGCGAGGTGTCGCCCGTGGCCTCGATCCCGGCGCCGATCAGGGTCTGATAGGCGGTGACGGGAATGCGGTTGTCCTGATCGGCCAGATCCGCATCGCTCAGCCGGGCGGCGGCCATCAGCGGCGCGCGGGGTGCGCCCTGTTCGACCGCATAGTCCAGAAAGGCGGTGGCGAAACCGGCGGCCATGGTCTGTTCGGCCATGCGGCTGTCTCCTCGGATCAACTCGGCTCAATGTCTTTGGGGCCAATACCGCGCCCCGGCCGCGCCGGTGCAGAATCGGCGCCGAGTGATTTTCCTGAGACCATGGCGCAAGACAACCCCTTGCGGGGCTGCTTGCCAGTGGGGATCGCCCTTGATCCATGCGGGGCCAAAGGGGGGGGCGCCGGGGGGCCTAGCGTGCGGGATGCGACAGGGGCGCGCGCGCCGCCGGGTCGGACCAGAGCCGCCGCCGGAAGGCCGCGAGGCAAAGCGCGGCCAGGATCAGCTCGGCAACAAGGGCGCCGATGACGGGGCCAGAGGGCAGGCCATCGACCGCCAGCCCGACCAGCCGCCCGGCGGGAAAGGCCAGAAAGACCACCAGCGCCGTGGCCATGGAGGTGGGCAGCAGCGCCCGGCGCCACAGACCCAGCAGCATCAGCAGGCCGAAGCCCGCCAGGGCCGCGGCGGGGGCGCGCATCTCGCTCAGCAGGCTGGGGTCGGGGCCGAGGGGGATGCCGTAGCCGGCGTAGAAGTCCTGCGGCGCGATCAGGATAGAGGCGCCGATGAAGAGGGCCACGAGGCCAGCAAGGCCAAGGGCGGATTTCTCGAAGAGGGTCGGGGGCATTTCGGGGTCCTTTGTCGGGAAGGGGGGCAGGCCGGGGCGCCTGCCGGTGCAGCCCGGGCATAGGCGGGGGCGGGCGGGGCGGTCTTGACCGATCCGGCCAGGCTTTTGACCGTTGCCGCCAGGGCGTGCCCGCCGCCGCCTCGGGGCGGCGTCTCAGCCCCGGGCCGCTGGGGCCATGTCCCGGCGATAGCTGGCGGGGGTGGTGCCGACCCAGCGTTTGAAGGCGCGGGTGAAGGCGCTTTGCTCGGAAAAGCCGGTCAGGAAGGCGATTTCCGCCAGGGAATGACGCCGGTCCTTCAGCAGCCCCTGGGCCAGTTCCCTGCGGGTGTCCTCGGTCAGGGTCTGGAAATTCAGCCCGTGATCGGCCAGGCGCCGGTGCAGAGAGCGCGCGCTGAGCCCCAGACCGCGGGCGATGTCGGCGACCTTGGGCACCCCCTCGCTCAGCGCCTGGGCGATGGCGGCCCGGGCCTCGGCCACCAGGGCCGGATCGCGGGTCAGGGCCGTCAGATCGGCCTCGAGATGCCCGGCGAGGTAGCCAGAGAGCCCCGCGTCGCCCAGGATATTGGGTCTCGCCATGGCGGCGTCGTCATAGAGGATCGCGTCGAGATCGGCGTCGAACCGCACGGGGCAGCCGAACCAGTCTTCATGGGCCGTGGTGCTGCGCGGGGCGGGGTGGCGCAGGTGCACCTCGACCGGCGACAGGGGCTCTTGGCAGACCTCGCGCGCCAGGGCCAGGGCGCTGGCCAGGGTCGCCTCGTTCGACAGCCGCATCCCCAGGCGCCGGTCGCCCGCCCGGTGCAGGATGAAGAGGGTGCCGCCCCGGGCCGGGCGGCATTCGTATTCCACCACGCTGGTCCACAGCCGGGCATAGCGTTCCACCCGCGCGTGCGCGGCTCCCAGGGTGGTGGCCGCCTTGAAGGCCAGGCCAAGGGCGCCGTAGTCGTCCAGCCGCATCGAGGCGCCGGTGCGCAGGGGCAGGTCGGTCCCGTCGATCTGCCGGGCGATCCGTTCCAGCATGTCGTAATAGCGCTCGGCGGGTACCATCTGCGCCGGATCCCAGGGGGCGGCCGGGTCGAGGCCGACCAGGGCCAGCAGCGCATCCGCATCGACCCCGTCGCCCGCGGCGGCGACCATCTTGCGCGCAAAGAGCGAAGTCACGTGTCCCATCCGGCGCAGTCTAGAACCCCGGGCCGGGGCCGCCAAGCGGAGGATCGGTCTGGGCGCCTTGGCAGGGCCGCCAGACGGGGGGCGCCAGCGGGCAGGCGCCAAGGTCTGGCCTCAGCCCTCGTTCAGGTGCCCGGCCAGGGTGTCGGAGGTGTAGCGCCGCCGGAAGAGGCCCGCCTCGGCCAGGCGCGGCACCAGCTGTTCAAGCGTCAGATGCATCGAGCGGGGGGCGCCCCCGGGCACCGCCACGAAGCCGTCGATCGCTCCGGCCTCGAACCAGTGCGAGATGGTCCGGGCCGCATCCTCGACCGTGCCGATGATCTGCCAGTGCACCGAGGCCAGCAGTTCGGGCCGCGCCAGAAGGCTGTCCACCGTCAGTTCCTCCTGCGCGATCAGCGCGCGCAGCAGCGCCCCGTAGGAGGGAAAGCGCGAGGGCGGCGGCACGGCGGGCAGATCGGCGGCGCGCACCGGGTGGTCGCCGGGCCAGGTGGCCAGGTCGAGGCCCGTCGCCTCGCGCAGCCGGGCCAGCCGGGCGGGGCGGTCGACCCGGGCATGATTGGCCTCGAAAAGATCGCGCGCCTCGGCGCGACTGTCGGCCAGGTAAAGGCTGAGCCCCGGCAGCAGGCGCACGTCCCGGGGTGCCCGCCCGGCGGCCTCGGCCGCCCGCGACAGGGCCTGACGGGCGGCGAGGGCATCTTGCAGGGTCAGGGCCTGGGCAAAGACCATCTCCGCCATCTGCCCGGCCAGGGCGACCCCGCCTGCCGAGGCCCCGGCCTGCATCATCGGGATATGGGGGCCGGGAAAGGCGGGAATGTTCAGCGGCCCCTCGATGTCGAAGGCCGCGCCATGGTGGTCGGCGGGGCGGATCAGGGCGGTGTCGGCGAACTGTCCCGCTGCGCGGTCGATGCGCAGGGCCTCGGCCGGAAAACTTTGCCACAGGGCCTGCATCGCCGCGACGAATTCGGCGGCCCGGGCATAGCGCTCTGCCGAGCTGGGCATCTCGGTCAGGCCGAAGTTCTGCTGCCCCTGCAAGGCGGTGACGATGTTGCACCCGGCGCGCCCCTCGCTCATCCAGTGCAGCGACATCAGCTGCCGGGCGGTCGGGTAGGGGTGGCCGAAGGTGGTCGAGATGGTCGGCACCAGCCCGATGCGCGAGGTGCCCTGCACCAGCGCCGCCATCATCAGCACCGAATCCAGGCTGGCGAAGCCGAAGGAGGTTTCCATCACCGGCACCGGCAGGCTGTGGGTATCGGGGCGGAAGACGAAATCGAGATGTGCGGCCTCGGCCCGGCGCGCGATGTCCAGGGCGAACTCGGCCGAGAACAACCCCTCGATCCCGCTGTCGGGTCGCCGCCAGCCTTCATCGCGCAGCCAGGTGGGGGCCAGGGACATGCCAATGCACAGGGTGTCACGCAGTTTCATCGCAGGGATCCTTGCTGATCGCGAAGGGCCGGCCCCTGACAGGCCGGCCCGGTTTTCTGGTCGTCTGGGCGTCGCTCAGAACTGACCGCGCAGGCCCAGGCCGATCATCCGCGGGGCGGTCATGCTGGCCTGGGTGAAGGGCGCGGCGCTGCCCCGGGCGGCCTGTTTCAGCACCGGCGCGCGTTCGTCGAACAGGTTGTTGACGTAGCCGTAGAGTTCCAGCCCGCCCGACAGCGCATAGCTGGCGTTGAGGTCGACCAGGCTGTAGCTGTCGATCTCGTAGCTGTCGGTATTGCCGATGTCGGACTCGTAGCCCCCGACAAAGCGGGCCTGGCCGCCGATCGTCAGGGCCTCGGTCGCCTGCCAGTCGACCCCCAGGCTGACCATGCCGCCCGGCGCGCGGGCAAAGGCGTTGCCGGTATACTCCGGGGCGGCGGCGAATTTCGTCACCTCGCTGTGCAGCAGGCCCAGCCCGGCGTTCAGGCGCAGATCCTCGTTCGGCTGGTAGGTGGCCGAGATCTCCAGCCCGTAGGCCTCGGCCTCGTCGGCGTTGATGGTGTGGATATTGGCGACCCCGTTCACGATCTGGGTGATCGAGTTCTGCGCATCGCGGTAGTCCATGTAGAACAGGTTGCCGTTCAGATGCAGGCGGCCGTCCATCAGGCTGGCGCGGGCGAAGAGCTCGTAGTTCCAGACGGTTTCGGCATCGTATTCCGTCCAGTCGTTCGATCCGGTGAAGTCGAGCGAGACGCCGCCCGGGTTGTAGCCCTTCGAGATCAGGCCGCCGATGGTCAGCTCGGGGCTGACCTCATAGGCCAGGGTCACCTTGGGCAGCAGCTCTTCGAAGGTCTCGGAATAGTCCAGGTCGCTGTTGGCGAACAGCGGCGAGACCTCGCCGCTGCGGCTGACCTCATCGCGCTGGTAGCGCAGCCCGCCGGTCAGGGTCCAGCGGTCGGCCAGGCGCCAGCTGACCTCGCCATAGACACCCAGGTTTTTCTTGTCGTCGTCGAAGGTCGACACGCCGCCCTGGTCCAGCCAGTCGTCCTGGGTGACATGGGCGTAGTAGAGGCCCGCGACACCGCTGACCAGGTCGCCGGTCTGGCCGAAGGTCAGCTTGGTCTCATTGCTCCAGCTGTCGCGGCTGATGTCGGCATCGCCCCGACCCGCCGCGCCGGTGCGGCGGTGGATGGTCTGTGTCGAGCCCTGCATCTGGTTGGTCAGGGTGAGGCCATTGGCGAAGTCATAGGTGGTGTCCCAGACTAGCGTATCGGTCAGCTGGTGCCAGCCGGGCATCATGGTGGTGATCGTGTCCAGATCGTCATAGGGCGGCGAGGCGCCCTCGGCACTGGGGCGGGTGGTGTCGGTGTTGCTGTAGGTCAGCAGCATTTCCAGCCCCGGCAGTTCCGAGGGTTGCCACAGAAGCTTGGCCCGGCCGTTCAGGGTCTCGAAATCCTCGCCGATCTCGTTCTGGATGAAGCCGGGCTCGACATAGTCGATGAAGGTGTCCCGGGCGCTGTAATCCAGCGTGACGCGGGCGGCGAAATCGCTGCCCAGGGGGGTGTTCCACATCAGCGAGCTGCGGCGCTGGTTGTAGCTGCCGAACTCCAGTCGATAGGCGCCCTCGCGCTCGAAGGTGGGTGCGTTTGTGTTGACGATGATCGCCCCGCCGATGGCATTGGCCCCCTGCGAGGTGGTCTGCGGACCGCGGAACACCTCGACGCTGTCCAGATCCCAGGCCGAGGTCGCGCCGAAGTAGAGCTCGTTATAGTCGAGGTAGTGACCGTCAAGGTTGACGGTGGCGCGCGGCACCGTACCGCCGAAGAAGGCGTTGGCCCCGGTGTGCGGCCCTTCCGAGTTCTGGCCGCGGATGATCGGCGTGCTGACGCTGTCGGTATAGATCACGTTGGGCGTGCCCGCGATGACAGAGGCCACGTCGGACTTGCCGGCCTTGGCCTCGATCTCTTCGCCCGACAGCACGGCGACGGAAGAGGCGGTGTCCATCATGTCGCGATCGACCTTTTCGCCGGTCACGGTGATCGGCGCCAGGGTGATCGCGGCGCCGGTCTGGGCCTGGGCGCTGCCAGCCGCCAGGGCGATGGTCAGGGAAAGGAAGCTCGCATGGCGCGCGAGCCGGGCGCGATTGGTTCTGTGCATTTTGACCCCCGGGTCCTTACGTGGAAACGGCTGGCTTGGAGGGGTCCGGCTGGCGCGATGATGTGTTTCGCATTGCATGACGCATCCCGTATGTCAAACGCATGTCGGTGGAAAACCTTTACCCGGGGCGGGCTGTCGGATTAAGGTCACAACCTGACAGCCAGCCGGGAGGGGACCAGCCATGCAAGAGGCCTTCGCCGATCATACCGCCGAGGAGGGGGCCGAGCCGCGCCGCTCGGCCACGATCCAGTCCATCACAATGGCCGCCCGCTTCCTGCGGCTGCTGGCCAGCTCGAACACGGCGATGCCGCTGAACGAACTGGCACGCGGCGCCGAGACGGGCCGGTCGACGGCGCATCGCTACATGCAGTCGCTGGTGAAAGAGGGGCTGGTGCGCCAGGACCCGGCCAGCAGCCGCTACGAGCTGGGCGCCGAGGCGCTGAGCCTTGGGATCGCGGCGCTGCGGCGGGTGGAAGAGGTGGAACTGGCCGGGGCGCAGATGAAGATCCTGGCCGAAACCCACCCGATGAGCGGCGGCGTGGCAATCTGGACCGAGCGTGGCCCGACCCTGGTGCGCTGGTATCGCAGCGCCGAATTCTCGATCACGCCGCTTGGCCTCGGGGATGTGCTGCCCGTGGACAACACCGCCTGCGGTCTGGTCTTTCAGGGCTATCTTGCCCCGGCCCGGGTCGAGGCGGCGCGGCGGCAGCAGCCGGATCATTTCCGCGGCGAGGCCCCGACGCGGGCCGAGATCGAGCGCATCCGCGCGGCGGGCTGGGCCGAGTTGACCAACCACCTTCTGTCGCAGGTCACCGGACAGGCCGCGCCGATCCTGGATGCCCAAGGGCAGCTGGCCTGCGTGGTGACCACGACGACCGACCTTGGCCGCCTGCGCGCCGCCGATGACCGGCTGGTGCTGCAAGACGTGGCCCGGCTGGTCAATCGCGCCACCGGCGGCCAGGCCTGGCTGGGCTGAACGGGGGGGCTCAGCCTGCGGGCGGGCGGCGGGGAATGATCATCGGGCGGCCGGTTTCGGGGTCGGCCATGACCCGGGCGGGCAGGGCGAAGACCTTTTCGATCAGCGCCTCGGTGACGATCTCTTCGGGCGCGCCCCGGGCCACCACGGCGCCGTCACGCATGGCGATCAGGTGGCTGGCATAGCGGATCGCCAGGTTCAGCTCGTGCAGCACCGCCACCACCGTGCGCCCCTGCCGGTTCAGCCGCGACAGAAGCTCCAGCACCTCGATCTGATGCGCGATGTCGAGGAAGGTCGTGGGTTCATCCAGCAGCAGAATCGGCGTTTCCTGGGCCAGGGCCATGGCGATCCAGACCCGCTGACGCTGCCCGCCCGACAGCTCTGCCATGCGGCGTTCCGCCAGATCCAGCGTGCCGGTCAGCGCCAGGGCGTCGCGGGTGGCGCGCTCATCCTCCGGGGACCACTGGCGCAGAAAGCTTTGATGCGGAAAGCGCCCGCGCGCCACCAGATCCGAAACGGTGATGCCGTCGGGGGCCACGGGCGATTGCGGCAACATGCCCAGACGGCGGGCGACCTCGCGCGAGGGCACCTCGCTGATCGCCTTGCCGTCCAGGATCACGCGCCCCGCCTCGGGCGGCAAGAGGCGCGACAGGGCGCGCAGCAGGGTGGACTTGCCGCAGGCATTGGGGCCGACGATCACGCTGAAGCCGCCATCGGGAATGGACAGCGACAGGCCTTCCGAGATCACCCGCGCCTCATAGCGCAGCGTCAGGTCTTCGGCACTCAGGCGGTCGGTCATCTCCGTCTCCGGTGGCTTCTCCGGCCTGGATGCCGGTCGGACCTCGTATTGCATTGCGGAATGCGCTCTGCAATATGGTTGCAGCCACGTTGAGCGACGCCGCGCGCCTCGCTTTGCGGCAGCCAGCCATCATTTCCATACCTCCACGCGAACCGGGCCCCTTTCCGCCCGGAAGAAAGGCCGCCATGGCAGATTTGCGAAACGAAGTTGTCGAAGACCGGACCAATGCGCTGGCGGGCAAGGATCACATGCGCGACATGACCCGGGTGCAGCTGACCGTGTTGAAGATCGAGCGCCCGTTCCCCACGGTGTCCCGGGTGACGATCCGCATCCACACCGAAGATCCCGCCGCCTGGAGCGTGCCAAACGTCGCCGTCCGGCTGGAGGTGGCCGAGATCGAGGGGCATCGCCCGATCTCGCGCATCTATACCATCCGCCGCTTCGATCCCCAGACCTGCGAGGCCGAGATCGACTTTGTGATGCACGAGGACGACAGCCCGGCGATGCTGTGGCTGCGCGCCGCCCGTCCCGGCACCACGGCGCTGATGATCGGGCCGCGTCCGCATTTCTCGCCCGCCTTCGAGGCGGGGAAAAAGGTGGCGATACTGGCCGATGAAACCGCCATTACCGCCGTGCTGTCGATCCTTGATGCCTGGCCCGAGGGAGAGGTCGCCGAGGCCTGGATCGAGACCGCCGATCGCGCCGCCTTCGACGAGCTGCCCCGCCCTAAAGGCGTGACCCTGCACCACCTGCCGCGCGCGGCCCAGGCGCCCGCCGGCACCACCGGCGCCCTGGCCGCCGCCGCCCGCGCGGCGATCACCGATGGCAACTGGACGGTCTGGGCCGCGGGAGAGCGGCGCGACATGCGCGAGATCCGCGCCGTCTGCGCCGAGCAGGGCATCGGCCGCGAGGGCCAGCAGATCATGGGCTACTGGAAGCTGGGGATGAGCAGTTCCGAAATCGACCGCCACCGCCTGGCCACCTATGAGGCGCTGAAGGCGCGTGGCGCGGGGCTCGACAACCTCAGCGACGCCGACCTCGACATCTGAGCGGAAGGTGAGACGCATGTTCAGACAGACCTTCGCCGCCCTGACCCTTGCCCTGCTGCCCGCGCTGGCCGCCGCCGACGACGGCTGGCCGCGCCGGATCGAGCACGCCACAGGCACGCTGACCCTGGCCGCGCCGCCCGCGCGGATCGTGTCGACCTCGCCCAGCCTGACCGGCACCCTCTTGGCCATCGAGGCGCCTCTGATCGCCACCGCCGCCGCCACCCGCAGCCGGTTATCCGACGAGGCGGGCTTCTTTCGCCAATGGGCCGAGGTGGCCCATGGGCGCGGGGTCGAGGTGCTGTATCCCGACCTCAGCTTCGACATCGAGGCGGTGATCCTGGCCAATCCCGACCTGATCGTCGTCTCGCAGACCGGCGGCGACAGCGCGGTCGAGTTCGTGCCCGAGCTGGAGGCCATGGGCTTTCCGGTCATGGTGCTGAACTACGGCATCAACCCCTGGGAGGCGCTGGCGCAGACCCTGGGCCGCGCCACCGGGCAAGAGGCCGAGGCCCGGGCCGTTACCCAGGCCTTCACCGACCATGCCCGGGCGGCAGGGCGCGCCATCACCCACCCCGAGGGCAGCGTCAGCATCATTTCCTACAACTTCTACGGCTCTTACGGGGTCAGCAAGCCCGAGGGCGCCCAGGCCCGCGTCCTGGCCGAGATGGGTTTTGAGGTGACCGGCGTGCCGCAGGCGGCGCAGGGGCTGGTCCAGGCCTCGCGCGAGTTCGACTTCGTCTCGCATGAGAACCTCTCGGCGGCGATCAGCGGCGATACGATCTTTCTTCTGGCGGCAGAGCCGGAGGATGTGCAGGCGGTGCTGGACGATCCGGTGCTGGCCAACCTGCCGGCGGTGAAGGCCGGGCGGGTCTACCCGCTGGGGGCCACCTCTTTCCGGATGGATTACTATTCCGGGCGGGCGATGGTCGACAGGGTCGCGGCGCAGTTCGCCGAATGACCGGGGCAGGGCGCGTGCAACGGGTCAGAACGGGGGCGTTGGCAGGGCTGGCGCTGCTGGCGCTACTCTTCGGGCTGGGCCTCGCCATCGGGTCACGCCCCATTCCGCCGGTTGAGGTCTGGCGCGCGCTGGTGGCCTATGATCCGGGCAGCGATCTGCATGTCATCGTCCGTGCCCTGCGGCTGCCGCGCGATCTGCTGGCGGTCAGCGCGGGCGCCGCCCTGGGCCTGGCGGGGGCGCTGATGCAATCGCTGACCCGCAACCCGCTGGCGGAACCCGGACTTCTGGGGGTGAACGCGGGCGCGGCGCTGGCGGTGGTGCTGGGCACCATGGCCTTTGGCCTGACCTCGGTTGCGGGCTATGTCTGGTTCGGCTTCCTCGGCGCCGGTCTGGCCGGTGTTGCCGTCTTCGTGCTGGGCCGGGCCCATGACAGCGGCACCGACCCGGTACGGCTGATCCTGGCCGGGGCCGGGCTGACCATCCTTCTGGGCACGCTGAGCAGCCTGCTGATGCTCAACTCGGGGCTCGAGGTGCTGGACATCCTGCGCAACTGGCAGACCGGCGCCCTGGACGGGCGCGGCTACGGGGCGGCGGGCATCATGGCGCTGGCACTGCTGGCGGGGGCCACGGCCAGCCTGGTCGTGGCGCCCGCGCTGGATGCCCTGGCCCTGGGCCAGGACCTGGGCCGCACCCTGGGGCTGGATCCGCGCCGGATCTGGGCGCTGGCCTGCCTGGCGGTGATGCTGCTGGCGGGCGCCGCCACGGCCACCGCCGGACCCATCGCCTTTGTCGGGCTGATCTCGCCCCATGTGGCGCGGATGCTGGCCGGGCCCGCCAACCGCAGTGTGCTGCCCCTGTCGGCCCTGATGGGGGCGATCATGCTGCTGGCCGCCGACATCCTGGGCCGGGTCGTCGCCATGCCGGGCGAGGTGGCCGCCGGGATCGTGGCGGCGCTGATCGGCGGGCCGTTCTTCGTGCATGTGGTGCGGCGCTACCGCCTGGTGCAGCTGTGACGCCGGGGGGGCAACGCCTGCTGCGGGTCGGTGGCGTCAGCCTGCTGTGGCGCCCGCGCGCCCTGGCGGTCGGGCTGGGAGCGCTGGCGCTGGCGCTTGGTCTGGCGCTGCTCTTGCTGGGCACCGGGACGATGCAGTTATCCCCGGCGCAAGTCCTATCGGCCCTGTCGGGCAGTGGCGAGGACCCGGTCGCCAACCGCATCCTGCAATATGTGCGTCTGCCGCGCCTGCTGACCGCCGCATGCGTCGGGGCGGCGCTTGGCATGGCGGGGGCGGCCTTTCAGTCGATCTCGCGCAATGCGCTTGGCTCTCCGGATGTGATCGGCTTCACCTCCGGGGCCGCGACCGGGGCCATTGCCCTGCTGGTCTTCGGCACCCCCGGGGCCTTCGACACCGCCGCCGCGGCAGTGGCAACGGGGATGTTGACGGCGCTGGCGGTGCTGGTCCTGTCGGGCCGGGGCGGGGCGGGCGGCGGTTACCGGCTGGTGCTGATCGGGATCGGCGTCGGCGCGGTGCTGACCGGGCTGAACACCCTGCTTCTGGCCAAGGGCGCGCTGGACCGGGTGATGTCGGCACAGCTGTGGTTGGCGGGCTCGCTGAACGCCCGCAACTGGGGTCATGTCTGGATCGCGGGCAGTGGCCTTTTGCTCTTCGCGCCGGTGCTGGTGGCCCTGTCGCGCCGCCTGGCGGTGCTGGAGATGGGCGAGGACATGGCGCGCCAGTTGGGCCTGCCGGTCGCCACGACCCGCATCCTGACCGTTGTCACCGCCGTTGGCCTGACCTCGCTGGCCACGGCCGCGGCGGGGCCGATCGCCTTCATCGCACTGGCCACACCGCAGATCGCCCGGGCGCTGTCGCGCTCCTCGGACGTGCCGATGGTGACCGGGGCGCTCTGTGGGGCCGTGCTGATGCTGGCGGCGGACCTGATCAGCCAGGCGGCCAGCTTTGGCCTGGTGATGCCCATCGGGCTGGTCACCGGCAGCCTCGGCGGCGCCTACCTGCTGCTGGTGCTGACGCGCCGCGATGGCCTGCGCTAGGCCCCTCTCGGCGCCGTGCGGCCCGCGCTCGATCACGGCGCCGTGGGAATGCGGCCCGCCTGGCGTAAGGGTGGATGACGCCCGCCGCGCAATATGCTATCGCGCCGGTCTTCCGCCGCCATTTGCGCTGACCGCAGGAGTGGTCGAGGGCGAGGAAAGGATCCTGTCTGTGTGTGGGGTGACATAAGTGACTGAGGTCAAAGAAATTTCAGAGGTCGCGCTGGCCGCACGCCTGTCCGTCGCCCCGATGATGGACTGGACCGACCGGCACTGCCGCTATCTGCATCGGCTGCTCTCGGCGCGCACCCTGCTTTACACCGAGATGGTCACCGCGCCCGCGCTGGTGCGTGGCGGCGCGCTGCATCTTCTGGACTACAACCCCGAGGAACACCCCGTGGCCCTGCAACTGGGCGGGTCCGAGCCCGAAGAGCTGGCCCAGGCCGCCCGGCTGGGGGCCGAGGCGGGTTATGACGAGATCAACCTGAACTGCGGCTGCCCCTCGGACCGGGTGCAATCGGGCACCTTCGGCGCGGTGCTGATGAAGCACCCCGAGCTGGTGGCCGACTGCGTCGCCGCCATGGCCGAGGCGCAGCCCGCAGAGGTGACGGTGAAATGCCGCATCGGCGTGGATGATCAAGAGCCGGAAGAGGTGCTGCCCGACTTCCTGGAAAAGATCCGCGCGGCGGGGGTGCGACGGGTGACGATCCATGCCCGCAAGGCCTGGCTTCAGGGGCTCAGCCCGAAGGAAAACCGCGATATCCCGCCGCTGGATTATGACCTGGTGCTGCGGATGCGCGCGGCCTTCCCCGATCTGCATCTGTCGATCAACGGCGGTATCGCCTCGCTGGATCTGGCCGAGGATCTGCTGGCGCGGGGGATGGACGGGGTGATGATCGGCCGCGCCGCCTATCACGAGCCCGCAAACATCCTGTGCCAGGCCGACCGCCGGATCTATGGCGAGGAGGGCGCCGCCCTGACGCCCGAAGAGGCGGTGCGCGCCATGCTGCCCTATATCGAGGCCCATGTCAGCGCGGGCGGCAAGCTGGCGCAGGTGACGCGCCACATGCTGGGCCTGTTCCAGGGCCGCCCCGGCGCCCGCGCCTGGCGGCGGCATCTGTCGGAACAGGGGCATCGCGCGGGCGCCGGCCCCGAAGTGGTGGCCCAGGCCCTGGCCCTGGTCGCGCCGGAGGCCGCCCAGGTCTAGGCCGCGCCGCGCGGGCCTCAGTTCTCCTGGAAGAAGGCGATGGTGCGGGCGATCAGCGCATCCAGCGCCGCCGTTTCGGTGAAGATGTTGAAACTGTGGTCCATCTCGTCGGTGTATTTCACCTCTGGCCCGTCATGCGCCGCCAGCAGGCTGTCGGCAGAGGCGGGCGCCACCAGCACGTCCTGGCTGCCCTGGGCCACCAGCAGCGGGCCCGGGTAGGCGGCGATCTCGGCCAGCGGATCATAGCTCTGGACGCCCTCGAAGAAGGCCGGTTTCAACGCCACCTCGGCGCCCCAGGGTAGGCCGGTGGTGACCGGCTGATCGGGATCCTCGGCCGCGGCGGCGGCATCGAACATCGCCTGGCCCAGCAGGCCGGTATAGGTGGGCAGCGGATCGGCCACGGCGTTCCACAGGGCCACCGCGGCGATCCCGTCGCTGCGCCCGGCGGTGCCGGTGGCGACCAGGCCGCCCTGGCTCCAGCCCAGCAGATAGACGGGGCCGTACCCGGCCTCTTGCAGCCAAGCGAGGGCGGTCTGGGCATCGGCGACCTGCCCCTCGAAGGTGGTATCGGCGTAGGTCATGGTGCCGGTGCTGTCGCCCGAGCCGCGAAAGTCGATGCGCAGGCTGGAGAGCCCGGCCTCGGCCATCAACCGCGCGGTGCGGGAAAAGACCCCTTCGTCGGTGCCGGGAATGGCCAGCTCGTCGCGGGTGCCGGTGAAGCCGTGCAGCAGCAGCACGACCGGGCCGGGCGCCTCGGCCCCGTCGGGGGTTTCCAGGGTGGCGGCGATATCCTGCACCGGCGCGGACAGGGTCAGGGGGCGTTCCATGGCAAGACCGGGTTGGGCGAGGCCCAGAAGGGCGGCGCAGGACAGGGCAAGAGGGCGGATCATGGCAGGTCTCCGGTCAGGGGCAAGGGGGCGCGGCGCGCGCGATGCCTCCACCTTAGGGGCGGCGGTGTGGCCCGCAAGCACGGGCGGCCCTGGTGGGGCGCCCCGGGGCGCGGATGCCTGTCCCGCAGGCGTGCTGGCCGGTTTTCGCCCATCCCCACGCGACCCTGTTCTGACCCACGAAATAGGGCGCATTTTTGCCATTTTTTCCTGCCTGGGCCCCCGCAACATGCTGCGGGGGTCTGATGGGTAACCGCTAGAGCTGGGAAAATATGGGCAATTCTACCGATGGATTGTCATGGATTATAGCAATCTTGCGCGACAATGATTTTCCCGTTCTCAGATCGTTTCCGAAACGTGGATTTTTCCCCGCTGGCCATAGGGCAGCCATATTCACCTGCGACAAAGGGCTCAGCAAAGGGATCAAGCCATGTTGGAGCTCATTTCGGTTGTTGCGCTCGCCGCCATCGGCGTGGCCTTCACCTCGTATCAGGGAGAGCAGGAAAGCTCTTCGGCGGCGCGGCGTGCCGCCCTTCAGGATGCGGATGAGCAGGCGGAACCGGTGGGCATCTTCGGCCATGACGTGGGGCGCCGCCTGCGCGACCGGATGCGGTTCTTCGGGGCGCGCAGCGAAGAGGACCAGGCGGCGCTGGACGAGGCCGAGGCCCTGGCGCAGCGCCTGTCGGCGGAGATGGCGCAGGACACGACCGAGGGGCCGGAGCCGGACGCCCTCCCGACTGCCGCGCCGGTTGCGGCCTCTCATCCCGAAAGCTGGGATCATGACATCACCGATGGCGAGGTCGACGCGGTGCTGGCCACCGAGCCGGACCTGACCGACGAGGGCTTCGAGGCGCCGCTGGAAGAGGCCTGGGCCTCGTCCCTGGGCTCGCTGGTGGCCGAGGCCAATGCCGGGCTGGAGAACGAAGCGGAGGAGGCGCCTGCCATGTCGCTGGATGCCGCTTTCGAGACCGCGACGCGTGCGCCCCTGAACGCGCCGGTGATCCAGGATTTCGACCCGGCGCGCGACCAGATCGTGCTGGAATACCGCCCCGAGGATGCGGGCAATGGCCGCGTCGGCATCATCACCGATGACCGCCATCCCGGCGCCGCGCTGATCACCCTGGGGGGCAAGGTCGTGGCCATCGTCGAAGGCGGCGAGGGGCAGGTGACCGCCGCCCATGTGGAGCTGGTCCAGGAAGAGCCGCGCGGCAGCACCGCCGCCGCCTGACCGGCCGTCCCACTGTCACTCTAAGCTCTCAGGCCGGGCGCTTGCCCCGGGTCTATCCGTCCTCGTCGCGCGCCCGGCGCGACAGCCGCCCGGCGCGTCCGCCCCGGCGGCTGCCGATCAGCGGGCCGCGGGCGGGCAGTTCGGACATGATGCGCCGCCGCTCGTCTTCGCTCAGGCCCGACCAGGCGGCGATCTCGTCGAGCGAGCGCAGGCAGCCGGTGCACAGGCGCGCCTCGGGATGGATCACGCAGATATTGACGCAAGGGGAGGAGACCGCCTCGCGCCGCCAGACCGCCTGGCCCCGGGGATCGTCGCCCGTGCTCATCCCTCGGCCTTGAGGTGGCGCAGCCGGTCCAGCGCCCCTTGCAGGATGTAAGAGGCGGCGACGTGGTCGATCACCTCGGCCCGGCGGCGGCGCGAGGTGTCGGCCTCCAGCAGGGCGCGTTCGGCGGCGACGGTGGACAGGCGTTCGTCCCAGAAGGTGATCGGCAGATCGGTCAACCGGGTCAGGTTGCGGGCAAAGGCGCGGGTCGACTGACAGCGCGGCCCCTCGGACCCGTCCATGTTGCGCGGCAGGCCCAGCACCAGACCGCCCAGGCCACGCTTGGCGATGATCGCCAGAAGGGCCTCGGCATCGACGCCGAATTTCTTGCGCCGGATCGTCTCTAGCGGGGTGGCCACCGACAGGAAGCTGTCAGAGACGGCCACGCCGATGGTCTTGTCCCCCAGATCCAGCCCGGCCAGCGCCTGCATCGGCGGCAGGGCGGCGGCGAACTCGGCGATATCCTCGAAGATCATTGCACCACCCCCGCGTCACGGGCAGCCCCGGCCAGCAGGGCCAGGG
Organism: Pseudooceanicola aquaeponti; assembly: GCF_050897975.1. Taxonomy (NCBI): domain Bacteria; kingdom Pseudomonadati; phylum Pseudomonadota; class Alphaproteobacteria; order Rhodobacterales; family Paracoccaceae; genus Pseudooceanicola; species Pseudooceanicola aquaeponti. The sequence continues at coordinate 386,032 of NZ_JBPAXY010000006.1, forward strand.
CCTCGGGGTCGGCGACGAAGACCTGGCGGGCCTCGTCATAGATCGCGCGGGCCTGGGAGGTCTCGCCCAGCACCCCCAGGGACGAGATCAGCCGCCCCCATTCCTGCGCCGTGCCGCCCTCGTTGGCCAGACGCTCGCTGAGGCGCCCGACCATGCCGCGCACCATCTCCTGGCGGTCGGCATCGGACAGCTCGGCGGCATTGGCGATGTCTTCCTGCGAGGGACCCGCCAGCGGGGCCATCGGTGCGGCAGGGCTGGGCAGGGTATAGTCATCCTCGCCCGCGAGGCTGGCCACTCGGGGCATCTGCGCCCGGATCAGCGGCACCCAGGGGGCATCGGCGGGCGAATTGTGCAGCAGCCCGTCCCAGAGGCGGAAGGCGATATCGGGCCGCCCGGTGCGGGCCATCAGCAGGCCCGAGTAATAGCTGGCGGTGCCGTTGCGCGGATCCAGCCGCAGGGCCTGTTGCAGCGCCGTGCCCGCCTCGGCCGAGATCTGGCCCCCGGCGGCGAGGATCAGCATATCGGCGTAATCGGCATAGTCCTGGCCGCTGGCCGCCGGGCCCGAAAGGCGCAGCAGCGCTTCCTGGGCGCGGGCGGCGGCGGTGAAATTGCCCAGGGCGGCCTCGTTGCGGGCCAGAAGGCGCTGGCCGCGCGGATCTTCGGGGCGTTCGACCACGGCGGTGCGCAGCTGTTCCATCAGCTGGATGAACTCTTCCGAGGGTTGGGGAAACTCCATCTCGAGGGGGCGGGCCGTGGCCTCCAACTCGGCCTGGGCGGGCAGGTCCTGCAACATCTGTTGCGCCTCGACGATGCGGGCCGCGCGGGGCATGTCGCCATAGCCGGGCGCGCCCAGATCGAAGGTGTAAAGGGCAAGCGCCCCCACCACCAGCGTTGCTGCCGCGCCCAGGGGCACCCAGAGGCGCGGGCCCTGGCCGGGGGCGGTGCCGTGCCCCTGGCGCGCGGCGGCATCGGCGGCCAGCAGGCGGCGCGACACCTCGGTGCGCACCCGCGCGGCCTCTTCCTCGGGCAGGGCGCCCCGGGCCAGGTCGCGGTCCACCTCGGCCAGCTGGTCGCGGTAGATCTCGACGTCATAGGCGGCGGCGCTGCCCTCGGCGCGCGGGCCGGTCACCGTCTTGCGCACCAGCACAAGCACGGTGCCGGCAGAGATCAGCAGGGCGAACAGCCAGAAAAGCATCGTCTTCACCTTCTATGCGGCGGGGTTTCCCCGGGTCTATCGCGGGCGGGCACGGGGCAAAAGGCCCTTTCGGCTGCGACGTGCGCCCATGTCGCAAGCGTGGCGTATTGCGGCGGATTATGGCGGGGTTATCCTGCCGAAGGGACTAGGGTCGCTCAAAGGTGCCCCCGGGGGTCCTGTTCTGCGATTCACCTTAGATGAAAGTTGCGAGAGGCCGATGAAACGCTATTCCGCCTTTGCCATTGCCCGCGAAGCCGCCCGTTATCACACCGGCTGGGAACGCGCCTGGACCTCTCCGGTGCCGAAGAAGAAATACGACGTGATCATCGTCGGCGCCGGGGGTCACGGTCTGGCCACGGCCTATTACCTGGGCAAGAACTTTGGCATCACCAATGTGGCGGTGATCGAAAAGGGCTGGCTGGGCGGCGGCAACACCGGCCGCAACACCACCATCATCCGCTCGAACTACCTCGAGGACGACAGCGCGGCCATCTTCGAGAAGGCCCGGTCGCTTTACGAGACCCTGAGCCAGGATCTGAACTACAACGTGATGTTCAGCCCCCGTGGCGTGCTGATGCTGGCCCAGTCCGAGCATGAGGTGCGCGGCTGGAAACGCACCGCCCAGGCCAACGCCTATCAGGGCGTGGAAACCGAATATGTGGACGCCAAGCGCGTCAAAGAGCTGTGCCCGATCATGAACATCGACGGGCCGCGCTATCCGGTGCTGGGCGCCCTGTGGCAGGCCCGGGGCGGCACCGCGCGCCACGATGCCGTGGCCTGGGGCTATGCCCGGGCGTGCTCCGACATGGGCATGGACATCATCCAGAAATGCGAAGTGACCGGTGTTACCTCCGAGGGGGGCAAGGTCACCGGCGTGGAAACCACCAAGGGCGCCATCGGCTGTGACAAGCTGGGGATCGTGGTGGCGGGCCACTCGGGCGTGCTGGCCGAAATGGCGGGCTTCCGTCTGCCGGTCGAGTCGATGGCGCTGCAAGCGCTGGTCAGCGAGCCGATCAAGCCCTGCATGGACGTGGTCGTGATGGCCAACACGGTGCACGGCTACATGTCGCAATCCGACAAGGGCGAGATGGTGATCGGCGGCGGCACCGACGGTTTCCTGAACTACACGCAGCGCGGGTCGTTCCACCATATCGAGGAAACCATCCGCGCCCTGATCGAGACCTTCCCGATGGTGTCGCGTCTGAAGATGCTGCGCCAGTGGGGCGGCATCGTGGACATGACCGGCGACCGCTCGCCCATCATCTCTCCCACGCCGCTTGGCAACTGCTTCATCAACTGTGGCTGGGGCACCGGCGGCTTCAAGGCCATTCCGGGGTCCGGCTGGGCCATGGCCGACATGATGGCCAAGGGCACCCCCGGGCCGCTGGCCAAGGGCTTTGGCCTGGAGCGGTTCCGCGAAGGCCGCTTCATCGACGAAAGCGTCGCCGCAGGCGTGGCGCACTAAGTCCGATGACCTCGCGCTGCCATCCCCTCCTTGCCTCTGCGCGCGCGGGTCGCCTATTCGGCGGCCAGCGGCGCGGCGGGCGTGACGCTCAGCCGGGCGGCCTCGATCGCGCGCAGCGCCGCGCGGCGGGTGTTGATCGGCGCGTCATGGGCCGCGCCCAGGGCGCAGGCCAGGGCCGGACCGTCGGCGCCGTCGGGCAGGGGGGCAATGGCCTGGGTGTAAAGGCCCTCGCGCAGGGCCAGGGCGAACTCTTCGCCTTGCGGCAGGCGGGTCAGGCGGTCGGCATGGCCGAAAACCAGCGGGTGCAGGGCGCCCGCGCGGTCGCGCCCCAGAAGGACGTAAAGACCGGGCTGATCTGGCAGATCCTCGAGCTGATCGAGGCGGGTAAAGCTGATCTGCACGGGCGCGCCGCCGGGCTGGGCGAGCGGGAAGTCGAAGGTCTGGATCATGCTGCTTTGTCTCCGTCGCAGGGTGCAGGGTCGCGCCGTTGTCCGAAAAGCCTAGCACAAAGTCTTGTGGCCCCGTTAACGCCATCACCCTTTCGCTGGGGTGTCGCAGGCCAGGCGCCCGATTCTGCGGCAGCCCGGGGCGAAAGCGCTTTGCCTTCCGCGACTTCCGCCGCATCCCTGCGGGCGCCGGGCGCCCCTGTGGCGCGTCGAAACCGGGCGGATTGCCGCAGCTTTGGTGATTTTTCTTCGATCCCCTCCGGCAAGGGGCATGGGAACCGGACGGCCGACGGGGGCGTTTCTTCTGCAACTGATGCAAGAAGAAAGGACATCCCATGGCAGAGAACTCCGGCAAATCCGGCCTCGCCTTCATCCTGGGCGCCGTCGTCGTCGTGCTGGCGGGCGTCGTCTGGTACGTCTCGACCGGCGGTGACATCCCTGCGGCGGATGAACCCGAAATTCAGATCGACCTTCCCGACGGCGGCTGACGCCAAGGCAGCCCCGTTTTCCCCTGACGGCCAGGCGCCCCGTGCGCCCGGCCTCACTGTCGCAGGCCGGTTGCGCGTCGCAGCGCCCGGCCTGTTGTCTTGCGCGATCCCGGGGCATCCCGTCCCGGGGCTGAAAACTGGAGGCTGCGATGCTGCTGCTTGAATGTCCCTGTTGCGGCCAGCGGGGCGAAGAGACCGAGTTCCACTGCGGTGGCGAGGCCCATATCACCCGCGAAGGCCCCGGCGCCGATGACGCCGCCTTCGAGACCTACATGTTCGAGCGGGTGAACCCCAAGGGCGTGCATTTCGAACGCTGGCGCCATGTGCATGGCTGCGGCAAGTGGTTCCACGCCGCCCGCGACAGTGCCACACTGGAGGTCTTCGGGACCTATCCGGCCGACACCACCCGGCCGCCCGAGGCGCTGCTGGACATCATCCGGGCCAAGCGCCCGGGCTTCAAATGGCGCGAACTGGCATGAGCCGGACCGGATTTTCGACGAAAGGAGCAGGGGCGCGATGAGCAGCAGGCTGCAAAAGGGCGGTCGCCTGATCGACCGTGGCGCAATGCGGGAATTCACCTTCAACGGCAAGCGGATGAAGGGCTATGCGGGCGATACGCTTGCCTCGGCCCTGCTGGCCAACGACCAGGTGATGATGGGCCGCAGCTTCAAGTATCACCGGCCGCGCGGCGTCGTGGCCTCGGGGGCGGAAGAACCCAATGCCCTGATGGGCATCGGCACGGGTGGGCGGTTCGAACCGAACCAGCGCGCCACGCTGCAAGAGCTGTTCAACGGGCTGGAGGCCGCCAGCCAGAACCACTGGCCAAGCCTGGAATTCGACGTGGGCGCCATCAACACCAAGATGTCGCGCTTCTTCCCGGCGGGGTTCTACTACAAGACCTTCCTGTGGCCGCGCAGCTTCTGGGAAAAGGTCTATGAGCCCATCGTGCGCCAGGCCGCCGGTCTGGGCAAGGCGCCCACCGAGGCGGACGCGGACACCTACGAACACCTTTACGCCTTCGCCGATGTGCTGGTGATCGGCGGCGGTGTCGCCGGTCTGACCGCCGCACGCGAGGCGGGCCGGGCAGGGGCCAAGGTGCTGCTGCTGGAGCAGACCGCCCATTGGGGCGGCCGCGCGCCGGTCGATGGCGGCAAGATCGCCGGTGCCGAGGCCGAGGCCCATGTGGCCAGCCTGGTGGCCGAGCTGGAGGCGATGCCCAATGTCACCCTGCGCCTGCGCTGCATGGGGGCGGGCGTCTATGACCACGGCTATGTCCTGGGCTACGAGCGTCTGACCGACCACCTGGCCGACAAGACCGGCCCCCGTCACCGGCTGTGGCGCATCCGCGCCGCGCAGATCGTGGTGGCGGCGGGTGCCATCGAACGGCCGCTGTCCTTCGCGGGCAACGATGTGCCCGGCGTCATGTTGGCCTCGGCGGTGCGTGACTATGCGGTGAACTACGGCGTGGCCCCGGGCGACCGGGTGGTCGTGGTCACCAACAACGACGACGCCTACCGCACCGCCCTGGCGATGAAGGCCGAAGGGCTGGACGTGCCGGTGATCCTGGACGCGCGCCCCGCAGGCGGCGGCGCCCTGGCCGAACAGGCCCGCGCCGCTGGCATCCGGGTCGAGCCGGGCCGCGCCGTGGCCAAGGTGCTGGGCGGCAAGCGCGTCACTGGCGTCGAAATCTGCGCCCAGTCGGGCAGCGGATCGGCGACCGAGACCGTGGCCTGCGACGTGGTTGCCATGTCGGGCGGCTGGTCGCCGGTGGTGCACCTGTGGTCCCATTGCGGTGGCAAGCTGTACTGGGACGAGGCCAACGCCATGTTCCGCCCCGATGCCGACAAGGCCCCCACGGGCGCCGACGGCAAGGGTTTCGTCAGCTGCGCGGGCACGTCGAACGGCGCGCTGCTGCTGTCCGAGGTGCTGGCCGATGCCGCCCGCGCCGGTCTGGCCGCTGCCGAGGCCGCGGGCTTTGAGGCCCCGGTGGCGCAAAGCTGGCAGGTGGACGAGGTGGCCGAGCTGCCGCTGGCCCCGGTCTGGCTGATGCCCGCGGGTGCCAGCTATGACAAACGCTCGAAAACCTGGCTGGACTATCAGAACGACGTGAAGGTCAGCGACATTCAGCTGGCCGCCCAGGAAGGCTACGAGTCGGTCGAACACGCCAAGCGTTACACCACGCTGGGCATGGCGACCGATCAGGGCAAGCTCAGCAACATCAACGGCCTGGCGATCCTGTCGGACAGCCTGGGCGAGGCGATCCCCCAGGTCGGCACCACCACCTTCCGCCCGCCCTATACGCCCATTTCCATGGGCGCGCTGGCGGGGCAGGGCCGGGGGGAAACCTTCCAGCCGCTGCGCCGCACCCCGATCCACGACTGGCACGAAAGCCACGGCGTGGAGTGGGAGCCAGTGGGCTACTGGCGCCGTCCCTTCTGCTTCCCCCAGCCGGGCGAAAGCACCCATGACGCGGTCAACCGCGAGGTGCTGACCGTGCGTGAAAAGGTCGGGCTGCTGGACGCCTCGACCCTGGGCAAGCTGATCGTGAAGGGGCCGGATGCGGGCAAGTTCCTGGATCTGCTCTACACCAACATGATGTCCAACCTGAAACCGGGCCGCTGCCGCTATGGGCTGATGTGCAACGAGAACGGCTTCCTGATCGACGACGGCGTGGTCGCCCGGATCGACGAGAACACCTTCCTGTGCCACACCACCACCGGCGGCGCCGACAGCATCCATGCCCATATGGAAGAATGGCTTCAGACCGAATGGTGGGATCTGAAGGTCCATGTGGCCAATGTGACCGAGCAATACGGCCAGATCGCCGTGGTCGGACCCATGGCGCGGCAACTGCTGGAGGTGCTGGGCACCCCCGAGATCTCGAAAGAGGAACTGCCCTTCATGGCCTGGGCCGACCGGGTCGTGGGCGGCATCCCCTGCCGGATCTACCGGATCAGCTTCTCGGGGGAACTCAGCTACGAGATCTCGGTCCCTGCCGGTCAGGCCCGCGCCCTCTGGGAGGCCCTCTATGAGGCCGGTCACGGCTTCGGCGTGGCGCCCTATGGCACCGAGGCGCTGCATATCCTGCGCGCCGAGAAGGGCTTCATCATGATCGGGGACGAGAGCGACGGGACGGTGATCCCGCAGGATCTGAACCTCGACTGGGCGATCTCGAAGAAGAAGGAAGATTTCATCGGCAAGCGGGGCCAGCAGCGCCAGCATCTGGCGCTGAACCCCGACCGCTGGAAGCTGGTCGGCCTGGAATGCGCGGACGGGGCGGTGCTGGAAGACGGTGCCTATATCCTGGACGCGGGTCAGAACGACAAGAACCAGCGCAACATGCAGGGGCGGATCACCTCGACCTACTGGTCGCCGACGCTGAAAAAGGGCATCGCCATGGCGTTGCTGAAGGGCGGCATGAGCCGCGCCGGAGAGACCGTCGAGGTCACGCGCCTGGGCACCACCCCGGTGCTGGCCACGGTCGTTGACCCGGTGTTCTACGACAAGGACGGAGAGAAGCAGAATGTCTGATCTTTCGGGACCCGCGCCGGTTCTGGCGCTTGGTGGCGCGGCCTTCGACGGCTACGTCCGCGTGGCCGAGGAACCCCTGCGCGCCATGTTCACCCTGCGCGGCGATCTGTCGGCGGCGGCGTTGAAGAACGCGGCCACCGGGCTGGCGGCGGTGGACATGCCGGGGCAGGGCCAGGTGGCGCTGAACGGTGAGCACTGCATCGCCTGGATGTCGCCGGACGAACTGCTGGTGATGACCCCCTGGGCCGAGCACGCCAAGGCGCTGAGCCAGCTTGACGCGACCCTGACCGACCCGGCGCTGAACTACACCGATGTCAGCCAGGCGCGGGCGCTTTTCTCGCTTTCGGGCCCCGACGGTCTGGTGCGCGAAGTGGCGGCGAAACTGGCCCCGGTGGACCTGTCGCCCGCGGCTTTCCCGGCGGGCAGCTTCCGCCGGTCGCGGATCGGGCAGGTCTCGGCAGCGATCTGGATGCCGGCGCCGGGGCGGATCGAAGTGGTCTGTTTCCGCTCGGTCGCCGATTACGTCTTCAGCCTGCTGCGGGACGCGGCACGGCCCGGCAGCGAGGTCGGCCTTTTCGGCTGAATTTCGCGGCCTTCGTTGGCGGATGGAAATTCAAGGGGGCGGCCTGGCCGCCCCTTTTTGCGTGTGTTCAATGGCTTATGCAGCACCGCCCCGGTTTTCAAACAGGCCGATGTGCGCGAAAGCACTGGGATAATCCCTTGACCTTCCCCGCCTTCGGATAACATCTAGGCGCAGACCTTATAATCAATCCAGGAAAGGGGGCCCTCCCATGGCTTTTGAACTTCCCGATCTTCCCTATGCCCACGACGCGCTCGAAGCGCTCGGCATGTCCAAGGAGACGCTGGAATACCACCACGACATCCACCACAAGGCCTATGTCGACAACGGCAACAAGGCCATTGCCGGGACCGAGTGGGAAGGCAAGTCCGTCGAAGAGATCATCAAGGGCACCTATGACGCCTCGGCCGTCGCCCAGAACGGTATCTTCAACAACGCCTCGCAGTTCTGGAACCACAACCAGTTCTGGGAAATGATGGGTCCGAACCAGACCGCCATGCCCGGCGAGCTGGAAAAGGCCATCGTCGAAAGCTTCGGCTCGGTCGACAAGTTCAAGGAAGATTTCTCCGCCGCGGGCGCGGGCCAGTTCGGTTCGGGCTGGTGCTGGCTGGTGAAAGACACCGATGGCGCGCTGAAGGTGACCAAGACCGAAAACGGCGTGAACCCGCTGTGCTTCGGCCAGACCGCCCTGCTGGGTTGCGACGTGTGGGAACACTCCTACTACATCGACTTCCGCAACAAGCGCCCTGCCTACCTGACCAACTTCCTCGAGAAGCTGGTGAACTGGGAAAACGTCGCCTCGCGCCTGTAATCTCGTGACGCGGCGCGGGCCCCATGTGGCCCGCCCTTTCAGACGCCCCCGGCCAGAGATGGTACGGGGGCGTCTTGCGTTTCGGCCCCCCCTGGCGGCGGCGGGCCCCTGCTTGCCGCGCTGCGGCAAGGAACCTGCGGTTTTCCCATGCGTTTTTCTGGTGACCCGCCCGGCTCTCGGGCGGACCACCGAAGGAGGACATCATGGCAGAGCGTGCAAGATCCAAGGATATGAGCCGCGACACCGAAGAGGTTCTGGGCGAGGCCCCTGAAGAGATGGATCCGGCCCCCGGGGCGCAGGGCCGCAAGGGCGGCGAGATCCAGCGCAAGGTTGGCACCCGTGACGAGAAGAAACGCATCAGCGGCGCCGCCACAGGCGCCACCCGTCCCCTGGCCCAGGATCAGGACGGCAGCGGCGACAAGGAGAAGGTGTGATGAGCAACGCGACGATGACCCATATCCCCCATGACGCCTGGGTCCTGGTGGCCGATGGCGAGAAGGCGCTGTTCCTGCGCAACGTGACCGATGGCGAAGATCCCTATCTTCAGGTCGTCAGCAAGCAAGAGCAGGAGAACCCGAAGGACATCGACCAGTCGGCCAACCGGCCTGGTCGGATGCCTGATACCGGGGGGGGCCAGCGCTCGGCCCTGGATGACACCGATTGGCACGAGCTGGCCAAGGAGCGGTTCGCCGACGATCTGGCCGAGCTGCTGTATCGGCGCGCGCATCGTGGCGACTTCGACCGCATCGTGCTGGTGGCGCCGCCCAAGACCCTGGGCGAGCTGCGCAAGAAGCTGCATGGCGAGGTGGAACGCCGGGTGATCGGCGAGGTGCCGAAGACCCTGACCAACCATCCCGTGGATGAGATCGAGACCCAGGTCAGCGCGGCCCTGGCCGAGGGCTGAGCGCCAGGCGCCCGGGGGCGCGGGGCAGGGGGCCTCGCGCCGGGTCTGGCGGTGCCATGCCCGCCCACCCCCTTGCCCCGCTGGGGCCTTCGACCCGCGATGCGAGGGCCTGGGGCCGATCAGGCCCCGGGCGCGGGCTGGTCGAGCTGTTCGAAATGCCGGGCCAGGCTGTCGATGGCGCCATCGGCATCCTCGACCACACGGACGCTGTGCAGCATGGCGGCATCGGCGAACCCATGCGCCGCCATCTGCTCCAGCATCTGCACCAGCGGATCCCAGTAGCCGCCGACATTCATCAGCACGATGGGCTTGTGATGCAGCCCCAGCTGGCGCCAGGTCAGCACCTCGAAGAACTCGTCCAGCGTGCCCGCGCCGCCCGGCATCACCACCGCCGCGTCGCAGTTCATGAACATCACCTTCTTGCGCTCATGCATGGTCTGGGTGACCACCAGCCGCGCCAGGCCGCTGCGTTCGCGCTCGACCCCCAAGAGGTGCTGCGGGATCACCCCGAAGAGATCGGCACCATTGTCGCGCGCCGTGCGCGCCACCTCGCCCATCATGCCCACGTCGCCCGCGCCATAGACCAGGCGCCAGCCCTGTTCCGCCAGGCGGCGGCCGAACTGCCCTGCCTGATGCAGATAGGAGGGCTCCAACCCCGGACGTGAGCCACAATAGACACAGATGGATGCTTTCGTCATGCCGCGACCTCCTCCAGGCGTTGTGCTTTTGACCGGTCTAGTCCGTGTTGATATATGGGCTCAACCTCTTCTTGAGAGGTAAACAAAGGTCATTTTCGGGGGGATTTGGCGTGAAATTGGGGAAACTTGGCGGGACTTCTGCCCTGACGGGCGGCGCGGCGGTGGTCGTGGCTGTGGCGGTGGCTGTCTGGCAGGGCTGGTTCGGCCTGGACGCGGTGACCGGTCTGCGCAGCGGCGCGCCCGAGACCCCGGCACCGGAACCGGCCGCCCTGACGACCCCCGAGGCCGCCCCCGACGCGGCCACCGAGACGGCCCAGGCCGCAGTCGCCACCCCCGAGGACAGCCTGACCGAGGAAGAGGTGGCCGAGATCACCCCGCCGCGCTTCGACGTGGTGCGCGTGGAACCCGATGGCACGACCCTGGTCGCGGGCGTCGCGGCGCCTCTTTGGCGCGTGGCGGTCCTGCTGGACGAGGCGGCGCTGGAGACCCTGGACGCGGGCGAGGACGGCCAGTTCGTCACCTTCCTGGATCTGGGCGTCTCGGATGCGCCCAGGGTGCTGAGCCTGCGCATGACCAGCCCCGCGGGCGATGTCGAGATCCTGTCGGACGCCCAGGTGATCCTGGCGCCCAGCCCGGCCCAGCCTGCGCCAGAGCCTGAACCCGCGCCTGAACCCGAGGTCGTGGCAGAGGCCCCCGCCGCGCCGCAAGAGACGGGCGCCGAGACCGCCGCCGTCTCCGAACCCGCCGAACTGGCCGAGGGCGCCGCCCCCGAGACCGCCGAGCCTGCCGCTGAAATGCCCGCTGGCGATGTCGCCGAGGCCATCGGTGCCGTTGCGGGCGCCCTGGTGGCCGAGGCCGTCGAAGGGGCAGGCGAGGCGGTCGCCGCCCTGACCGAAGCCGTCACGACCTCTGCGCCCACGCCCGAGGCGGCCCCCGTGCCTGCAAAGGTGCCCGAGACCGGCACGGCGGAACCGGCCCCCGCCGCCGCGCCCACGGTGCTGCTGTCGGATGCCGATGGCGTGCGCGTGCTGCAAAAGCCCGGCGCCCCCGAGGTGTTGGACAATGTGGCGCTGGATTCCATCTCGTACAACGATGCGGGCGACGTGGTCCTGTCGGGCCGGGGCACCCCGGGCGCCTTCGTGCGCATTTATCTGGACGATACGCCCATCACCTCGTCGCGCATCGCCGAGGATGGCAACTGGCGCAGCGAACTGCCCAATATCGACACCGGCATCTACCGTCTGCGGGTGGATGAGGTGGACGAGGGTGGCGCGGTGCTGAGCCGGGTGGAAACCCCGTTCAAGCGCGAGGCCTCCGAGGCGGTGGCCGAGGCGCTGGAGACCAGCCCGGTCACCCAGGTGACGGTGCAGCCCGGCAATACCCTTTGGGCGATCGCCCGGGACAACTATGGCGACGGGGTGCTCTATGTGCGCGTCTTCGAGGCCAACCGCGCGCTGATCCGCGATCCGAACCTGATCTATCCCGGTCAGGTCTTCACGGTGCCCCAGCCGTCTGAGTGATCCCCCGAGTAAGGCCCGTTCAGGGCTGCGCGAGGCCCAGGTGGGGCAGCGGACGCGGGCGGCTCAGCTCTGTGGCGGGCACCCCTCGGCGCGGCGCTGGCAGCAGGCGCTGACCTGCGGGTCGCCCCGGCAGCAATCGTTCAGAAGATAGTGGATCAACCCGCCCATGGCGGCGCGGTCCACGGAGTACAGCACCTGGCGCCCGCGACGCTCGGCGCTGATCAGCCCGGCCTGTTCCAACGCGCTGAGGTGGAAGGACAGCCGCGAGGCCGAGACGGCGACGGCCCGAGCGATCTCGCCCGCGGGCATCCCCTCGGGCGCGGCCTCTGCCGCCGCCCGTGCGCCACAGCCCCGTGCCGGGCCGTGCTCGACCAGCAGCCGCACGATCTGCAACCGGGTTTCATTGGCCAGCGCCGAGAGCGCGTCCAGGGCCTGCGCCTGATGCATAGCTTCAATTACTCATGAACTGTTGAACATTCTCCGAGGTAAGATATATGACCGCCCGGGGCAAGCCCCGGCCGCCGCGCCGCCCCGGCGCCGCGACCCGGGCCTGTCCGTCCAGCCGAAACCTCAGCGAGACATCCATGAACCTGCGCAACAAGCCCACCACATCGACGGAATTGCCCGACAACCCGGGCCGGATCCTGATCCGCGTGGCCCCCTATCTGTGGCCGGCCGAACATCCTTGGGTGAAACGCCGGGTGGTGGCGGCGCTGGTGGTGCTGGTGCTGGCCAAGCTGGTGACCGTGGGCACCCCCTTCCTTTACAAGGCGGCGGTGGACAGTCTGGCGGGCGAGGGCGACAGTGCCAGCTGGCTGCTGGCCTATGGCGCCATCGGGCTGACCGTGGCCTATGGGGTGGCACGCGCCGGCGCCGTGGGCTTTCAGCAGCTGCGCGACGTGATCTTCGCCCGCGTCGGCCAGCGCGCCCTGCGGCAGCTGGCGCTGGAAACCTTCACCCATATTCACCGCCTCTCGATGCGCTATCACCTGACGCGCAAGACCGGCGGCCTGAGCCGGATCATGGAACGCGGGGTGAAGGGGGTCGAGTTCCTGCTGCGCTTCATGCTGTTCTCCATCGGGCCGCTGATCCTGGAGCTGATCATGGTCTCGGTGGTGCTGGCCGTGGTCTTCGACCTCAGCTACGTGCTGGTGGTGGCGGTGGTGATCGGCCTTTACATCGCCTTCACCTTCAAGGTGACCGAATGGCGGGTGACCCTGCGGCGTCAGATGAACGAACAGGACACCGACGCCAACCAGAAGGCGATCGACAGCCTGCTGAACTTCGAGACGGTGAAATATTTCGGCGCCGAGGCGCGCGAGGCGCGGCGCTATGACGCCTCGATGGCGGGTTACGAGACGGCGGCGGTGAAGACCCAGAACTCGCTGGCCTTCCTGAACTTCGGCCAGTCGGTGCTGATCACGGCGGGCCTGATCGGGGTGATGGTCATGGCGGCCCTGGGGGTCGAGCAGGGGCGGCTGACCGTGGGCGATTTCGTCATGGTCAACGCCTATATCATCCAGATCTCGATGCCGCTGAACATGCTGGGCACGGTCTATCGCGAGATCCGCCAAAGCCTGGTGGACATGGGCGAGATGTTCCACCTGCTGGACCAGCCCGCCGAGGTGCGCGACGCCCCCGATGCCCGCGCGCTGGCGGTGACCGGCGGCGAGGTGGTCTTTGACGACGTGCGCTTCTCCTACGATCCCGAGCGTGAGATCCTGAAGGGCGTGTCGCTGCGCGTGGCGCCGGGGCAGAAGGTGGCGCTTGTGGGCTCGTCTGGGTCGGGCAAGTCGACCATCGGGCGGCTTCTGTTCCGGTTCTACGATGTTACCGGCGGCGCGGTGCGGATCGACGGGCAGGACCTGCGCGCGGTCACCCAGGACAGCCTGCATGATGCCATCGGCGTGGTGCCCCAGGATACGGTGCTGTTCAACGACACGGTGGGCTACAACATCGCCTATGGCCGCGACGGCGCCACGGCGGAAGAGATCGTGCAGGCCGCCCAGGCCGCGCAGATCCACGATTTCATCATGTCCCTGCCCGAGGGCTACGAGACCCGGGTGGGCGAGCGCGGGCTGAAGCTTTCGGGCGGCGAAAAGCAGCGCGTGGGCATCGCCCGCACCCTGCTGAAGAACCCGCCGGTGCTGCTGCTGGACGAGGCCACCTCGGCGCTGGACACCGACACCGAACGCGAGATCCAGGCGGCGCTGAACCGTGCGGGCGAGGGGCGCACGGTGCTGGTCATCGCGCACCGCCTGTCCACCATCGCCGATGCCGACCGCATCGTGGTGCTGGAAAAGGGCGAGGTGGTCGAGGAAGGCACCCATGCCGACCTGCTGGCCCGTCAGGGACGCTACGCGGCGCTTTGGGCGCGCCAGTCGGCGGAAAGCGAAGAGGCGGCCTGAGGACGCCCGGAAGAGTATCGGCCTGTCGGCCGATGCCTCCGGCGAGGGTATTTTTGGCCAACGAATAGAGAGGGGCGGGGCACAGCAAAGCCCAGGCGGCCCCCCGGCCGCAAAGTCCGCCGACAAGGTGGTCCTTTCCGCCGCGCGCCCGGTTGGCCTACGTCACAGCCGGGGCGCGGGTCGGGCTTTCGAGGGCCAGCCCCTTACCTTTCTCATTTTCAAAAATATCCCGGGGGAGTCGCCGAAGGCGACGGGGGACAGAGCCCCCCGCGTCCTTTCCATTTGTCGCCATCCCGTGACAGGGGCCGCTATTCGGCGGCGTTCAGCGGCGAGACCCGCGGCGCGGCGGGGGCCTTGGGATCCTCTTCCAGCGGCCAGAGGATCTCGGGCGCCTTCAAACGGCGGGCGGCGCGGTTCAGCGCCCAGTCGCGGGCGGCGCGGCTGGAACTGCCCAGGGACAGTTTCGCCAGCAGACGGGCGATCCAGGTGACATAGGTGCCCGCCCAGACCCGAAGCGCCAGCATCGAGGGGGTGAAGACCAGGGTCAACATGGTGGCGATGCCCAGGCCGAAGACCACCGCCGTGGCCAGCTGTTTCCACCACAGCGCCGTCGGGCTGTCGATGGCATAGCCCCCCGCCCAGAAGTCCAGCGACAGCCCCAGCATCATTGGCGCCAGCCCTGCCATCGTTGTGACAGTTGTCAGCAGCACCGGGCGGATGCGGTCCTCGGCGGTGCGGATCACCGCCTCGATCCGGGGCATATAGGCGGCGTATTCCTGGTAGGTGTCGATCAGCACGATGTTGTTGTTCACCACGATCCCGGCCAGGGCCACGATGCCGGTCCCGGTCATGATGATCGAAAAGGCCTGGTCCATGACCAGCATCCCGATCAGCACCCCCGCCGTCGACAGCACCACCGCCAGCAGCACCAGCACCGCATTGTAGAACGAGTTGAACTGCGCCAGCAGGATGATGAACATCAGCGCCAGCGCCGCCGAGAAGGCGGTCATCAGGAAGGTGGCGCTTTCGTCCTGATCCTCTTGGTCGCCGGTCCATTCGGTGCTGACCGAGGCCGGCAGGTCGGCCGTGTCGAGCCAGGTCTGAAGGGTGGCGATCCGTTCCGCCGGGGTCATCGGCACCTGGATTTCCTCCCCGGTGCGCGGGTCGCTGCCGTCGGTCATCCGCCCGGGGGCCACCGCTGCCTTGACGTCGAAATAGCGCTTCTGGTCGACCCGCTTGATCTGCGCCAGCTTGGCCACCGGGGTGCGGGTGATGAAGTTCGACAGCGGCACCAGACCCTGGGCCGTGCGCACCTTCAGCGTGTCCAGCGTCGCCAGCACCCGGTCCGCCTCGGGCAGGCGGACGCGGATCGAGATCTCTTCGTCGGAACTGGGAACCGGCATGGTGTCCAGCTCCAACCCCTGGGTGATCAGCTGCACCATGGCACCCACCGTGGCCACGTTGGCGCCATAGCGCCCGGCCTTCTCGACATCGACGTCGATCTGCCAGTCGATGCCGGGCAGGGGCAGGGTGTCCTCGACCAGGGTCAGGCCGGGGGTGGCGTCGAACTGGGCACGGATGCGGGCGGTGGTCGCCGTCAGCTCGTCCCAGTTGTCGCCCATGATCCGCAGATGCACCGGCTTGGCCGAGGCGGGGCCCATGCTGGCCGAGAGGATCTCGGTCTTGATGCCGGGGATGCGCGCCGTGGCGTCGGTCAGATCGGCGATCACCAGGTCGCCGTCCAGCTCGGGGCGGTCGCGGCGGTCTTCCCAAGGCACGATTTCCAGCTGGATCTGGCCGATGGTGTCCAGGGGCGGCTCGGCGCCGCCGGTATTGGTCGACAGCCCACCGTCGCCCGCAAAGGCGAAGGCGTTCAGCACGCCGGGATGGGCCAGCACGATATCCTCGACCTGGCGCACCAGATCGTCCTTCTGGCCCAGCGACAGGTTGCCGCGCGCCCGGACATAGACGATGGCCTGTTCCGGCTCGCTTTCGGTGAAGAACTCGGTGCCGTTGTTGTTGGCCCCGTAATAGCCGAAGGTGGCGACCACAAAGGCGATGACGGCGGCGATGGTCACCAGCGGCATCACCGGATTGGCGGTAATGGCCCAGATCACATAGCCGAAGGGGCTGCGCCGGTTGCCCGCGCGCAGGCGGCGACGCCGGGGGATCTTGGCCGCGCCCAGGGTGATCGAGGCGGCAAAGCTGGCGGCCAGGAACAGCACCGCGCCGGGCAGCACTGCCGCTGAACCGGGCAGGGGCGCCCAGCTCAGGAAGCCCGGGTTCAGCACCAGCATGGCGCCCAGATACATCCCCAGCAGGGCGGGCGGCACCAGTAGGGCGCGGACGACCCAGGGCAGCCGGGCGCGCAGCGCGTCCGAGCTGTTCGCGAAGACGCGCGAGATGCGCCCCGTCACGCCCCCCATCACCGGCAGATAGATCAGCGCCACCACCAGCGAGGCGGCCAGCACGAAGATCAGGGTGACGGGCAGCATCCCCATGAACTCGCCCGGCACCCCGGGCCAGAAGAGCATCGGCAGGAAGGCGCAAAGCGTCGTGGCGGTCGAGCTGACCACCGGCCAGAACATCCGCTTGGCGGCCTCGACATAGGCGCGCATCGGCCCGACCCCGTCGGAAATCCGCTTGTCGGCATATTCCACCACCACGATGGCCCCATCCACCAGCATCCCCACGGCCAGGATCAGGCCGAACATGACGATGTTGGAAATGGTGATGTCCATCAGCCCCAGCAGGACGAAGCACAGCAGGAAGGACGTCGGGATGGCAAAGCCGACCAGCAGGGCGGGGCGGGGGCCGAGGGCCGCCAGCACCACGATCATCACCAGGGCGATGGCGGTCAGCACCGAGCCTTCGAGCTGATCCACCATGGATCCCACCACGCGGCTTTGATCGTTCGAGGTGCCCACGTTCACCGCGGCGCGCAGCTCGTCCGGCCAGTCGGCGGCGGCCTCGGCCACGACCTGTTTCACCTCTTCGGCGGTGTCGATGATGTTGAAGCCCTTGCGCTTGACCACCTGCAAGGCCACCGTGGTCTCGCCGTTGAAGCGCGCGGTGCCGTCGCGATCCTCGAAGGTCAGGCGGATGGTGGCCAGCTCGCCCAGGGTCACCACGCGATCGCCGTTCATCTTCACCGGCAGGGCGTAGATGTCGCGCACATCGTCGAAACTGCCCGGGATCTTCACCGAGAAGGCCCCGGACTCGCCCTCGACCTCGCCCGCGGCGATCAGCTGGTTGTTGTTCTGCACGACCGAGATCAGCTCATCCGCCGTGACGTTGTAGCTTTCCAGGCGCAGCGGGTCGATCAGCACCTCGACCATCTCGTCGCGCTTGCCGGCAATGCCCGCCTCCAGCACCGCCTCGATGCCTTCCACCCGGTCCTGAAGATCCTCGGCCACCCGGGCCATGGTGCGTTCGGGCACGTCGCCGGTCAGGTTGACGATGATGATCGGGAATTCCGAGAAATTGATCTCGTTCACCGAATAGCTGTCATAGCCTTCGGGGAACTTGGCCTCGGCCCGGCCCATGGCGTCGCGCACCTCGGCCATGGTCTCGGTCTTGTTCCAGCCGAACTCGAACTCCAGCGCCAGGCCGGCATAGCCCTCGGCCGCCGTGGCGGTCATCTGTTTCAGCCCGTCGAGATCCGACAGTTCGGTCTCCATCGGCTTGACCAGCAGGGTTTCGCTGTCCTCGGCGGAAATGCCCCGGAAGGGGACCGAGACGAAAAGCGCCGGGATCTCGATATCCGGCTCGCCCTCCTTGGGCAGCGAGACATAGGCAAAGCCCCCCGACAGCAGCGACAGGGCGATGAAGGCCAGGATCATGCGGGCGCGGGCGGCGGCCCAGTCGATGAGGCCGGTCATTGGGTGGCCTCCGTGGCGGCGGCCTCTTCGGCGAAGCTGGCGATCACCGGCACCCCGGCAATGACGTATTCCTGGCCGATGATGATCACGTCGGCCCGCTCGGGCAGGCCGGTCAGCCAGATGCCCTCGACCTCGTCGCGCAGCACGGCGACGGGGGCAAATTCGGTCAGGCCACCCGCACCGACCAGACGCACCCCCAGGGTGCCCTCATCGTTCAGGGTCAGCGCGGACTGGGGCAGGAAATGCGCCATCAGCCCCTCGGCCTCGATGGCGATCGCGGCGGTTTGTCCCTCGCGGATGGCCAGATCGGGATTGGGCACCGAGACCTCGACCTTGAAGGTGCGGGTGGTGGCATCGGCAGAGCGCGACAGGAAGGTGACCTGGCCCATGACCTCGCGCCCCGAGGCGGTCAGCCGGGCACCTGCGGGGGCGCCGATCTCGACCCGTTCGACCTCGGTCTCGGGCAGGTAGCCGGTCAGGCGGATCGGATCGAGGGCAATCAGGGTGGCGCATTGCCCGCCCACGGGCAGGAAGGCGCCCAGCTCGGCGGTGTCGTCCTCCAGGATCCCGGCGAAGGGGGCGTGGATCTGCAACCGGGCGATTTCCTTCTCGGCCGAGGCGATGGCGGCGCGGGCCGACAGGATCCCGGCCTCGGTGGTGGCCAGCCCGGCCTGGGCGGCGGCCACGCCCGCCTCGGCGGCGCGCACCGTGGCGCGGCGGGACGCCAGGGTGGTGGTCGAGGCAAAGCCCCCTTCCGACAGTTTCTCAGACGCCGTCAGGTTGATCTGGGCCTCTTCCAGCCGCGCCTCGGCCTCGGCCAGCGAGGCGGCGGCGGTGGGACGGGCGGCCTCGGCCTCGGCCAGGCGGGCGCGGGCCTCGGCCAGGGCGGTGTCACGGGTGCCGGGGTCCAGCTGGCACAACAGCTGGCCTTCGCGGATCAGGCTGCCCTTGGGCAGCGGGTCGGACATCACGGTCGAGGCGGTCTCGGCCAGCAGGGTGACGCGCCGCGCCGCCTCGGTCTGGCCGCGCAGGCGCACCGCGCTGTCGACCATCTGCGCGGCAGAGTGCAGCGCCAGCACGCGCACCGCGCGGGGGTCTTCGCCCTTGGCTTCGGCGGCGGTGTCGGCTGCGGCCTCCGCGGCGCCCTCTGGGGTCTCCTCGGCGGGGGACAGCGCGGCCAAGACCGCGGCCGAGGGCTCGGCCTCGCCACGCGCCACTGCCAGGGCCTGATCAAACCCCTCGCCATAGGCGAAGGTCAGTAGCGCCGGGCGTTGCAGCAGGACCAGGTACAGGGCGCAGACCACGAGGATGGCGGAAAGGATGGAGAAGATGCGCATATGGGAACCCGGTGCGTTTGCGTTGCTCTGCGATCGGCTTAGAGACGGTAGGGAATGTTGCAAGCCTCGGGCCGCTGTCGGCCCCTGTCAGCGGCAAGCCTGCGGGGAACGGGGCCTTTAGGCAACAGATTTCGCGGCGCCGCGGCGACGGGGCGCGGTCCGGGGCAGGGCGCCCGGGGCCGGGTTCGCCGGATCAGCCCGGGGCGAGGGGGGCCGCATCGGGGCCCGCCATCCGCTTGCCGCGCCGCCGGGCCAATGGACGCCCTTGGCACGCCCCGGGGGACCGGGTAAGGAGGGGCCAAACGCCAAGGGAGGCCGAACGTGAGCGACGCCGACAGTTTCATCGAAGAAGTCAATGACGAGGTCCGCCGCGACCGCCTGTTCGCGCTCTTGCGCCGCTACGGCTGGATTGCCGTGGTCGCCGTGGTGCTGATCGTCGGCGGGGCCGCCTGGAACGAATGGCAGAAGGCGCAGGCCCGGGCCGAGGCCGAGGCCTTCGGCGATGCCATCCTGGCCGCGCTGGACGAGGGCGACAGCGAGGCGCGGATCGCCGGGCTGGAGGCGGTCGCCGCCGCCACCCCCGAGCAGCAGGCGCTGCTGGCCTTCCTGACCGCCTCGGAAGCGGCCGCAGGGGCCGAGGATCCGGCCCGCGCCGCCGATGCGCTGGCCGATACCCCGGCCACCGGCATCTATGCCGATATCGCCCGCTTCAAGCGGCTGCTGCTGGAAACCGGCCGCATGGCCCCTGCCGACCGGCGCGCCGCCCTGCTGGAGCTGGCAGTTCCGGGCAACCCCCTGCGGCTGCTGGCGGAAGAGCAGATCGCGCTGACCCATGTGGCGGAAGGCGACAGCGCGCAGGCGATTGGCGTGTTGCGCACGATCCTGGGCGACGCCGAGGTGACGGAAGGCTTGCGTCAGCGGGCAAGTCAGTTGATGGTGGCCCTGGGCGGCGACCCCGCCGAGGCGGGCTGACCCCGCTTGGGCCCTGGGGCCCGGTGACGAGAGACAAGTCGAGAGACAGGGGTGGGGCGTCAAGTCCCTGACCCGGCAAGAAAAGGCCAGGGCGCAGCAGGCGTCGGGGCCGGGACAGGCGGAAGGTGATGCGCGGCATGACGAAGCAGGGCAGCTCGGTCGGAAATCGGATCATGGCAGCAGGGAAGCAGCGCGCAGGCGCGGCCCGGTGGTTGCCGCTGGGACTGGCCACGGTGCTGGCGCTGTCGGCCTGTGCCGAGCGCGAGGTGACGCTGATCGGCGAGCGCGAAGAGCTGCGCTCGGTCCTGAGCGAGCAGGTGCCCGGGGACATCCCCGAAGCGCCGGTGAACCAGGAGGCGCCGATTGCGCTGCCCGCCCAGGTCAGCAATGCCAACTGGACCCAGGGCAGCGGCACCCCCTCGACCCGGGTGGCCCATGCCGCCCTCGGCGCCGCGCCGCAGCTGATCTGGCAAGCCAAGATCGGTGAAGGCGACGGGCGCAAGGTCTTCATCACCTCCGATCCCGTGGTCGCAGAGGGCCGTATCTTCACCCTGGATGCCACCGGCCATGTGGCCGCCACCGCCCCCTCGGGCGCGGCGCTGTGGATGACCGATCTGGTGCCGCCGCAAGACCGCGTGGGCCAGGCCTCGGGCGGCGGCATCGCCTATGGCGCAGGGCGGGTCTTCGTCACCACCGGCTTTGGCGAACTCTCGGCGCTGGATCCCGAAACCGGCGCGGTGCTGTGGCAGCAGAAACTGCTGGCGCCCGCCACCGGCGCGCCCACCGTCTACGATGGGCTGGTCTATGTGACCTCTGGCGAATCCCAGGCCTGGGCGCTGGATGTGGAAACCGGCCGGGTGAAATGGCAACTGTCGGCCACCCCCGACGTCAACAACTTCTCCGGCGCGCCCAGCCCGGCGCTGACCGATCAATTCGCGCTCTTCGGCTTCGGCTCGGGCGAGGTGCAGGCGGCCTTCCGCCAAGGCGGCATGTCCGTCTGGTCCACCGTGATCACCGGCCGCCGCCCGGGCTTCGCCCGCGCCAATGTCAACGACATCACCGGCGACCCGGTTGTGGTAGGTGACACCGTCTATACCGGCAACCAGTCGGGCCGTTTCGTGGCGCTGGACCTGGCCTCGGGCACCCGCCAGTGGACCGCCGACGAAGGCCCGATGGGCCCCGCCTGGGTGACCGGCGGCGCCGTCTTCCTGGTCAGCGACCGCAACCAGCTGGTGCGCCTGGATGCCGAAACCGGCGCCCGGGTCTGGGGCGTCGATCTGCCCTATTTCCAGAAGGCCCGCCCGCGTCGCCAAAGCGCGGTCTACGCCCATTTCGGCCCGGTCCTGGCTGGCGGTCGCCTGGTGGTGGCCTCCTCCGACGGTTACCTGCGCTTCTTCGACCCGGTGTCTGGCGCCCTGACCGGCACGGCCGAGCTGCCCGCGGGCGCCGCCTCGGCCCCGGTGGTGGCGGGGGGCGTCCTCTACGTGCTGAACAAGAAGGGCCAGCTGCTGGCCTATCGCTAAGCCGGACCGGCCCCTGGCCGGTTGCCTCCGGCGGGAGTATTTAGGGCCGTCGAATGACAAGGGCAGGGCGTCCCTTCCATTCGACGGCTGAAAATACTCCTGGGGAGTCTCCGGCACGGAGACGGGGGCAGCGCCCCCTCTTGGCGCCCGGCGCGTTGCGATCAGCCTTTACGGCGGCCCCCATTCCGCGCTATGCGGCGCTTTCGCAACCCTGAGAGGCGTTCATGTCCTTCACCCTGGCCATCGTGGGCCGTCCCAATGTCGGCAAGTCGACGCTGTTCAACCGCCTGGTCGGCAAGAAGCTGGCCCTGGTGGATGACCAGCCCGGCGTCACGCGCGATCTGCGCGAAGGCGCGGCGCGCCTGGGGGATATCGACTTTACCGTCATCGACACCGCCGGTCTGGAAGACGCCACCGACGACAGCCTTCAGGGGCGGATGCGGCGCCTGACGGAACGGGCCGTGGAAATGGCCGATGTCTGTCTTTTCATGATCGACGCGCGTACCGGCGTCACGCCCACCGATGAGGTCTTCGCCGAGATCCTGCGCAAGAAGGCCGATCACGTGATCCTGGCCGCCAACAAGGGCGAGGGGGCTGCCGCCGATGCGGGCGTGCTGGAGGCCTGGAACCTGGGCCTGGGCGAGCCGGTGCGGCTGTCGGCCGAACATGGCGAGGGGATGGCCGATCTCTTCGGTGCGCTGCTGCCCCTGTCCGAGACCTTCTCGGAGCGCACCGCCGTGGCGGTGGCCGCCGCCCCCGCAATGGACGTGGCCGTGGCCGAGGAAGACGGCGGCGAGGCCGAGGCCGAGGCCGCCTGGGTGCCCAGCGAAGAGCGCCCCTTGCAGATCGCCGTGGTGGGGCGCCCCAATGCGGGCAAGTCCACCCTGATCAACAAGATCCTGGGCGAGGATCGCCTGCTGACCGGGCCCGAGGCGGGGATCACCCGCGATTCCATCTCGTTGCGGATCGACTGGGCGGGCACGCCCACGCGGATCTTCGACACCGCGGGCATGCGCAAGAAGGCCAAGGTGCAGGACAAGGTCGAGAAACTGTCCGTGGCCGATGGCCTGCGGGCGGTGAAGTTTGCCGAGGTCGTGGTGGTCCTGCTCGACGCCGCGATCCCGTTCGAGCAGCAGGATCTGCGCATTGCGGATCTGGCCGAACGCGAGGGGCGCGCGGTGGTGATCGCGGTCAACAAATGGGATGTCGAGGACGAAAAGCAGGAGAAGCTGAAGGCCCTGAAAGAGGCCTTTGAACGGCTTCTGCCGCAGCTGCGCGGCGCGCCGCTGATCACCGTCTCTGCCAAGACGGGGCGCGGGCTGGACCGGCTGCATGATGCGATCCTGCGGGCCCATACGACCTGGAACCGCCGCGTGTCCACGGGCAGGCTGAACCGCTGGCTGACCGGCATGCTGGAACAGCACCCGCCGCCCGCGCCGGGTGGCCGCCGGATCAAGCTGCGCTACATGACCCAGGCCAAGACCCGGCCCCCGGCCTTCGTGGTGATGTGCAGCCATCCCGACAAGATCCCGGAAAGCTATTCGCGCTATCTGGTCAACGGGCTGCGCGCCGATTTCGACATGCCGGGCACCCCCATTCGCCTGACCATGCGCGGGCAGGGGGACAAGAACCCCTACAAGGGCAAGACCAAGTCGACCCCCTCGCGCCTGCGTAAGCACCTGGGCAAGGCTCCGGCCAATGAAAAGCCCAAGCGCGGCAGCCGCCCCTCGGGCGGGCGCCCCCTGGGCCGCAAGCCGGTGAAGTGACAAGATAGGAAAGGGCGCCCCCCGGCGCGCCCTTTTTGCTGGGTCAGAGGGGCGGGCCTAGGCGGCGCGGAAGCGCCGCAGGTGGCCCGCGAAGATCGGCAGCAGAACCACCATGATCACAGCGGCAAGGCCTGCGAAGATCCAGCGGCCCGCGTCGGCGTTGTCGATCACGATCCCCAGCACGGCCCAGAGCATGGCGCCCAGGTAGAAGGGCCGCGCCCCCGGCGACAGCCGCGCCACGGCCACGGCAATCCAGCTGGCCAGCAGCAGGAAGGCCCCATGCACCCAGAGCACCGGCGCCGCGCCATAGCCCGTGGCCAGCACCCCGGTCCCCACGCAGCAGGCCGCCGTCAGCCAGCCCGCGTAAAGGCCAAGGGGCGCTTGCAGCCACAGCCGGTCGCGCCCGGGCACCCGCCACAGCGCCCAAAGGGCGGTGGCCCACATGATCCAGATCAGCACCGTCGCCCAGATCGGCGTCAGATTGGCCACCGGGATCCAGGCCGCCCCGACCACCAGCGAGGCGAAAAGCGGCCAGCGCCCGGCGTCCCAGCCCGCGTCGTCGGCGCGCTTGATCAGCCCGTAGACCGCCATGACGATCAGCCAGCCATAGATCACCGTCCAGATCACCGCGAAGGTCAGCCCCATGGGCTGGATCGGCGGATCGACCTGGGGCACCGGGAACTGATCGGCGGTAAAGCCCGAGAAGCCGGGCGAGAGGACCGGCGACAGGGCAAAGGCGATCGTGGCGCAAAGCACGAGAATGGCTTTCATGCGGAACATGGGGAACCTCCGTTTGTCATAAGACAAACGCATGAGGCCCCGGTGTGGTTCACCGGGGCCTCGCCTTTTGTCATTTTGTCGCAGGCCTTTGGCCGCTGGCACCTAGGCCCGCGCTCAGGCCAGCACACCTTCGGCGGTCAGGGTCAGCTTGCCGCCCAGGTAGGGCGCCAGCACCTCGGGCAGCTTGACCGAGCCGTCTTCCTGCTGGCCGTTTTCCAGCACGGCGATCAGGCAGCGGCCCACGGCCAGGCCAGAGCCGTTCAGCGTGTGCACGAACTGCGGCTTGCCGCCATCGGCGGGCTTGAACCGCGCGTTCATCCGCCGTGCCTGGAAATCACCGCAGACGGAAACCGAGCTGATCTCGCGATAGGTGTTCTGCCCGGGCAGCCAGACCTCGATGTCATGGGTGCGCCGCGCGCCAAAGCCCATATCGCCGGTGCAAAGGGCCACGGTGCGATAGGCCAGGCCCAGCTTTTCCAGGATCCCTTCGGCGCATTTGGTCATCCGGTCCAGCTCGTCGCGCGAGCTGTCGGGATGGGTGATCGAAACCATCTCGACCTTCTCGAACTGGTGCTGGCGCAGCATCCCGGCGGTGTCGCGGCCGGCGGAACCGGCCTCGGAGCGGAAGCACTGGGTGTGGGCCACGTAGCGGCGCGGCAGGTAGCTTTCTTCGACCACCGCACCGTTGACGATATTGGTCAGCGGCACCTCGGCGGTCGGCACCAGCCACCAGCCATTGGTGGTCTGATAGCTGTCTTCGCCGAACTTCGGCAGCTGGCCGGTGCCCAGCATCATCTCTTCGCGCACCAGAACCGGGGTCCAGGTCTCGGTCAGGCCGTTCTCGTCCACATGGGTGTTGACCATGAACTGCGCCAGCGCCCGATGGATCCGCGCCACGGCGCCCGACAGCACCACGAAGCGAGAGCCCGAAAGCTTCGCCGCCGTCTCGAAATCCATGCCCGGGACGACGCCCGCCAGCTCGTAATGCTCTTTTGGATCAAAGGCGAAATTGGGGATCGAACCCCAGCGGTGGATCTCGACGTTGTCGTCCTCATCCTTGCCGTCCGGCGTGTCGTCGAAGGGCAGGTTGGGAATGCCCATCAGGGCCTCGGTCAGCTGCGCGTCCAGTTCTTTGGCCTCGGCCTGCATGGCGGCAACCGCCTGTTTCTTCTCGGCCACCAGGGCGCGCAGCCGCTCGAACTCGGCCTCGTCGCCCTTGGCCTTGGCGGCGCCCACCTGCTTGGAGGCGGCGTTCTGCTCGGCCTGGGCGGCCTCGGCGGCCTGGATCTTGGCGCGGCGCTCTTCATCGAGGGCCAGCAAGGAGGACGACACGGGCGAGGCGCCACGGCGGGACAGGGCGGCGTCGAAGGCGGCCGGATTGTCGCGGATGGTGCGGATGTCATGCATGTCGTGCACTCCTGGAATGGGGCGGCGCGGGGCCGCGTTGAGTCGGGGGCCTTATGCCGCAAAAGCCCGCGAAAGGGTACAGGGGAGTGCGGGGGCGGGCGCGGCAGGCGCGGAGTGTGGCGCGGGGGCTAGCGGAGGTGGTCGGGCAGGGTGTCCGGGTGATGCGCGCGCTGCCAGGCACGCCAGGCTCGGTTGAGGTCGCCAAACTCAAGAACGTCCCGACGGTCCTCGTAGGGCCACTTCGGCATGTCGCTGGTGATCACGCCGGGGAGGGTGATGGAGCCGTCGAAGAAGACCTGATCGGGGTCGAGATGCGCGTCGATCTGTGGGACGTTGGTAAAATCGACAAAGCGCAGCAGCGCACCTCGGAGAGTAGCGCTGCTGAGCTTTGTCGCGGCGTCGAACTCCGCGCCCATGAGGTTCGCCCCCTGCAACTTCGCGTCCCCGAGGTTCGCCCCCTGCAACTTCGCGCCCCCGAGGTCCGCCCCCTGCAACTTCGCGGCCCCGAGGTTCGCCCCCTGCAACTCCGCGTCCCAGAGGTTCGCCCCCTGCAACCCCGCGCCGAAGAGGTTCGCCCCCTGCAACTTCGCGCCCCTGAGATCCGCGTCCTGCAGCCCCGCGCCCATGAGGTCCACCCCCTGCAACCCCGCGTCCCCGAGGTTCGCCCCCTGCAACTCCGCGTTCCTGAGGTGCGCCCCCTGCAACTTCGCGCCCCCGAGGTTCGCCCCCTGCAACTCCGCGTTCCAGAGGTGCGCCCCCTGCAACTCCGCGCCCCCGAGGTGCGCCCCCTGCAACTTCGCGTCCCAGAGGTGCGCCCCCTGCAACTTCGCGTCCCCGAGGTGCGCCCCCTGCAACTTCGCGCCCCCGAGGTCAGCCCCCTGCAACTCCGCGCCCCCGAGGTGCGCCCCCTGCAACTTCGCGCCCCCGAGGTGCGCCCCCTGCAACTCCGCGTCCCTTAGGTCCGCCCCCTTCAACTCCGCGTCCCCGAGGTGCGCCCCCTGCAACTTCGCGCGCCTGAGGTCCGCCCCCTGCAACTGCGCGAACCCAAGGTCCGCCCCCTGCAACTCCGCGCCCCGGAGAACCGCCTTTTCCAACGCCCGCCCTCGCAGGTCCAGCCCTGTTCCCGCGAGCCGTTCCAGCCCCAGCTGGAACGCCGGCTCCTGTGCGGCCTCCGCCGCCTTGCGCCCCGCCCCGCGCCGTTTGATCACCTTCAGCGCCATGTCGATGTCAAGCCGGGGTGCTGTGCGCTCCGCTTTTCCCCATGCGCGCCAGCCGTCAGGTGTCTGATCCTCTGGCAGGGGTGGGATGGGCCGGTTGCCGATATTCTCCCGGATATAGGCGCAGAGGATTTCCATGATCTGGATATGGTCTCGCGCACTGTCCTGCGCGATCCGCTCCAGCGAGAGGATGGCGCCGATGCGTACCTCGAGATTCGGTTCGCTGCGGGAAAAGACCTGCCAGTCGCCCTTGCTCGCCAGATGCTCGTCGGAGGCTAGTGATAGGCTGTTGTCCTCCCACTCGATGCGGGTTTCCTCGTCGGTCCAGGTGGTGACCTCGCGCGACCAAAACCCGTCACCGTCGCGACCGTCTGAGGTGTTCTCGACCCATTTCTCCCGCTTTGCAGTAGAGCGAGGGGGAAGGACAAAATCCTGTTTGCTCTTGTGCAGGTCGTCATAAACGTCCTGTTCGCCAAAGTAGATCGTCAGCGGCCGACCGATCTGATCTACCTTCTTCTCTGCCCCCAGCCCCTCGACCGCCTTATTGATCCGGTCGGTGATCAGCCCTTCTTCGGTCGCTCGCGTCGTCCGTTCGTTGGTCCAGACCCGGATCAAAGAGAAGATCAGCGTGGCGGTTGCTGCCAGAACGCCGATCAGCACGGCGGCGGTGTAGCCGATGTTGCGGAGGTCTTCGTAGCTGGCGAAGGTGATCTGGCCGGTTTCGGGGTCGGTATAGTCGGCACGCTCTAGCGCCGCGCGTTCGCGCAGCAGGTCCACGAGGTCATGAATCGAAAGGCCGACCTCGAGCAGGTAGAACCAGAGCGCTCCGGCAAAGAGGGTCAGGGCGGCGGCGGTCAGGAAAGAGACGTAGTGGCGGCGCAGGTGGTCCATCGGGGATGTGCGGTTGGTCTTGCGCTGTGTGCCGTCCTTGGTCGAGTTCGCCCCCTGGATCAGGAAGACCAGCACGGTGAACCCTGCCGCGATCCATAGAAACGGATGCGTCACCACTTGCAGATAGCTGTCCATCTTTTGCCTGTCCCCCGCGTCCCAAGATCCCCACCCGAATGGTTAACGCCCTGACGCCAGAGCGCAACAGCGGCGACGGGATCCCGGGGCGTTTCCCGGGGGCAGGGCGGCGCGATGCCCGAAAGACGGTCACCCTACGGGGCCCAACCTCACACCGCACCCCGCCGCACCGCCGCACGCCCCCCGCGAATGTGTGCGCCACGACCCCGCCCGCGCCCCTTCTCACCTTGCAATCCCCCAGCACCGCACATAGGTTCCGGCCAAATTCCGCGGGGCAGTCTCGCGGGTGGCCAAAAGAGGGGAGCCCCATGGAAGGCAACGCACTCGCGCAGTTCCTGCCGCTGATCCTGATCTTCGCGATCATGTATTTCCTGCTGATCCGTCCGCAGCAGAAGAAGATGAAGGAACACCGCGCCATGGTCGAGGGCGTGCGCCGGGGCGATCAGGTGATCACCCAGGGCGGGCTGATCGGCAAGGTCTCGAAGGTCAAGGAAGACGGCGAGGTCGAGGTCGAGATCGCCGAGGGCGTGAAGGTGCGCGTGGTGAAATCCACCCTCGCCAACGTGGTCTCCAAGACCGAGCCCGCCACCGAGGCGAAGTAAGGCCCCGGCCCCCGGGTGTGGCGCCAGACGGCGCCCGCCGCTGCGGGGGCGTCCGGCACATGCCTTCAGGAAAGGGCCGACATGCTGCAAATCGAAACGTGGAAACGGGTCCTGATCTGGGGGCTTGTCGCCCTCGGTCTGCTGCTGGCCCTGCCCAATCTCTTCTACCCCCGGGTCGAGCGCTATAACGACGAGGTGGCGGCCCAGGCGGGCGATACGACCGGCGTCAGCGGTTGGCCCGGTTTCCTGCCCTCGGGGCTGGTGAACCTGGGCCTCGACCTGCGCGGCGGCGCGCATCTGCTGGCCGAAGTGCGGGTGGAAGAGGTCTATCAGACGCGGATGGAGGGCCTGTGGCCCGAGGTGCGTAACCTGCTGCGCGATCATCGCGACGAGGTCGGCACGATCCGCCTTCTGCCCTCCGAGGACGGCACCCTGGTGGTACGCATCGGCGATGCCGCTGGTCTTGACCGCGCGGTCGAGCTGGTCCGCAGCCTGGCACAGCCGGTCGCCTCGCTGACCGGGGCGGGGGCAAGCGACATCGTGGTTTCGGGCGAGGGGGACACGATCACCGTGCAGCTGTCGGAGGCCGAGCGCCTGGCGACGGACGACCGCACGGTGCGCCAATCGCTGGAAATCATCCGCCGCCGGATCGACGAGGTCGGCACCCGTGAACCCACCATCCAGCGCCAGGGTAGCGACCGCATCCTGATCCAGGTGCCGGGCATCGGCTCGGCGGCCGAGCTGAAAGAGATCATCGGCACCACCGCCCAGCTGACCTTCCAGCCTGTGGTCACCTCGACCACCAATGGCGACACCCGCCCCTCGGCGGGGCAGGAGGTGCTGCCGTCGCTGGACGACGAGGGTCTGTTCTATGTGCTGGAAACCGCCCCCGTCGTCTCGGGCGAGGAACTGGTGGATGCGCAGCCCAGCTTCGACCAGAACGGGCGGCCTGCGGTGTCCTTCCGCTTCAATCCCTCGGGCGCGCGCAAGTTCGGCGATTACACCGCCGAGAACATCGGCAACCCCTTCGCCATCGTGCTGGATGACGAGGTGATCTCGGCCCCGGTCATCCAGGCGCATATCGCCGGTGGCTCTGGCATCATCACCGGCAACTTCAGCGTCGAGGAAAGCACCCAGCTGGCGGTTCTGCTGCGCGCAGGCGCCCTGCCAGCGGGCCTGGATTTCCTGGAAGAGCGGACCATCGGCCCGGAACTGGGCGCCGACAGCATCCAGGCGGGCAAGATCGCCTGTATCGTGGCGGGCATCGCCGTGCTGGTCTTCATGTTCGCTAGCTATGGGCTGTTCGGCGTCTTCGCCAATATCGCCCTGGTGCTGAACGTGGGGCTGATCTTCGGCCTGCTGTCGATGATCGGCGCCACGCTGACCCTGCCGGGGATCGCGGGGATCGTGCTGACCATCGGCATGGCGGTGGACGCCAACGTGCTGGTCTTCGAACGCATCCGCGAAGAGCTGAAGACGGCCAAGGGCCCGGCCCGGGCCATCGAGCTGGGCTATGACCGGGCGCTGTCGGCGATCATCGACGCCAATATCACGACCTTCATTGTGGCGGTGATCCTCTTCGTGCTGGGCTCTGGCCCGGTGCGCGGCTTTGCCGTGACCCTGGGGATCGGCATCCTGACCTCGGTCTTCACGGCCATCTACATCACGCGACTGATCGTGGTCATGTGGTTTGAACGGGCGCGGCCCAAGACGCTGGAGATCTGATCATGCGGCTGAGACTTGTTCCCCAGGATACGAAGTACGACTTCTTCAAGTACCGCTTCCTGACCTTCGGGTTCTCGGCGGTGGCCATGGTCGCCTCGGTGATCCTGTGGCTGGTGGTCGGGCTGAACTTCGGCATCGACTTCCGCGGCGGCACCACGCTGCGCACCGAAAGCACCAGTTCCGTGGACGTGGGCGCCTATCGCGACGCGCTGGACCCGCTGGGGCTGGGCGACGTGGTGATCTCCGAGGTGTTCGACCCCTCCTTCGGCGAGGGCAAACACGTGGCGATGATCCGCATCCAGGCCCAGGACGACCAGGAGGCCGTCGCCGCCGATACGGTGGCAACGGTCGAGGCGGCGTTGCAGGAGGTGGATCCTTCGATCCGCTTCACCAGCGTCGAAAGCGTCGGGCCGAAGGTCTCGGGCGAGCTGATCCGGACCGCCGTTCTGGCGGTCTCGGCGGCGCTGGCGGCGATCCTGTTCTACATCTGGCTGCGCTTCGAATGGCAGTTCTCGCTGGGGGCGGTCTTCGCGCTGTTCCACGACGTGATCCTGACCATCGGGATTTTCAGCCTGCTGCAAATCCGCTTTGACCTGGCGACCATCGCGGCGCTGCTGACGATCATCGGCTATTCGATCAACGATACCGTGGTGATCTTTGACCGGCTGCGGGAAAACCTGCGCAAGTTCAAGACGCTGCCCCTGATCGACGTGATGAACCTGTCGGTGAACGAAACGCTGAGCCGGACAATCATGACCTCGGGCACCACCCTGCTGGCGCTGATCGCCCTGCTGGTGCTGGGCGGCGACGTGATCCGCAGCTTCGTCTTTGCCATCACCTGGGGCGTGGTCATCGGCACCTATTCCTCGGTCTATGTGGCCAAGAACGTGGTGCTGTGGCTGGGGGTGAAACGCGACTGGTCGAAGAACTCGGGCGGTGGCGCGGGAACCAAGTTCGCCAATATCGACGCATGAGCAGCACGCTTTTCGAGACGCTGATCCAAGGATTGACCGGGGCTTTCACCAGCCCCGGTCTTTTCGTTCTGCTGGGCACCTGCCTGCTGGCGGGGGTGGTGCGGGGCTTCTCGGGCTTTGGCTCGGCCCTGATCATCATGCCGGTGGCGGGGATCTTCCTGCCCATCCCCGAGGCCATCGTGGTGGTCATGGGGATGGGGGTGCTGACCTGGCCGGTGATCGTGCCGCGCGCCGCGCGCGAGGCGGACCGGGGGCAGGTGGCGGTGCTGGCGGGGGCGGCCATCCTGGCCGCGCCGCTTGGCCTTTGGTTGCTGGGCTGGCTGCCGCAGTCGACGCTGCGCTGGTGCGTCAGCGGGGCGGCGGCGCTGACCCTTGCCGCGCTGGTCTCGGGCTGGCGCTATGGCGGGCGGGTGCGCTGGCCGGGCCTGGCCGGGGTCGGCGCGGCGGCGGGCGTGCTGGGGGGCACCACCGGGCTGACCGGGCCGCCGGTGATCCTGTTCTACCTGGCAGGCCCCGCGGGCGCTGCCGTGGTGCGGGCCAATACGATCCTCTTCCTGGCGCTTCTGGACATCGCCATCATCGCCGGGCTGTTCTGGCAGGGGCGGGTCACCGCAGGGGCCCTGTGGCTGGCGCTTCTGCTGGCGGTGCCCTATGCTTTGGGCATCACCCTTGGCCAGCGTCTGTTTGCGCCCGAGCGCGAGCGCGCCTACCGGCTTTTGGCCTATGGGGTGATCGCCCTGGCCATCGCCTCGGGCCTGCCGATCTTTCATTCCTGAGCCCCTCTGACGGAGAGACCCCATGGAGCTTGTCGAAATTTCCTATGACGATGCCCGGCCGATCGACGGCTACGGGCCCGGGCTCTTCCGCGTCGGCGGCAAGGTGGTGGACGCGCCGGTGCTGGTGCTGGCCAATACGACCCGGGTCTGGGGCGGGGTGGAGGATGCCGCCCCGCTGACCGCCCTGGCAGGCCAGGTGGACGTGATCCTGCTGGGCACCGGCGCCACGATGACCCCGGTGCCCGCCGCCCTGCGCGAGGCGCTGGACGAGGTGGGTGTGGGGATCGAGCCCATGGCCTCGCCCTCGGCCTGTCGCAGCTTCAACATCCTGCTGTCCGAAGGCCGCCGGGTCGCCGCGGCGCTGCTGTCGGTCTGAGGGGCGGGGGCTCTGCCCCCTCCGTCGCCGGAGGGCGACATATGGAAGGAAAAAGGGGGCTCTGCCCCCCTTGAGCCCTCACGGGCTCAATTTCCCCCCGGGATATTTTTGGCAATGAGAAGAATGGGGGCCGGGCCCCGGGCAGGGGCGGGGCGCCCCTTGAGCGGGGGTGGCCGGGGCCCTTTGGTGAAAGTGGGGCACGCCGGGGGCGTGGGCTGTTCCCATTCGACGGCCATAAATACTCCCGCCGGAGGCGGCGGGGCAGGGTGACCTGACCCATGTCAAGGACGGGGCGGGGCGCATCGGTTCTTTTGTGCGTCGCGTGAACGGGTTATGGATTTCCCATGGAGATGAAAGTGACCGATCTGGCCGTCGCCCGGGGGGGCGTGCCGCTGTTGGCGGGGGTGAGTTTCACCCTGGCGCCGGGGCGGGCGCTGATCCTGCGCGGCCCGAACGGATCCGGCAAGACAACGCTGTTGCGGGTGCTGGCCGGGTTGCAGCCGCCCCAGGGCGGAACCATGTCCTTTGACCGCGAGGCGGTGGCCTATGGCGCCCATGCGGACGGGCTGAAGGCGCAGATGTCGGTGGTCGAGAACCTGACCTTCTGGGCCGCCGTCCATGGGCTGCGCGATATTGCCCCGGCGCTGGCGGCCTTCGATCTGGAGGGGCTGGGCGACCGGCTGGCGGGCACCCTGTCGGCCGGGCAGAAGCGGCGCCTGGGGCTGGCGCGGCTGATGGTGACGGGGCGGCCCCTGTGGCTGCTGGATGAGCCCACGGTGTCGCTGGATGCGGCCTCGGTCACGCTGTTTGCCGAGGCCGTGCGGGGGCATCTGGCGCGGGGCGGTATGGCGGTCATCGCGACCCATATCGACCTCGGCCTGCCCGAGGCCGAGGTGCTGGATGTGGGGCCATTGAAGGCCGCCTTGCCCCTGGGCGGGCTGGATGAGTTCGACGAGGCCTTCCTGTGATCGCGCTGCTGGCAAGAGACCTGAAACTGGCGGTGCGCGCGGGCGGGGGCTTTGGCCTCGGCCTGGCCTTCTTCCTGATCCTGGTGGCGCTGGTGGCCTTTGGCGTCGGCCCCGAGGGGGCGCTGCTGGCGCGGATCGCGCCGGGGATCCTGTGGGTCGGCGCCCTGCTGGCCTGCCTTCTGTCGCTGGATCGGATCTTTGCGCTGGACCGCGAGGATGGCAGCCTGGACCTGCTGGCCACCGCGCCCCTGCCGATGGAGGGGATCGTCACCGTCAAGGCGCTGGCGCACTGGATCACAACCGGGCTGCCGCTGGTGGTGGTGGCGCCCCTTCTGGGGCTGATGCTGAGCCTGCCGGGGCCGGGCTATCTGTGGCTGTTCCTGTCGCTGCTTCTGGGCACGCCGGCCCTGTCGGTGCTGGGCACCTTCGGCGCGGCGCTGACCGTGGGGCTGAAACGGGGCGGCTTGCTGATGTCGCTGATCGTGCTGCCGCTTTATGTGCCGACGCTGATCTTCGGCGCCGAGGTGGCGCGGCGCGGCGCGGCGGGACTGGCGGTGGAAGTGCCGCTGTTGCTGCTGGCGGGGATCACCTGCGGCACCCTGGCCCTGCTGCCCTTCGCCAGCGCGGCGGTATTGCGGGTGAACCTGCGGTGATCTGTCCGCTGTCTGGAAATTTACTGTCCCGAGGGGGCGAAAGGGGATAGGCCGGAGCCATGAAATCCATCTGGGAATATGCCAATCCGAAGAAGTTCACCGAGACCGCCCAGGCGCTGCTGCCCTGGGTGACCGGGCTGACCGTGATCTGCATGGGGGTGGGCCTGATCTGGGGCTTTTTCTTTACCCCCGAGGATTACCGGCAGGGCTCCACGGTGAAGATCATCTATCTGCATGTGCCCGCCGCGCTGATGGCGATCAACGCCTGGTTCATGATGCTGCTGGCCTCGCTGATCTGGCTGATCCGGCGCCACCATGTCAGCGCCCTGGCGGCCCGCGCCGCCGCCCCGGTGGGCGCGATGATGACGATCATCGCCCTGGTCACCGGCGCCATCTGGGGCCAGCCCATGTGGGGCACCTGGTGGGTCTGGGATCCGCGGCTGACCAGCTTTCTGATCCTGTTCCTGTTCTACCTGGGCTATATCGCGCTGTGGTCCGCGGTCGAGGATGACGACACGGCCGCCGATCTGACCTCGATCCTGTGCATCGTCGGCTCGGTCTTTGCGGTGTTGTCGCGCTATGCGGTGAACTTCTGGAACCAGGGGCTGCACCAGGGGGCCAGCGTGATGCGCGCGGGCGCCCTGGCGGGCGACACCGAAGAGCGGGTGAGCAATGTCTTTGCGGTGCCGCTTTTCATCTCGATGGCGGGCTTCGTGCTGTTCTTCCTGGCGCTGGTGCTGCTGCGCACCCAGACCGAGATCCGGGCGCGGCGAATGCGGGCCCTGGTGGCACGCGAAAGGAGGGGCTGAGGATGATGCCGGAACTTGGAAAATACGCGGGCACGGTGTTGTCGGCCTATGCGGTGTCGCTGGTGCTGATCGTGGTGCTGGCGCTGTGGTCGATCTGGCGCGCGCGCCGGGTGCGGGCCGATCTGGCCCAGGTCGAGGCGCGGGTGAAAGGGGATCGGGGATGAAGATCAAACCGCTGATGCTACTGCCGCCGCTGGTCTTCATCGGGCTGGGGGCGCTCTTCTACACCGGAATGCAGCGCGACGATCCCGACCAGCTGCCCACGGCGCTGGCGGGCCAGCCCGCGCCGCCGGTGGTGCTGACCCCGATGGAGGGGCTGGCCCCCTTCGATGACGCCACCCTGCGCGACGGCCAGGTGAAGCTGGTGAACTTCTGGGCCAGCTGGTGCGCCCCCTGCCGGGTCGAACATCCCAACCTGCTGGCCCTGGGGCTCGAGGGGATCCCGATCTACGGGGTGAACTACAAGGACAAGGCCCCCGCCGCCCTGGCCTTCCTGGCAGAGCTGGGCGATCCCTATACCGCCGTCGGCGCGGATGCCGAGGGGCGCATGGCCTTGAACTGGGGCCTTTATGGTGTGCCCGAAACCTATGTGATCGACGGCGACGGCCAGGTGGTGACCCGCTTTGCCGGGCCGATCACCGAAAGGGTTCTGGAAAGCACCATTCGCCCGGCCATCGAGAAAGCGCGGCGCTGAGGCGCGCCCGGGGGCGCCTACTCGGCCAAGAGGTCGGGCAGGGCGTCCGCGCTGCGCCGCAGGTAGTTCTGTAGCCCCACGTTGCCCGCATCTTCGCGCAGGCGGTCACGGGCGAGGCGTCGCGCCGCCTCGCGGTGGCCCGCGAGCTCTTCGGCCCAGACGCGGACCACCCAGATCCGGCCCGAGCCGGGGTATTCCTGGGTGGCAAAGCGGGTGAAGTTCACCGCGTTCACCGGGTCATCCACCATGACGAAGGCGCGCGACAGGAAATACAGCAGATCCTCGCCCCGCTGCTGCATGTCATAGGCGCGGCGGCAATCGCCGATCGAGGCGCGCCATTTCTCCTGCTCTTGCCGGACCACGCAGCGCGCCAGCCAGGCGTGTCGCATATGCGGGTCAGCCTTCAGCGCCGCATCGTAGAGCCGTTCCGCCTCGGCCGGATAGCCCGCGCCATAGAGCGCCCAGGCGGCGCGGGTGTCGTCCAGCGGCGCGGGGAACAGTTCGGCGGCGTGCAGCAGCTCGGCCCGGGCCTGATCGGTCAGGCCCAGGGCGCTATGCGCCTTGCCGATCACCAGCCAGGCCTCGCCCCGTTCCCGCCCCGCCCAGCGACCATCGCGCGCCAGCGGCGTGCAGGCGTCGATGGCGCCCCAGCTGTCGGCCTGGGGATCGGCCTCGAAACAGGGGGTGACGATGTCGGCGCGGGCGCCCTCGGGGGCAGGCAGGCCCAGCAGTACCAGGGTCAGGGCGGCGGCAAGGGACAGCAGGCGCATGGAACCTCCGGGGGATGCGATGCGACCAGCCTAAGCGGCGGGGCTACGCCCGCCAAGGGGCGGGGGAGAGGTGACGGAATATGTCACGGACCCGGCTGCGGGCGCGCCCCAGGGCAAGAGGGGGGCAAAAGAAAAGGGCGCCCGAAGGCGCCCTTTCCCGATCAACTGTCGAGACGGATCAGGACTTGGCCAGATCGCGCAGCACGTAGTGCAGAACGCCGCCGTGCTCGATGTACTCTTTCTCGATCGCGGTATCGATGCGGCACTTCAGGGTGATGTCCTTCTTGGTGCCGTCGCCCATGGTGATGGTCGCGGTGACCTCTTGCAGCGGGGTGACGCTTTCCAGACCTTCGATATCGACGGTTTCGTCGCCCTTCAGACCCAGGGTCTTGCGGGTGTCGCCACCGGTGAATTCGAAGGGAATGACGCCCATGCCGACCAGGTTCGAACGGTGGATCCGCTCGAAGCTTTCGGCGATCACGGCCTTGACGCCCAGCAGGTTGGTCCCTTTGGCCGCCCAGTCACGGGACGAGCCCGCACCGTACTGCTCGCCGCCGAAGACCACCAGGGGCGTGCCCGCTTCCTGGTATTCCATCGAGGCATCGTAGATCGAGGTCTGTTCGCCCGAGGGAGACAGGGTGTAGCCGCCCTCGACGCCGTCCAGCATCTCGTTCTTGATGCGGATGTTGGCGAAGGTGCCGCGCATCATGACTTCGTGGTTACCGCGACGCGACCCGTAGGAGTTGAACTCGCGCACGGGCACCTGACGTTCGATCAGGTACTTGCCGGCCGGGGTGGTGTCCTTGAAGGAACCGGCGGGCGAGATGTGGTCGGTGGTGATCATGTCGCCCAGGATCGCCAGGACCTTGGCGCCCTTGATGTCCTTCACCGTGCCCGGCTCGGCACCCATGCCGCGGAAGTAGGGCGGGTTCTGGATGTAGGTCGAGGAGGCGGGCCAATCGTAGGTTTCGCCCCCCGAGACTTCCACCGCCTGCCACTTTTCGTCGCCTTTGAAGACGTCGGCGTATTTCGACAGGAAGGCTTCGCGGGTCACGACTTTCTCGACCAGCTCGGCGATCTCGGCGTCGGTCGGCCAGATGTCCTTCAGGTAGACGTCCTTGCCGTCCGGGGTCTGGGCGATCGGGTCGTTGGCCATGTCGATGTTCATGTCACCGGCCAGGGCGTAGGCGACGACCAGCGGCGGCGAGGCCAGGTAGTTGGCGCGCACGTCGGGCGAGATACGGCCTTCGAAGTTGCGGTTGCCCGACAGGACCGAGGTCGCGACCAGGTCGTTGTCGTTGATCGCCTTCGAGATCTCGGGTTGCAGCGGACCGGAGTTACCGATGCAGGTCGTGCAGCCATAGCCCACCAGGTTGAAGCCGACGGCGTCCAGATGCTCGGTCAGACCGGCGGCATCCAGATACTCGGTCACCACCTGAGAGCCGGGGGCCAGCGAGGTCTTGACCCAGGGCTTGCGGTTCAGGCCCAGCTCATGGGCCTTCTTGGCCACCAGGCCCGCGCCGATCAGCACATAGGGGTTCGAGGTGTTGGTGCAGGACGTGATCGAGGCGATCACCACCGAGCCGTCCTTCAGCTCGTAGTCCTCGCCTTCGACCGCGGCGGTCTTCAGCGGCGACTTGGCCAGCACCGGGGCGGGGCCTTCGTCGGCCATTTCCTGGGCTTCCTCGGAAATGTCGATGCCGCGCATTTCGGCCACGGTCTTGACGAAGGCCGGGGCGGCGGTGTTCAGCGCCAGGTAGTCCTGCGGACGTTTCGGGCCCGAGATGGCGGGCACGATGTCGCCCATGTCCAGCTCCAGCGTCGAGGAGTAGACGGGGCTGTAGTCGGCGTCACGCCAGAAGCCGTTTTCCTTGGCGTAGGCTTCGACCAGGGCGATGCGGTCCTTGTCGCGGCCGGTCTGCTCCAGGTAGCGCAGGGTTTCGCCGTCGATCGGGAAGAAGCCACAGGTGGCGCCGTATTCGGGGGCCATGTTGGCGATGGTGGCGCGCTGTGCCAGGGGCAGGTTGTCCAGGCCCGGGCCGTAGAATTCCACGAACTTGCCGACCACGCCGTGTTTGCGCAGCATCTCGACGACCTTCAGCACCAGGTCGGTGCCGGTGGTGCCTTCGACCATGGCGCCGGTCAGCTTGAAGCCGACGACCTCGGGGATCAGCATCGAGATCGGCTGACCCAGCATCGCGGCCTCGGCCTCGATGCCGCCCACGCCCCAGCCCAGGACCGCTGCGCCGTTGACCATGGTGGTGTGGCTGTCGGTGCCGACCAGGGTGTCGGGGTAGGCCACTTCGTCACCGTTCTGGTCCTTGTCGGTCCAGACGGTCTGGGCGAGGTATTCCAGGTTCACCTGGTGGCAGATGCCGGTGCCCGGGGGAACGACGCGGAAGTTCTCGAACGCGGTCTGGCCCCACTTGAGGAAGGTGTAGCGCTCCATGTTGCGCTCGTACTCGCGGTCCACGTTCATCTGGAAGGCGCGCGGGTTGCCGAATTCGTCGATCATGACCGAGTGGTCGATGACCAGGTCGACGGGGACCAGCGGGTTGATTTTCTTGGCGTCGCCACCCAGGGCCTTGATGCCGTCACGCATGGCGGCCAGGTCGACCACGGCGGGAACGCCGGTGAAGTCCTGCATCAGAACGCGCGCGGGACGGTAGGCGATTTCCTTGGGGTTCTTGCCGCCCATCTTGCCCCAGTCAGAGAAGGCCTTGATGTCGTCGACGGAGACGGTCTTGCCGTCTTCGAAGCGCAGCATGTTTTCCAGCACCACCTTCAGGGCGGCGGGCAGTTTCGAAAACTCGCCGAGCCCGGCAGCTTCGGCCGCGGGGATCGAGTAATAGGCAATGCTCTTGTCACCAACCGTCAGCGTCTTGCGCGTCTTGGCGGTGTCCTGTCCGACTACGATGGGCATGGAGATGGCTCCCTTCCGATGAGAATGAGGGGTTCGTGCTGTGTTCAGCTTCTGCCCCAAAGGGGAAAGGCGATCAAGGGGGCATCGGCGATTTATGTATACCTTTGCACACAAAAAGCCGTGTCCCCGGGGGACCTGGGGCGCACAGGCCGGGCGGGGCCCTGCCGAAGGGGCGGCAGGGCGGGGGCGCAAGGTTGACCAAAGGGTCACAGATCGCGACCCTTCCGCCCCCTCTCGCAAAACGTTGATTGGCAGGTGAGCGCCGCCTTGGCTAGGTATCGTTCAACGGGATGTTTGCAGAAGAGATGAACGGAATGGTCGCAAGCCGCAGGGACGTATTGCGGGCGGGGCTGGTATCCGCCGGTGGCGTGCTGGCCGCAGGGCCCGCCTGGGCCCAGGCGGCTGGTCCGTCGGTTGGCCAGGGCGTGGCCGTGCCGGGGCAGGACGCGGCCCAGGGGCTGTCGCCCGTGGTGGTCGAGCTTTACACCTCGCAGGGCTGTTCCTCTTGTCCGCCCGCCGACCGGATGCTGACCCAGATGATCGACAATCCCCAGGTCCTGCCGCTGTCGCTGCATGTGGATTACTGGGATTACCTGGGCTGGAAGGATGGCCTGGCCGATCCGATGTTCACCCGGCGGCAGAAGGCCTATGCCCGCGCCCAGGGCTCGCGCATGGTCTACACGCCGCAGATGGTGGTCGATGGCCAGGGCTTCGTCAAAGGCGCCCATGAGGGCGAGGTGGCCGAGGAGATCGCCCGCGCCCGCCTGCGCCCCAAGGCCGTCCGGCTGGAGGTCGAACCGGCGGGATCGGGCCTGCACCACCTGCGCGCGCTGCCCGCCCCCGACCTGGCGGCGGGGCCGATGCAGGTGACCCTGGTGCATTATCTGCCGCATAAACAGGTCGAGATCCTGCGCGGCGAGAATGCGGGCGCGCGGATCGACTATGTCAATATCGTCACCTTCTGGCGCCCGGTTGCCGAATGGGACGGGCGCGCGCCGCTGGAGATGCTGATCGAGCCGGTGCAGGACCGCCCGGCGGCGGTGCTGATCCAGCGCGCCGGGCTGGGACCGATCGAGGCCGCCGCCCGGCTGCCCTGATCCCGGTATCTTTCGCGTTGCGATAGCACGAAGGCGCGGGCTATGGGGCCACGCGCCTTTTCTCTGTGTGCCAGGCTGTGTGTCGGGCGGTCTCAGCTGTCCTTGGGCCGCCGCGCGCCTTTCGGCTTCTTCTGCTTCCAGCGCCGATGCACCCAGAACCATTGCTCGGGATGGGCGCGGGTCATCTCTTCCAGCGAGTCGTTCAGGGCCTGCGACATCGCCTCGGGGGTGGAATGGGCCAGCGGCGCCTCGATATGGATGTGGAAGGACAGGCCGTCGGGCTGGCGGATGCCGTAGATCGGAAAGATCTCGGCGTCGTATTTCAGCGCCATCTCGGTGGCCGAGGTGGCGGTCTTGGCGGGTCGCCCAAAGAAGGTCAGATCGGCGCCCTTGCCGAAATACTGATCCGACAGCAGCGCCACGATATGGCCGCCGCGCAGGTATTTCACCATCTCCGCCAGGCCACGGCGGCCGCGCGGGAACAGCGGCGTGGCGATCGAGCCCATGGCGCGCACGTAGTGGCGGTTGAAGTAGAGGTTGTTCAGCGGGCGATAGAGCGCGCCCACATCGCCATAGCGCGCCGCCATCTTGGCGCGGAAGGCGTCGTAATTGCCGAAATGCCCCGAGACCAGGATGACCGGGCGGCCCGCCGCGCGGGCGGCATCCAGCGCCGCCAGCCCGGGCCCGTCGAGGGGGGCGTCGGCCAGCCGGGCCTTGAACTCGGGCCCCGAGTAGATCTCGATCAGGGTGCGCCCGGCATTGTCGGTGACCGCGCGCTCCATCTGCCGCACCTCTTCGGGGCTCAGATCGGGGCGCACCAGGGCCAAGTTGTCACGGATGCGGCGGTTGTAGCCCGCCAGGGGCGCCACCAGGCGCGACACCACCCAGCCGACCAGCGGCACCCGCAGCCGGTAGGGCAGTGCCAGCCCAAGCCGCACCAGACCGCCCAGGCCCAGGTTGACCAGGTACTGGCCCAGACGCTGGGCCGGGGGCAGCTCTGCGGGATCGGTGATGGCGGGTTTGGCCATGGGGCAGGGGGTCTCTTGCTTTCTCCGGTACGGCGCCAGCGTGGCGCCGGGTCAGCGACGCGGCTCTGGCGGATCCGGCAGAACCGGGGTTTCCGGTGCCGGGGCGGCCTTGACCTCGGCCAGGGCAGGGGCGCGGGCGGCGCGGGTTTCGCGGTGCCAGACATAGACCCCGGCGCTGACGATCACAAGCGCACCGATCACCGTCGCCCGGTCGGGGTATTCACCGAAGACGACGATCCCCCAGAAGGTGGCCGAGATCAGCCCGGCGTAGGAGAAGGGCGCCAGCATCGCCGCCTCGCCCAGCGACAGCGAGCGGATCAGCAGCAGCTGCGCCGTGGTGCCCAGCCCCGCCAGCGCCAGCATCAGCAGCGCCACCTTGAGCGACGGCAGATCCCAATAGGCCGGCAGCAGTGCCGAGAGCACCACCGAGCCCAGCAGGGCCGAATAGAGCAGCGAGGTCCAGGGATCCTCGCGGTGGCCGATATAGCGGGTGGCCAGCGAGAAGCCCGCATAGGCCAGCGCGGCGGTCAGCGGAAAGAGGGCGGCGGGAGAGA
Source organism: Pseudooceanicola aquaeponti (assembly GCF_050897975.1). Taxonomy (NCBI): domain Bacteria; kingdom Pseudomonadati; phylum Pseudomonadota; class Alphaproteobacteria; order Rhodobacterales; family Paracoccaceae; genus Pseudooceanicola; species Pseudooceanicola aquaeponti. The sequence continues at coordinate 427,936 of NZ_JBPAXY010000006.1, forward strand.
AGACCGCGCTGCCCGGGCGGATGATGATCATCGCCCCGATCAGCGCCGCCCCGATGGCCATCAGGCGGCGCGGGCCCAGCCTTTCGCCCAGAAACAGCGCCGCGCCCAGGGTGATCAGCAGCGGGTTCACATCCATGATCGCCGTGCTTTCCGCCAGGCCCAGGTGGTTCAGCCCCAGGAAGAAGGCCGAGGTGGCGGTCAGCTGGCAGACCGAGCGGAACACCTGCAACTTCGGGAACTGGGTGCGCGCCACCTGGCGCAGCCGGGGCGCGACGATGGCCAGTACCAGCACCACCTGGCCGGTGTAGCGCGCCCAAAGCGCCATGACCGTATTGCTTTCGGCCGCGATGGCCTTGGCGCAGGCATCCATCGAGGTGAAGCAGAAGATGGCCATCAGCATCAACAGGATGGCACGGCCGGTCTGGGGCTGGGCGTGGGACATGGGGGCCTCGGTTTGCAGGTTCGGCGGACGGTAGGGGCCCGGTGCGGGACTGTCCAGAGCACTGCGGCGGGCGACGTCGCGCGAGGTGGGCGAAACCGCTTGCCCCGGGCCGGGGCGACGCCAGTCTGCGTCCAGGACTTGGGACCAATTGAAATGTCGAGATTTTCTCTTTGCGCCGCCGTGCTTCTGCTCGGCGCCCTCGGGGGCTGCAAGCCGGTGGCGGTAGTGGTCGAAAGCCTGTTTCAGGGCAGCCTGCGTGGCCTTGATGCCTGTATGGAGGCCAACGCCTCGTCCTTTCTGGACCGGGAGGACGTCCGGGCGATCTGCGTCAGCAAACACCAGCAGCCGATGACCCCCCGGGAGCTGGAGCATCTGCAAGGCGTGGCGCGCTCGCAGGGCCGGACCATGACGGCGACGATCTCTTCGACCTTCTCGGATCGGATCATCTCCCAGGTGAACCTTATGGTATATCGCTACGACGAGGCAGGCGAGGTGGCCACTGCCCGCAGCAATGCCAGCACCTGGTTGCTGCCGGGCGAGCGCGTCGAGGTCTCGGCCGAACTGATGGACCTGTCCACGGAAGATCAGGCTTTGGGCTGGTGCGATGATGCGCTGGCTTTTGATGCGCGTCGGTCCTGCAAGACCTGGGACATCTTCTATGCCCGGGCGATCTCTTTCTAGGGCGTGACCCGGCGGCGCGGTTTGTCGCTGCTGTGCCGGGAACCGCCTGGTCCGAGACCGGCTGCGCGCCAGGGTCTGATCCGCCGGAAAATTCGCGGCGCGCTGCCTGTTTCGCATGACATGCCACGGGGCGGCGCCTGATGGCGGCAAAGCCTGCCTCCCATGAAGACCGCTGCACCCGCCGGGCGCCCCCGCCTGTTTCGCCGGAACCGGCCCGGCCCGCTGCCCGTTCATCGCAACACCCCCCGGGACATTGTCCGCTGGCCGCCGATCCCCGCACCACAGGATGGCCGCTGCATCCGTCGGGGGCTTTGCCCCGCCGTCCGGCCAGCCCCGGGGTCCGCCTCGTCCCGGGGCTATCGCCCTTGACCGGTTGCGCCCATGGCGCTGTCGCGCCCCTCGGGTCAGGTGTCACCGGGCGCTGCGGGTAATCCGTGAACCCGGCCTGTTCCGTGGCCCGCCGTCCGCTCAGCCCTCCTCCTCGTCGTCACCCGCCAGCAGCAGCAGCTCGCCCGCGGCCTCCAGGTCGCGGATGGCCGAGACAACGGCATTCATCGCCTCTTCGGCGTCTTTTGGTTTCACCTTGCCCCGGTCGTTCACCTCTTCGCGCAGGCTGTCGGCCAGGCGGGCCGACATATTGCCCAGCACGTACTCTGCCGTCGCCGTTTCCTCGGCGCCGTTACAGGCCGCCAGGGCGGTGACCAGCATGATCGGATCCACCTGGCGCACCACCTTGGGAATGTCGCGCGGGGCGACGCGGGCGGGAATGTTGGTGAAGGTGAAGATCGCCTTGCGCACCCTTTCGGCGAAATCGCTGTCGGTCTCGTCCAGGCCTTCCAGCACGTCGTCGCGGGTGGCGGCGGTGGAAAAGTTCAGGATCGCGCCCACCCGTTCCACGGGATCCTTGTCGAAGACGCTGTCGGGCTGGGCGTCCAGCTGGCTGGCTAGGGACAGGCCGATGCGGTCCAGCGCCTCGGGCGAGATGCCCGAGGTCAGCGAGATCGCATAGGTGATGCGCCGCGCCCGTGGCCCGGGCAGTTTCGACAGCAGTTCGGCGGCCTTGCCGGTGTCGAGCTTCGACAGCATCACCGCGGCGATCTCGATCGATTCGGCCTCGGCGATCGGCAGCAGCTTCTTCAGATCCAGCGCGCGCACCCGGTCCCAGGGGTCACCGGTCTGGCGCACCCCGGCCTCCTTGCGCAGCCGCGCGGCGGTATGGGGGGAAATCTTGCCGTCCAGCACCGACAGGGCGCCCGCCACGCCGCGCGGGAAGGTCAGCCCCAGGGCCTCCAGCTCTTCGACGAATTCGTCCACCACGCCAGACAGGGTGCTGCGGTCGATATGGCGCATGGTGCCCAGAAGCAGCGTCAGCTCGGCCTGAACCTCCTCCGGCAGCTCTTTCAGCGGCACGTCCAGGCCGCGGCTGAGCAGCAGGCGCACGATCACCGCCGCCTTCTGTTTGCGTGTCATCCGCCCCGGTGCGCCCGAGGTCGGCGGCGCGAACTGCGCCAGCGGTGCCAGATCGCCCATAATCCCCTCATGTCGCGTCCGGGACGCAGCTAATCAGGGAAGGGTGAAGAAAGGCTGAAATCGCCCCCGTCGCCGGGGTCAGCCGGTCACAAGCGCTTCGCAGCTCTGGCTTTCGGCGTTCCAGGTCGTGCCCTTGGCGCAGGCGCTGGCCTGCTGGTCCTTCCAGGCGCAACTGGCCTGAAGGGGGGCGGAAAGGGTGAGGGTCAGGAAGGTGGTGACGAGCAGGGTCTTCATGGCAAATCCTCCGTCTGATGGCCCCAGCATAGCACGAAGAGGCCGAAACCCGAAATTCCGGGCGCGCCGCCCCTTTTTCCATCCTGAAGGCTGAAAATACTCCGGGGGGCGCCGCGCCGCAGGCGGGGCGGGGGGCAGAGCCCCCCGCTGTGCTTTCCATGCCGCCGTCCGGCGGCGGGGGGCAGAACCCCCTTTGCCCAACCCTGGCCGCCCCCGCACCGGCGCCGCAAAAGCAAACGGCGCCCCCGAGGGGGCGCCGCCGTATGTCGCATCCTGTCGCGGGGATCAGCTCTCGCCGAAGACCCGTTTGAAAATCGTGTCCACGTGCTTGGTGTGATAGTCCATGTCGAACTTGGCGTTGATGCCGTCGACACCCAGGGCCGCCACGACCTCTTCATCGGCCAGCAGCAGCTCGCGGAAGTCCAGGCGCTCTTCCCAGACCTTCAGGGCGTTGCGCTGCACCATGGAATAGGCGTCCTCGCGGCTGACACCGGCCTGGGTCAGGGCCAGCAGCACCCGTTGCGACATCACCAGACCGGGGAACTTGTTCATGTTGTCCAGCATGTTGTCGGGGAAGATCAGCATCTTTTCGACCACACCGGCCAGGCGGTTCAGGGCGAAGTCCAGGGTGATGGTGGCATCCGGGCCGATGCCGCGCTCGACCGAGCTGTGCGAAATGTCGCGCTCGTGCCAAAGCGCCACGTTCTCCATCGCGGGCACCACGGTCATGCGCACCAGGCGCGCCAGGCCCGTCAGGTTCTCGGTCAGCACCGGGTTCTTCTTGTGCGGCATCGCCGAAGAGCCCTTCTGACCCATCGAGAAGAACTCTGCCCCTTCCAGCACCTCGGTGCGCTGCATGTGGCGGATCTCGATCGCCACGTTCTCGATCGAGCTGGCGATGACGCCGAGCGTGGCAAAGAACATCGCGTGACGGTCGCGCGGGATCACCTGGGTGGAGATCGGCTCCGGCTTCAGGCCCAGCTTGGCGCAGACGTGTTCCTCGACCGCGGGGTCGATATTGGCGAAGGTGCCGACGGCGCCCGAGATGGCGCCGGTGGCGACCTCTTCACGGGCAGCCAGAAGACGGGCCTTGTTGCGGTCCATCTCGGCGTAGAAGCGGGCGAAGGTCAGGCCCATGGTGGTGGGCTCGGCATGGATGCCGTGGCTGCGGCCGACGCGCACGGTCATCTTGTGCTCCATCGCGCGTTTCTTCAGCGCGGCCAGAACCTTGTCCATATCGGCCAGCAGGATGTCGGCGGCGCGCACCAGCTGCACGTTCAGACAGGTGTCCAGTACGTCCGAGCTGGTCATGCCCTGGTGCACGAAACGGGCCTCTTCACTGCCCACATGTTCGGCCAGGTGGGTCAGGAAGGCGATGACGTCATGCTTGGTGACGGCCTCGATCTCGTCGATGCGGGCCACGTCGAACTCGACATCCTTGGCTTTCCAGACGGCATCGGCGTTCTCGCGCGGGATGACCCCCAGATCGGCCTGGGCGTCGCAGGCGTGGGCCTCGATCTCGTACCAGATGCGGAACTTGGTGGCGGGCTCCCAGATGTCGGTCATCTCTTTGCGGGCATAGCGGGGGATCATCGGCAGCGTCCTTTTGGCCAGGCAAGGTTTGGGGCCTCATAAGCGAGGCGGGGCTTGCAGACAAGGTCGCAGGAAGGGGGCGGCTCTCTTCCCGGGGGCGGAAGAGAGCCTGCACCGGGGGCGGGGCTGCGGGACGGGACGCCGCCCCCGGTATTCCGGGCGCGCGCGTCAGAAGGCGTAGCGCAGGCCGGTGGCCAGGGTGGTGCGGCGGAACTCGGCCTCGACGTCACTGGTGGTGACCCTGGCGGCGCCGAAGGCGCGCTGATACTTCGCTTCGGTGAAAAGCGAGGCCGCGGGGCTCAGCTCGTAGCGCAGACCGGCGCTAAGCTGGCCGCCCGTCACACGCTCGCTGTCTTCCAGGACGGACCAGGGGCCGTCGCTGCGCCAGGCCACGTCGATCACCCCCAGACCGGCGCCGAGGTAATAGTCCACCGGGCCTGCGGTCTCGAAGACCTTCCGCGCCACCGCCATCAGCGAGGTCGAGGAGATCCGGTTGGGGCCGGGCTGGTCGAAATCGGCCTCGGAATACATCAGGTCGGCGCCGAATTCCCATCCTGCGACGCCGGTGTAGTAGACCCCCAGCCCGTAGGCCTGGCCGGATCTGAAATCCAGGTGTTCGTTTGTCATGAACATGGAGTTGGGCGCGGTCAGCCCGGCGTAGCCTTCGACGGCCAGGTCGCCCGCCCGGGCGGCGGGGGCGGCGGCGATCAGCGCGGTGGTCAGGGTCAGGGCGGTCATCAGGGTCGTGGGGCGATACATGCAATGTCCTTTCGGGGTCGGGAAGGGGCCGGGCTAGGGCGGTCTCTGAGCGGTAGTCGGACGGGCGAGCACGCCGGTTCAAAGAGGGCGCAAGTTTTTTCCCCGTTCTTCGGCCTGTCGCGCGCGGTGCGCTTTGCCGGGGCGGGCGGCTGCGCTAGACAGCGGGTCGAATGCAAAGAGGAGGGGGCGCCATGACCGCCCGCAGGATCGAGGCCTTCGCGGGCCGCTGGCAGATCACGCGACAGATCACCGACCGGCGCGGCGGCGCGCCGGGGCGGTTCACCGGCGCCGCGCTGTTGCATGCCGATGGCGCGGGCGGCTGGATCTGGGAAGAAAGCGGCCAGCTGCGCCTGGGCGAGGGGGCGCCGCTGACCGCCACCCGCCGCTACCTCTGGCAAGAGACGGGTGCGCGCATCACGCTTCTGTTCGAGGATGGGCGCTATTTCCACAGTTTCGATCCGAACGCGGCGCGGGCCACGGCCCAGCACGATTGCCCGCCGGATCTTTACGATGTGACCTATGATTTCTCGTCCTGGCCCGTCTGGCGCAGCCACTGGGAGGTGCGCGGGCCGCGCAAGGATTACCGCATGGACAGCTGGCACCGACGCAGCTGAGGGCCGGCCCGGGCGATTCCGGGCGTCGCGGGGGCAAGCGAACTTTGCAGAATTTGCAGTTTTCCACCCCTTTGCGCCGGGGGCTTTGCAATTTGCAGGGCGCGGGGGGCTGCTGAAATCTTGCGCTGCGGCGCCGCTTCGGGCATCACTGACGGGATGACACTGGAGGCAATGGAGAGGACGAACCCATGTCCCACGCAATGAATGAACAGGTGCTGAGCGAAACCTTCGGCCCGACCGAAGGCGCCGCGCTGCGTCTGAAACAGGCCGTGCTGGTCGTCATGGGCATCGCCCTGCTGACGATGATGGCCAAGATCCAGGTGCCGGTTCCCGGCTCGCCCGTCGCCATCGGCATGGGCACCTTCGCCGTTCTGGGTCTCGGCGCCGCCTATGGCCCGCGCCTCGGCCTGGCCACGATCATGGGCTACATGCTGATCGGGATGCTGGGCTTCGACGTGTTCCAAAGCTCGACCGCCGATCTGAACGGCGTCAGCTACATGATGGGCTCGACCGGCGGCTACCTGCTGGGCTACGTGATCGCCACCGTGGTGCTGGGCGTTTTGGCCCGTCGCGGCTGGGACCGGTCGGTTCTGTGGATGGCGCTGGCGATGCTGATCGGCAATGTCGTGCTCTATATCCCCGGCCTGGCCTGGCTGGGCGCCCTCTACGGCTGGGACAAGCCGATCCTGGCCTGGGGCCTGACCCCCTTCATCTTCGGCGACGCGCTGAAGCTGGCCCTGGCCGCCCTGGTGCTGCCGCTGGCCTGGAAGCTGGTCGGTCGCGCCCGCGGCTGATCCACGCCGGATCACGAGATCTGCAAGGGGCGTCCTTCGGGGCGCCCCTTTTGCGTGGGGCTTTAAGAGGTTTCCAGCCGGAACTTCAGGAAGTCCTGGCCCTCATAGCGGATCTGGCCCAGGGACCGGGCCCCCAGGCGTTTGAACGCGCCCAGGTGGCGGCGCGAGGGGGGCAACAGGAAGGTGACGAAGGGGATGCGCGGATCGGCGCGGGCGACCTCCAGCGCCTGGCGCGCGATGCGCCGCCCGGCGCCGAACTGTTCGGGCCGCAGGACCAGGCCGAAATCCCATTCCGCGCCTTCCTTCTGGAACCCGCCCCAGCCCAGATAGCGCCCGTCGCCCAGAAAGGCCCAGTGGCCCAGCCCGTCGCGGGTCCAGCAGGCCTCCTTGGCGGCGACGAAGGCGCGCGCGGTCTGCGCGTCCCAGGGGGCGCCGGACAGCAGCGGCATATGTTCGGCCAGACGCGGGTCCGACATATGGGCGGCGACCTCGGCCAGGGGCACCTGGGGCAGGCGGGCGAAGGTCAGGGTCTGGAAATCGGGCATCTGGCATCGCTGGTGGCAAAAGGGGGCCTGCGATCCATGGGCTGGCGGTTGGCCTGGGGTCAAGCGCGGGCACGCGCCGTCCCGATCAGAAGGGCGTGAGGCGCACGCGCCTCGCCTTTGGCCTGCACGCAACGTCGCGGGGCCGAATGGCCCGGGGCGCGCGCACCGGGGCTGGTCCCCGCCCGCGCCTGCGCCTAGCCTGCGGCAGCACAGCAGGGATCAAAAGGGCAGGCGGCATGAGCGGCGAGACGATGGCGACACATTCGGGCAACCTGACCGCGCCCGAGATCCTGCAAGGGCATCTGCCCTTCGACGTGCAGGCGCGGCTGCCCGGCACCGGGCCGCTGGATCCGGCGGACTGGATCCTGGTGGACGATGCCTTTGCCGCCCAGATGGCCGAGCGCGAGGCGCTGCTGGCGCGCTGCCCCGAGAAGGTGCTGGCCTGCGAGGCCAGCGCCCGCCCGGCCGCCGAAGAGCTGCTGGCCGAGGTCCTGCGCGCCCTGGAGGCGCGGCCCGACTACCTGGTGGGCCAGGCGGAGGTCACCCGCCCCGATGGGGTCACCGTGCCCCTGGCGGCGGCGGCGGATCCCGATCCCGCGGCGCCCCTGGCCCTGCTGGGGCGGCTGGTGCAGCAGGACTTCTGCCTGATGGAGAAGCGTGGCGAGGAGCATGTGTTGACCGGCGCGGTGCTGTGCTTCCCCGCCAGCTGGACCCTGGCCGAGAAGATCCACCAGCCGCTCTTGCGGATCCATGTGCCGGTGCCGGTCTATGACGAGATGCTGGCGCGCCGCGTCCAGCGCCTGTTCGACGGGATCCAGCCGGGCCGCCCGCTGTGGCGCGCCAACCGCCTGCGCTATGCCCTGCCCACGCTGCACGCCCCGGTGTCGGAAACCGCGCCCCCGGCAGAGCGTCACCCCGATGACGGCCCCTATATCCGCAGCGAACGGCAAAGCCTGTGGCGCCTGCCCGAGACCCGCGCCGTGGTCTTCGGCATCCACACCTTCATGCTGCGCGCCTGAGGCCCGCGCCGGACCGCTGGACAAGAAAAAACCGCCTGCCGAGGCAGGCGGTGTCCGAAGGTCGGGAAGGGAACGATCGAGAGCGGGCCCACCGGGGCCCGGGTCTTTGCGCCTGCCTCAGAGCAGGGGCAGCCAGGCCAGGGTATCGGCGACAGCCTGGGACGCGCCGGTGCCCACTATGGCGAAGACGGTCGACAGGGTCATGGCATGGGTGGAGATGCGGAAATCCTCGCCCTTGATCATGTTGTAGGCCAGCAGGGCCCCCGCAACCGGCGGGTTGATCAGCGCCACGGTGGCATTGACCGTATAGGTCGCCACCTTGTGTTCCAGCCGCTTGGGATCCTCGTCCTCCAGCTCCAGATCGGCGCGGAAGACCTCGCGCAGCTCGTCCTCGGTCGCCATCGAGCGGCCGGTGACCCCGGCGGGATCGGTGCCGACCCAGGTGTTCTGGCGGCGCGCCTTCAGCTCTTCGCGCAGGGCGTCGAAACGGGCGTCCAGGTGGCCGGTTTCCGACTGGATCTCGGGGAAGACGGCGGCGGCGACGCTGGGCCGGACCGGGGTCGAGGCCATGGAACTGGCCAGGCCGCCGGCGCGGTCGGGATGCATCGGGTGATCCAGCGGGCTGAGGTCGGTCTCGCGGGTCGAGATCGGGGTAAAGGCCGACTGGAAGCGGGCCGAGGTCAGCACGGTCTCGCGGTCGAGCCATTGCACGAAGGGCGCACCGGTCTCGGCGATCAGGCGGTGCACCACCTCGGCCAGCATCGCCTTCGAGGCCTCGGGGTGGCGACCGTCGTCATAGGCGGTGTCGCAGACCGAGACGTGGATCCAGAAGGTCGGGCTTTCCAGCGCCTGGCGCGAGGCCTCGCTGAGATGGGTGCGCGGCCCCGAGGAGAGGACACGCAGGGTATCGGGGTCGGCCTCGGGGGCGTCGAAGATCTGCAACTCGACCAGCACGGATTGCGAGGCGACGGCGGCCTGGTCGAAATCGACCTGCACGACATCGCCCTGCTGACCGAAGGCCTTCAGCACGGCTTTGACCGGGTCCAGCAGTTGTTCGACGGTCACGTCACTGTCGTCAGTGAAGATCAGGCCAGCTTGGTGGCATTGGGCGGAGTGAGACATGGGACTGTCTTTCGGTGGTTTGCTCTCGATGTGTGTCACTCTGCGCGGCGAATCAGGAGGAAGTTGGACGGAAACCCGGGAAATTAAGGTTTGGTTAGGAAATTTCGTGGCGCATGGCCCAGGTTGCGCCACAGTGCGGCGTTTATGGGGCGGTTATGCCCTGATTTTGCCGCAATCCACCTGGAAAGCCTTGTATACAGGGGCTTAGGCCAAAGATGTGCCCCCGAAGTGCGATTCCCGCTAGTTTTGGTCACCCGTTCAACGGGTGAATTGCGACCTGTCTGGGCGGGTTGAGGCCCTCAACGCGCCCGAATGCGCCGGAATAAGGCGGAAATGGGGCGGCCATGTTAACGAATTTGTCGGGTTTGGCGCTAAGGCGCATCGGCTTTTTCGGGCCCTGACGCCATCGGGCATCGCAAGAGCGCGGAGGGAGCGGGGCCCTATCCATAGGGATAGGAAGGCCCCCTCCGCTTGCGCCCGCGCTGTCCGAAGGGCGAGACGGGCGGGCGCCCCGGTTCGGCGTCAGACGCGCGCTGCCTGGGTCGCACGGCGGCCTGCATCGGCCTGCGGGCGTACCGGCCCTCTGACGGGCTGTTGCAGCGGCGTCAGCGACCGGCAGGGCAGCCCTTGACGCGTGTCCTGGGCGCAGCAGAGCCTCAAAGGGCAGGGGGGCCGCAGCGCCCCCGAGGGGCCACAAGCAAAAGGGGCGCCCGATGGGCGCCCCTTCCGTCACTGTCCCGGTCAGAGGGATCAGCAGGAGTAGTACAGAGCGTATTCCACCGGGTGCGGGGTGTGCTCGTACATTTCCAGCTCTTCCATCTTCAGGCCGATGTAGCCTTCGATCTGGTCCTTGGTGAAGACGTCGCCGGCCAGCAGGAAGTCCATGTCGGCTTCCAGCTCTTCCAGGGCTTCGCGCAGCGAGCCGCAGACGGTCGGGATGTCGGCCAGCTCTTCGGGCGGCAGGTCGTACAGGTTCTTGTCCATGGCTTCGCCGGGGTGGATCTTGTTCTTGATCCCGTCGAGGCCAGCCATCAGCAGGGCTGCGAAGCACAGGTAGGGGTTGGCCGAGGGATCGGGGAAGCGAGCTTCCACACGTTTGGCCTTCGGCGATTCCGCCCACGGAATACGGACGCAACCGGAACGGTTACGGGCCGAGTAGGCGCGCAGAACCGGGGCTTCGAAGCCGGGGATCAGGCGCTTGTAGGAGTTGGTGGACGGGTTGGTGAAGGCGTTCAGGGCCTTCGCGTGCTTCAGGATGCCGCCGATGAAGTACAGGGCTTCGTCGGACAGGTCGGCATATTTGTCACCTGCGAAGAGCGGCTTGCCGTCCTTCCAGATCGACATGTTCACGTGCATCCCGGTGCCGTTGTCGCCGGCGATCGGCTTCGGCATGAAGGTGGCCGACTTGCCGTAGGCCTGGGCCACGTTGTGGATGACGTACTTGTACTTTTGCAGCTCGTCGGCCTGTTTGGTCAGGCTGTCGAAGATCAGGCCCAGCTCGTGCTGGCAGGACGCCACTTCGTGGTGGTGCTTGTCCACCTTCATGCCCAGACGCTTCATGGTCGAGAGCATTTCGGCGCGGATGTCCTGGCCGTCGTCGATCGGGTTGACCGGGAAGTAGCCGCCCTTGACGCCGGGACGGTGGCCGGTGTTGCCCATCTCGTAGTCGGTGTCGGTGTTCCAGGCGGCGTCCAGCGCGTCGACCTCGTAGGAGACCTTGTTCATGGTGTTCGAGAACTTGACGTTGTCGAACAGGAAGAATTCAGCTTCCGGGCCCATGAAGGCGGTGTCGCCGATGCCCGAGGCCTTCAGGTAGGCTTCGGCCTTCTGGGCGGTGCCGCGCGGGTCACGCTCGTAGGGTTCCATGGTGTCGGGCTCGACCACGGTGCAGTGAATGCACAGGGTCTTCTCGGCGTAGAACGGGTCGATGTAGGCCGACTCGGTGTCGGGCATCAGTTTCATGTCGGAAGCTTCGATCGACTTCCAGCCGGCAATCGAGGACCCGTCGAACATGAAGCCTTCTTCGAGGAAGTCTTCGTCGACCTGGTCGGCCATCACGGTGACGTGCTGCAGCTTGCCGCGCGTATCGGTGAAGCGGATATCGACATATGCGATGTCCTCGTCAGCGATCAGCTTCAGAACAGTGTCCTTGCTCATTCCCTTTTCCCTTCGGTTTTGAGTCTCTTAAAGTGCGTCCGTACCGGTCTCGCCGGTGCGGATGCGAATGGCTTGCTCGACCGGCGAGACAAAGATCTTGCCGTCGCCGATTTTCTCGGTCTTGGCTGCATCAATGATTGCCTGGATCGCACCATCCACCTGGTCGTCGTCGAGAACCGCTTCGATTTTCACCTTCGGCAGGAAATCGACGACATATTCTGCACCGCGATAAAGCTCGGTATGGCCCTTCTGGCGACCGAAGCCCTTGACCTCGATCACGGAGAGGCCTTGCACGCCCACGTCCTGAAGCGCCTCCTTCACTTCATCAAGCTTGAACGGCTTGATGATCGCTTCGATCTTCTTCATGGGATACTCCTCACAGTAACGTCGCATCGGTCAGACCACTTTCGCAGCGCCCTCACAATTGGCTAGAGTGAAACGGCGGGAGTGGCCAGAGATGGCGCGAAAATGCCGCGCGAAAAAGTGGCGATGCGCCTAAAATTTGCGCAGTTTGGGGAAATCATGTCAAACCTGCTGACCGGATCTCAGATGCGGGCCGTCGAAGGGGCGGCCATGGCGGCGGAGGAATGCCGCGGGCTGGACCTGATGGAACGCGCCGGTCGGGTCGTGGTGGACGAGGTTTTCCGTTTCTGGCCAGAGCTTTACGATGCAGAGCGCCCGCGGGCGGCGATTCTCTGCGGCCCGGGCAACAACGGCGGCGATGGCTTTGTCGTGGCAAGGCATCTTGCCGCGCGGGGCTGGCAGGTGGATCTGGCCCTTCTGGGCGATCCTGCCCGCCTTTCAGGCGATGCGGCGCAGATGCACGCGCAATGGGCAGAGCGGGGGGCGGTCCTGTCGCTGCCCGATCTTCTGGCGCGGGTCGCCACACGGGCGCCGGATCTTGCGGTGGATGCGCTTTTTGGCACCGGGCTGGCGCGGCCCCTCTCGGGCGATCTGGCCGCAGGCCTGGCCCAGGTGCTGGGCGCGGCACGGCGGCGGGTGGCGGTGGACATCCTGTCAGGCCTCGATGCCGACAGCGGGCGGATGCTGGGTGGGGTGGATTGCGGCGCGGTGGATCTGACCGTCACCTTTCACACCGCCAAGCCCGGCCATGTGCTGGGGCAGGGCGCGGCCCTGAGTCCGGCGTTGGTGGTGGCCGACATCGGTCTGGACGGGGCGTGCGATGCGGCCCGCGCAGGCGGGCCGCTGGCGCGCCTGGTGACGGCGCCCGAGGTGCGACAGGCGGCCTGGAAGGATCCGGCGGGGCATAAATACGGGTCGGGCCATGCGCTGGTCCTCTCGGGCGGGCCGGGGCGCACCGGCGCCGCCCGGCTGGCGGCCCGCGCAGCCCTGCGTGTGGGCGCGGGCCTGGTCACCCTGGGCGTGCCGCCCTCCGCCCAGATGGAGGTGGCCGCGCAGATCACCGCGCTGATGCTGACCCGTCTGCCTGATGCCGAGGCGCTGGCCAACCTGCTGGCCGATGATCCGCGCTACAACACCCTCTGCCTCGGCCCCGCCCTGGGCACCGACGCCCGCGCGCGCGCCCTGGTGTTGGCCGCGCTGGAGGCCCGCCGGCGGGTGGTGCTGGATGCCGATGCGCTGAGCCTTTTCGAGGGCGATCCCGAGACGCTTTTCGCCGCCACCCGGGCCCAGGCCGTGGTGCTGACCCCCCATGGGGGCGAGTTCGCCCGGCTGTTCCCCGATCTGGCCGAGGCGCTGCGGGCGCCCGCCGAAACCGGCCCGGCCACCTCGAAGATCGACGTCACCCGCGCCGCCGCCGCGCGGGCGGGTTGCGTGGTGCTGCTGAAGGGGCCCGATACGGTGATCGCGGCGCCCGATGGTTCGGTGCGCGTCCATGCGGCCCTGCGCGACCGGGCTTGCCCCTGGCTGGGCACCGCCGGGGCGGGGGATGTGCTGTCGGGGCTGATCTGCGGCCTTCTGGCGCGCGGCTTCGCCCCGCTGGAGGCCGCCGCCATGGCCGCCTGGCTGCATGCCGAGGCCGCCCGCGCCTTCGGCCCCGGCCTGATCGCCGAAGACCTGCCCGAGGCCCTGCCGCAGGTGCTGGCCCGCCTGGCCGCCGAGGCGGGCTGAGCGGCCCCGCCTTGGGGCGGGCCGGGGGACAATATGCCCCCGGCCGCAGCTTTTCATTTACATTGCCGTCCCTTGGGGCCAGCAACGGGGGGCGGGCCCGGGGAGGGGGCCGCCATAAGAGGCGCCATGGCAGGGAGGAGGCCAGAAGGATGACGGCACTTGTGCTGGAGGAAGCGGGCAGGCTGTCCCTGCGCGCCATCGACATCCCCGAGGAGATGGGGCCGGGGGATGTGCGCATCGCCATTCACACGGTGGGGATCTGCGGCTCGGACGTACATTATTATACCCATGGCCGCATCGGCCCCTTCGCGGTCGAGGCGCCCATGGTGCTGGGCCACGAGGCCTCGGGCGTGGTGCTGGAGTGCGGATCGCAGGTGCAGGGCCTGAAACCGGGCGACCGCGTCTGCATGGAGCCGGGGATCCCCAATGCCCGCTCTCGCGCCGCCAAGCTGGGGATCTACAACGTCGACCCGGCGGTGCGGTTCTGGGCCACGCCGCCGGTGCATGGCTGCCTGCGCGCCGAGGTGGTGCATCCCGCCGCCTTCACCTATCGCCTGCCCGACAGTGTCAGCTTTGCCGAGGGCGCCATGGTCGAGCCCTTCGCCATCGGGATGCAGGCCGCGCTACGGGCGCGGATCCAGCCGGGCGACGTGGCGGTGGTGACCGGCGCCGGGCCCATCGGGATGATGGTGGCCCTGGCCGCCCTGGCAGGCGGCTGTGCGCGGGTCATCGTCACCGATCTGGCGCAGCCCAAGCTTGACATCATCGGCGCCTATGCGGGGATCGAGACGGTGAACATCCGCCAGACCCCGGCGGCCGAGGCGGTGGCGAAGGCGACCGGGGGCTGGGGCGCCGATGTGGTCTTTGAATGCTCGGGCGCGGCGCCCGCCATCCTGGGCCTGCCGGCCCTGGCGCGCCCCGGTGGCGCGGTGGTGCTGGTGGGAATGCCGGTGGACCCGGTGCCGATGGACATCGTCGGCCTTCAGGCCAAGGAACTGCGGGTCGAGACGGTGTTCCGCTACGCCAATGTCTATGACCGGGCGATCGCGTTGATCGCCTCGGGCAAGGTGGATCTGACGCCGCTGATCACCGCCACGCTGCCCTTCGCCGACAGCATTGCCGCCTTTGACCGCGCGGTCGAGGGGCGGGACAGCGACGTGAAACTGCAAATTACCCTGACGGAGGACGGCCATGTATCTGGGGCTTGATCTGGGCACTTCTGGCCTGAAAGCCATGCTGGTAGACGACGATTTCGCCACCGTGGCGGTGGCCCATGCGGCGCTGACGGTGACGCGCCCGCATCCCGGCTGGTCGGAACAGGATCCGGCCGAGTGGATCGCGGCGGCGGAAGATGTGCTGGGCCAGCTGCGCGCCCGTCACCCTGATGCGCTGGCGCGGCTGCGCGGCATCGGCCTGTCGGGGCATATGCATGGCGCCGTGCTGCTGGACGCCGCAGATCAGGTGCTGCGGCCCTGTATCCTGTGGAACGACAGCCGCGCGGCGGCCCAGTGCGAGACCCTGACCGCCCGCGCCGATTTCCACCGCATCGGCGGCAACCTGGTCATGGCGGGGTTCACTGCGCCGAAACTGCTGTGGGTGGCCGAGCAGGAGCCCGAGATCTTCGAGCGCACCGCCCGCGTCCTCTTGCCCAAGGACTACCTGCGCCTGTGGCTGACCGGCGAGCATATGAGCGAGATGTCGGATGCGGCGGGCACCCTGTGGCTGGATGTGGGCGCGCGCGACTGGTCCGACGACCTGCTGGCGGCCACGGGGCTGAGCCGGGCGCAGATGCCGGGGCTGGTCGAAGGGTCCGACGTGTCGGGCCATCTGCGCGGCGATCTGGCCCGCGCCTGGGGCACGCCCGCGCGGGTGCCGGTGGCGGGCGGGGCGGGCGACAATGCCGCCACCGCCTGCGGCATGGGGGTCATGACCCCCGGCACCGGCTTCCTGTCGCTGGGCACCTCGGGTGTGCTCTTTGCCGCCAGCGATCACTACCAGCCCAATACGGGCGACGCGGTGCACAGCTTCTGTCACGCGGTGCCCGAGACCTGGCACCAGATGGGGGTGATCCTGTCGGCCAGCGATTCCCTTAGCTGGCTGGCCGAGGTCACCGGCACCACGGTGCCCGATCTGGCCGCCGCCATGCCGCAGCAGATCACTGCCCCGGCCCGGCCGACCTTCCTGCCCTATCTCTCGGGCGAGCGCACGCCCTTGAACGATCCGGCGGCGGCGGGCGCCCTGCTGGGGCTGCGCCGCGACGTGGACCGGGCCGAGCTGGTGCAGGCGGTGATGGAGGGGGTGGCCCTGGCCTTTGCCGATTGTGTCCGCGTCCTGGGTGTGGCGGGCAGCGGGCTGGAGGCGGCCTATGCGGTCGGCGGCGGTGCCCGTTCGCGCCCCTGGCTAGAGCTGATGGCGGCGATCACCGGGCTGCGCCTGCTGCTGCCGCAGGATGGCGATTTCGGCGCCGCCTTCGGGGCGGCGAAACTGGCCGCCGCCGCCGCGCTGGATCGCACCGATGCCGAGCTGTTCTCGGCCCCCGCAATCGCCGCAGAGATCGCCCCCGATCCGCAGCTGGCGGCGCGCTATGCCGAGAAGGCCGCCCTCTACAGGGCCGCCTATCCGGCGCTGAAGGGCATCGGGGCCTAAGGGCGCGGCGCCCCTAGGCCCCGGGCCGATAGCGGCTGGGTGGGGTGCCATAGCGGGCGGCGAAGGCGCGGCTGAAATAGGCCATGTCGTTGAACCCCAGCGACATGGCCAGATCGGTGACCCGGCCCGGCGCCGTGCGATCCTCCAGTTGGCGCGCGGCGCGGGCCAGGCGGGCCTCCAGGATGGTGGCCTGCACGGTGGTCTGCTGCGGGCGAAAGGCCCGTTGCAGGGCGCGCGGACTGACGCCAAGGGCCTGGGCGACCCGGGCCGGGCTCAGCTCCGGGTCGGCCAGGTGGCGGGTGATGTGCAACTGGGCGCGACGATGCAGCGAGAGGGCCGAGGGGGCGGGCAGGGCCGCGGCGCCCGGGCGCCCGGCCTCCAGCGCATCCTCGCGGTCGGGCGCCAGCAGTTCCAGCGCGTCCAGCACATTGCGCGCCAGGATCCGGCGGCGGCCGTCCGAGGGGCCGGTGCGCAGCATCGTCACCGCCGAGCGCAGCAGCGCGCCCAGATGGGCCACCTCCGGGCGGCGCCCGTCGAAGCGGCGCCCGGTCAGGGCGCGGGGATCGCCCAGCCGGGCGGCGAAATCGGCAAAGGGCAGGCGCAGGGTGATCAGCGCGCTGTCGCCCGCCGTGGCCGCCGACCAGGGCCGCGTCAGATCGCGCAGGTAGATGTCGCCACGCGCCACCGGCACCGCCGCCCCGCCATCGCAGGCATAGGCGAAACGCCCGCGCTGCGGCAGGCTTAGCACGATGGCATCCTCGCTTTCGGGTGCGTCCTCGTCGGGCAGGCAGTTCACCGCCTGGGCGGGGGTGAAGGTCATCACCGACAGCACGGCGGGGCCGAAGCGCAGCCGCGCCGCCTCTCCGGCGAACCCCGCCGGATCGGAGGGGAGCACCGTCAGCCCGGCAAAGTCGCGCTGGCCCCATTCGGTCCAGCGGCGCAGCCCGTCGCGCGGCCGGAATCCGGCCGTGGTGAAGGTGTCCCAACCCGGCATGGGCAGCCCGTCGCGCATCTGATCCTCCCTGCGGGCGGGGCGCCTGGGCGTCTCCGTCCAAACCGCTGTCGCCTTCCTCCAAGGCGCCGCCCTGGGTCCAGCCTAGGCTTGGGCCTAGCAAGATGACAAGAGGAGGAGACTTGCCATGACCTCGCTACAGGAGAAACTCGATCAATACGCCTCGCCGCTGGAGATGCTGCGGACGTCCCAGATGGGCCCCTATCAGTTCCCGATCGCGTCGGAATTTTCCAACTGGCGGGAAGAGCAGCGCGCCTGGCGCGAGGGGGTGGCCCTGATGGACCAGTCCTTCCACATGACCGACCTTTATGTCGAGGGCCCCGACGTGGTGGCCTTCGTCGCCAGCCTGGCGATCAACGGTTTCACCGGCTTTGGCGAGGGCAAGGCCAAGCAGCTGATCTGCTGCGCGCCCAATGGCTATGTGATCGGCGACATGGTGATCACCGCGCTCAGCGACACGCTGGTCAACATCATCGGGCGGCCCACCGTGGCCAGCTGGGTGCAATACAACGCCTCGCTGGGTAAATACGACGTCACCTGTGACCGCGACGAGCGCAAGCTGGACAGCGACAGGCCCAAGAAGACCTTCCGCTTCGAGGTGCAGGGCCCCGACGCCTGGGCGCTGCTGGAAGAGCTGAACGGCGGGACGCTGGACAGCACCGGCTTCTTCCGCATGGGCCAGATCACCGTGGGCGGCGAGACCTACCGCACCCTGCGCCACGGTATGGGCGGTGCGCCCGGCCTGGAATTCTGGGGGCCGGTCGAGCATTACGACCAGGTCAAGGGCCTGCTGCTGGAGGCGGGCGCGAAATACGGCATCCGCCAGGTGGGCGCCCGCGCCTATGGCTCGGCCACCGTGGAAAGCGGCTGGTGGGGCTGCGTCTTCCCGGCGATCTACAGCGACGAGGCGATGCGCCCCTACCGCGAATGGCTGCCCGCGCTCAGCTATGACGGCATGGCCTCGCTGGGGGGCAGCTTTACCTCGGACCGGATCGAGGACTACTACTTCACCCCCTGGGATCTGGACTATGGTCGGCTGATCCGCTTCGACCATGACTTCATCGGTCGCGAGGCGCTGGAGAAGATGGCCGATGGCCCGCATCGCAAGAAGGTGTCGCTGGTGATCGACCCGGCCGATGCGGCTGCGGTCTATGCCAGCCAGATGGGCGAGGGTCCGAAGGGCAAGGCGATGGAAGAGCCCTCGGCCCATTACGCGGCCTATCCCTTCGACACGGTCAGCACGGCGGACGGGCGCGCGGTCGGCGTGTCCTCCTACCTGAACTTCATCGCCCCCGACCGGACCTGGGTCGCCCTGGCCTGCGTCGAGGAAAGCGTGGCCGCCGAGGGCACGCCCCTGACCCTGACCTGGGGCGAGCCGAACGGCGGGTCGAACCGCCCGACCGTGGAACGCCATGTGCAGATGCCCCTGCGCGGCGAGGTCACCGGCTGGCCCTTCTCGAAATCGGCCCGCGCCAGCTATCGCGCCGCCTGAGCCTGGTTCCCGGGCCCGGGCACGCGTCGCGCCCCGCTCCCGGGCGCGGCGGGCCCGGGTCCGGGGGCCTTGCCTGCCGTCCGCTGCGCCCCCGCGCGGGCGGCGATCCCTCCGCCCGGTTCCGGGCTCCACCTCCTAGCCAGAGGCCACGGGACGGGCGGAGGCGGGGCGCGGTTCGTGGTATCCCTGCCGCTGCGCCCCGTACATTCCGGCATAAAGCCCGCCTGCGGCCAGCAACTCGGCATGGGTGCCACGTTCGACCACCCGGCCGTCGTCCAGCACATAGATCAGATCGGCATGGGTCACCGCCGACAGCCGGTGCGCCACGATCACCGTCGTCTTGCCCTGGGACAGCACGTCCAGCGCCTGGCGCACCTTTTCCTCGGTGCGCTGGTCCAGCGCGCTGGTGGCCTCGTCCAGCAGCAGGATCGGGGCGCTGCGCAGGAAGGCGCGGGCGATGGCCACCCGCTGTTTCTGTCCGCCCGACAGCTGCGCCCCCTTGGGGCCCAGGGGCGCGTCGCCACGTTCGCGGATCAGTGCGTCGATGCCGACCTTGGCGGCGGCATCCCAGATCTGTTCGTCCGTGGCCTCGGGGCGGACATAGCGGATGTTTTCCCAGATCGAGGCGTTGAAGATCACGATATCCTGCGCCACCACCGAGAAGCTTTGCCGCAGGGCGGGCACTGCGATCTGGTTGACGGGTGTGCCGCCGATGCGGATCTGGCCGCCCTCGACCTCGTAAAGGCGCGCCATCAGGCTGAGGATCGTGGTCTTGCCCGAGCCGGTGGCGCCGACGATCGCCGTGACCTTGCCCCGCTCAAAGGTCAGGTCCAGCCCCTGGAACAGCTGCGGCTTGCCATCATAGTGGAAATCCACCGCGTCAAAGACGATGTCGCCCCGGGCATCGAACCGCGTCACGGCGCCGGGGCGCGAGGTGATGGCGGGGCGTTCGCGCAGCAGGCTGTGCACCCCGTCCAGCAGGACCAGACTGGCCTGAAGCTCGACAAAGAAGCTGGCGACGCGGCGCGCCGGGTCGAAGATCAGCGCCACGCCGATCATGAAACCGACGATCGAGGCCCCGTCCAGCGCGATACTATCGTTCAGCGCCAGATAGCCGCCGCCGCCGATGATCAGCACGAAGACCAGGGCCGACAGGATGTCGACCACCGGCAGGATCAGCGACTGCGACAGTTTCAGCCGGATCGACAGATCCTTGATCTCGGAGATGGCGCGCAGCAGGCGGGCGCGTTCGACCGGCTCCTGGTTGGCGATCTTCACGGTGCGCATCCCGTTCGACATCTCTTCCAGCCCGGTCATATAGGCGCCCATGGCATTCTCGGCGGTCTGCTGCACCCGCTTGATGCGGTTCGACACCAGCCGCACCACCAGCGGAATGATCGGCAGCACCACCACCGCCGCCAGGAACAGCGCCGGGGATTTCCACATCAGATAGCCCGAGATGATCGCCACCGTCGCCGCATCGCGCACCGCGCCCACGGTGGTCTGGCCGACGAAATTGCTCAGCCCGTCGGCCTGGTTCACCAGCCGCAGGATGATGTCCCCCGGCGCGGTGCGTTCGAAGAACGCCAGGTCGAGGCCCATCATGTGGTCGATCAGGTCGCGGCGCATCCGCATCACCGCGTCACTGGCCAGCCAGATGGACAGCCAGGGCACCAGCAGCGACATCAGCGCCCGCAGGCTGAAGATCCCCAGCACCAGCAGGCAGACCCGCAGCAGGCCGCCGTAATCGGCATTGTCGAAGATGATCCGCAACCCGGTCTCGGTCAGGCTGAGGAACTGCTGATAGGCCAGGCCCTGAAGGGTGACCATGGCCAGCACCAGAAGCAGCCACCAGGATTTGCCCCTGAGGTAGCCGCGCCAGAACCAGGCCAGGTTGCGCCGGTCCTGGGCCGAGAAAAGCGGCACCCGCTCGGCGCGGGGCCGCGGGCGCAGATCGCGCAGAGAGGGGCGTCTCATTCCGCCGCCCGCTGATGATGCGGGGCGCTGGCGGTGGCGCAGGTCACCGCCGCCAGCAGATCCTCGGCCACGTCCCGCCAGCGGCGCAGGCGCGGCCGGGCGGCGCGGATCCGGGCCTTCAGCGCCGCCCGCGCCGCCGGGTCCGATTGCAGATCGTCGATCAGTCGGGCCAGGGCGCACGGGTCCTCGGCGTCGAAATATTGCGCCAGGTCCAGACCCACCTCGTGCAGCGCGGCGTTGCCCTCGGCCGCCAGGCCCGGGGTGCCCAGCCACAGGGCCTCGGCCAGGGGCAGGCCCCAGCCCTCCATCCGCGAGGGCATGGCCAGGGCCAGGGCGCCCTCGTAAAGGGCGCGCAGCTCGGCCTCGTTGGGATTGATCACATGGTGGACCCGGTCGCGGATCGGGGCGAATCGGGCCTCGTTCAGGTAGCTTTCGGTGCGCTTGCGCGGGGCGCCCGCCAGCACCAGCGGCGGCACCGGGCGGCCCTGGTCGTGCAGGGCCAGCAGGGCCTCGACCACGCATTCCAGGTTCTTGCGCCCGCGCTGGATGCCGACGCAGAGGATATAGGGTTCGGTCGGGCCGGTCTTCGAGACCGGCTCGTCAGTGACGCGCAGCTCGTGGCACAGCGGCACGGTGCGGATCGGCGGGGGCGGGGGCAGATAGCCCGCGTCGCACATCTTCAGGATCTCGCCCCGGGTGAAGGCGGAATTGGCCAACAGCATCTCGGCCCGCGCCAGCACCACCGCATTGTCATGGCAGAAGGTGCTGGTGAAGCCGGGCGAGGAGGAGAGGGCGAACTCGTGCAGCGGGATCATGTCGTGCAGCAGCGGGATCAGGCGGGGATAGACCCCGTGGCGCGCCAACCCGGTCAGGTAATCGGCCATCAGCTTGGGCCGCCCGAGCGAGACCAGAACCTGGCCCTGCATGTCGACCTTGCGCACCAGGCCCTCGGGGATATGGCGCCAGCGCCGCAGGTTGATGGCGCGCACGGCGCGGCGCACCAGCGGATGCAGCGCGTCGCGCAGCCCGTGGGCGGCGGGAAAGCTGTTGCGGATCCGATAGGGGGTCGCCGCATCGGGCAGGCCGGGGTCCAGGATGCCGGTCGGGCTGTCGGCCCCCAGCCGAGGCGTGACCTCGAAAAAGGCCTCATGGGCAGGTGAATAGACCACGAAGCGCACATCGACCGGCATCCGGGCCAGTTCATGGCCGACATCCATCACCGTGCGCGCGATACCGTAGTATTTCAGCTTCAGACCAGACGACAGGAACTGCTCGGAAAGGTCATAGAAGATCGTCGGCATCGCTGTCCCTCGCGCCGTCGTGGTAATCTGCTCTTAATTCCCCTAGGCTGCGGGTATAGGGATGCGGAAAACCCGTCAAGGACGCCCCTACCAAAGTCGATAGGCCCGCCCCCCGATCATGATCCGCTACTTCGACATCACCGATGTGCTGCTTTACGTCGAGAAGGAAAGCACGGTTTCGGGCATCCAGCGGGTGTCCTTCGAGGTGATCCGCAGCATGGTGCAGCGCTTTGGCCCCGAGGCGGTGCGGATCGCCTACTGGGACCGGAAGCGGCGCGAATACCTGGGGATGCCCTCTGATTTCATTGCACAAATGGAAGAGTTCGATCCCGACATCCTGAGTGCGGTTTTCTTCGGTGCCCGCGCCCGGATGCTTAGCGATACGCCCCCCTCGCTGGAGCGCTACCGCAACCGCCCGGCGAAATACTGGTTCCACTACGCCCGCCGGATGGTGAATGCCTACAAGGGCAACGAACGGCATTTCGAACGTGCGGGCACCACGCTGGCCGACTGGCAGGCCTTCCGCGCCGGCGTAACCCCGCCGGAGAAGTCGCAGGGCTTTGGCGGGATTCCGCGGGTGCCGGTCGCCCAGACGGCCCAACCCGGCGACCCGCTGATCGTGCTGGGGGCCACCTGGGCCATCGACGGGCTGGAAGACAGCCTGCGCGCGCTGAAAGAGCGGAACGGGGTGGTCATCACCCAGATGATCCACGACCTGATCCCGCTTCGGGTGCCCGAGCATGTAAACGGTGATTTCATTGCCGCCTTCTATCGCTGGCTGCGTGCCCTGCCGGAGTATTGCAGCCACTTCCTTGCCAATTCGCAGAACACCGCCCGCGACCTGGCCGCCTTCCTGGCAGAGGTGGACCGCCCGCGCCCGATCGAGGTCGTGCCGCTGGCGCAGGAGTTCACCGAGGTCTCGGTGGCGCCGGCCGAGCAGGTGGTAGGCCCCGATGGCCCCTTCAAGCAGGCGGTCGAGCGCAGTCTGACCCTGCGGCGCGAGATCCTGAACCTGACCAAGGTGCCCTATGTGCTGGTGGTGGGCACCATCGAGTCGCGCAAGAACGGCTGGCGTCTGGCCCAGGCCTGGCAGCGCCTGGTGCGCGAAGAGGGGCTGGAGATGCCGCGCCTGGTCTTCGCTGGGCGGCCGGGCTGGTTGAACGAGGATTTCGACGGGCTGATGGCGGCCACCGGCAACCTGGGCGGCTGGGTGCAGTTTGCCCTGCGTCCCAGCGATGCGGAACTGGCCTATCTCTATCGCAACAGCCTTTTTACCGCGACGGTCAGCCTTTACGAGGGCTGGGGCCTGCCGATCGGCGAAAGCCTGCATTTCGGCAAGACCGCCGTGGTGGCCGAGAATTCCGCCATGCCCGAGGTGGGCGGCGACATGGTGGAGTATTGCGACGCCCATAGCCTGCGGTCGATCCAGGCGGCCTGCCGCAGGCTGATCGCCGATCCCGAACATCGCCGCGCGCTGGAGGCCCGGATTGCCGCCACCCGCCTGCGCCGCTGGGACGACGTGGCGGGCGATATCGTCGAGATCCTGAGCCGCGAGGGGCGCGTGGGGGGGCAGGCCCTGGCCGAGGTCCCGCCTGGGGCGCGCCCGCCCGGACGGGGGCAGCGCGACGCCCTGGTCGAAGAGGGCGCCGACTAGGCGCCGTTGCCCGCGCGCCCGTCAGTCCGCGGTCCAGCCGCCATCCAGCATGACCGCGCTGCCGGTCATCAGCGCCGAGGCGCCCGAGGCCAGGAAGACCGCCGCGCCGGTGATGTCGGCGACCTGGCCGATGCGCCCGAGCTTGATCTTCGACAGCACCGAGGCGGTAAAGGCCGGATCCTCGAAGAAGGGTTTGGTCATCGGGGTTTCGATGAAGGTCGGGCAGATCGTGTTGACGCGGATGCCCTGCGGGCCCAGCTCGACCGCCAGGGCCTTGGTGAACCCCTCCAGCGCCCATTTCGAGGCACAGTAGAGGGTGCGGTTCGCCGCCCCCACGTGGCCCATCTGCGACGAGATGTTGATGACAGAGCCTGGCACCCCTTCGGCCAGCATCCGCCCCGTCACCGCCTTGGCGCAGAAGATCGCGGCGCGCAGGTTCAGGCTCATCACCGCGTCATGATCTTCCTCGGTGACCTCGGCCAGGGGCTTGGGCCGGTTGGTGCCCGCGTTGTTGACGAAGATGTCGAAGGCCGGGCGGGCCTGCATGGCCGCGTCGAAGCCCGTCACGTCGGTCACGTCCAGGGTCAGGGCCTCGGCGGCCAGCCCCTCGGCGCGCAGCGCGGCGGCGGCGGCCTCGATCTCGGCCGCGGTGCGGGCGCAGAGGGTGACCTCTGCGCCTGCCGCGGCATAGGCCTGGGCGATGGCCAGACCGATGCCGCGTCCCGCGCCGGTGACCAGCGCTCGCTTGCCGGTCAGGGAGAAATCCGGCGCTGCGCTCATTCCGCCGCCTCGTGCCAGGGGGCGGCCTCGCCATAGGGCACGTTCACCCCGCCGAAGCGGCGCACGCGGATGTTGCATTGCTCGGCATGGCCGACGAAGCCTTCCAACATGCACAGGCGCGAGCCGTATTCGCCGATCTGCACGGCGGCGGCGTCGGTGGTGATCTTCTGGTAGGAATGGGTCTTGAGGAACTTGCCGACCCAAAGCCCGCCGGTATAGCGCCCGGCCTTCTTGGTGGGCAGGGTGTGGTTGGTGCCGATCACCTTGTCGCCATTGGCCACATTGGTGCGCGGCCCGAGGAACAGCGCGCCGTAGGAATGCATCTTCTCCAGGAACCAGTCGTCGCGGTCGGTCATCACCTGGACGTGCTCGGAGGCAATGTCATTGGCCACCTCGAGCATCTCGTCATAGCTGTCGCAGAGGATCACCTCGCCATATTCCTCCCAGCTGACCCGGGCGGTGCCGGCGGTGGGCAGGATGTCGAGGATGCGGTCGATCTCGGTCAGGGTCGCCTCGGCCAGGGTCCTGGAGTTGGTCACCAGCACGGCGGGCGAGTTGTAGCCATGTTCGGCCTGGCCCAGCAGGTCGGTGGCGCAAAGCTCGGCGTCGACGGTATCATCGGCGATGACCATCGTCTCGGTCGGCCCGGCGAACAGGTCGATGCCGACGCGCCCGAACAGTTGGCGCTTGGCCTCGGCGACGAAGGCATTGCCGGGGCCGACCAGCATGTGCACCGGCTCGATCGTCTCGGTGCCGATGGCCATGGCGCCGATGGCCTGGATGCCGCCCAGCACGTAGATCTCATGGGCGCCGCCGAAATGCATTGCGGCGATCACCGCCGGGTTCGGCTTGCCCTGGAAGGGCGGGGTGCAGGCGATGATGCGCGGCACCCCCGCCACGGCGGCGGTGGCCACCGACATATGGGCCGAGGCGACCATGGGGAACTTGCCGCCGGGCACGTAGCAGCCCACCGATTGCACGGGGATGTTCTTGTGACCCAGGATCACGCCCGGCAGGGTCTCGACCTCGAGGTCGAGCATGGTGTCGCGCTGCGCCTGGGCGAAGTTGCGCACCTGTTCCTGGGCGAACTTGATGTCGGCGATCTCGCGGTCCGACAGCTGGGCGATCAGCGCGTCGATCTCTTCCTGGCTGAGGCGGAAGGCGGCGGGGGTGTATTTGTCGAATTTCTCGGACAGCTCGCGCACGGCGGCGTCGCCGCGCGTTTCGATATCCTTCAGGATCGCCTCGACGGCGGCGCGGGTCTCGGCGTCATCCTCGGCGCGGGCGGCCTCGGGTTTGCCGGTTTTCAGGTAGGTCACGGACATGGGAATTCCTTTCGCGAATGGGGGCGTGCGGGGAGGGGGCTCGGGCGAGCCGCTATTGGGTCGGGAAGGCCTCTTTCTTGAAGGCGGCCAGGCGGGCCAGCCCGGCATCGCGCCAGGCACGGCGCGCGGCCAGCCCCTCGGCGGGCAGCCGGGTCCGGCGTTCCGCCTCGGCCCGGTCGATCACCGCGTCGGGCCAGGGGCCGGGGGGCGGCATCCGAACCATCCCGGCATAGAGGCCGCGCAGACGGGCCGCGTAATCGGCGATGCCGCCCGGCGCGTTGAGGTCGATGGTCTCGAAGGGTCCCATGAAGGACCAGCGCAGCCCCAGCCCGTGGGCGATGGTGGCGTCGATGTCGGCCAGGCTGGCAATGCCGTCTTCGTACAGCGCCCAGGCCTCGTTCAGCAGCACGCCCTGAAGGCGGTTCAGCACGAAACCGTCGATCTCGCGGGTCAGGCACACCGGCACCTGGCCCACGGCGGTCATCAGGGCGCTGACCATCTCGACCGCTTCCGGGTCGGTCCAGGGGGCGGGCACCAGTTCCACCACCGGCACCAGATGCGGCGGGTTCACCGGGTGGACGATCAGGAAGCGCCCGCGCTGGCCGCAGCCTTCGGTGAAGCGCGAGGCGGGGATCCCCGAGGAGGAAGAGCCGACGATGACCTCGGGGCCGATCAGCGCGTCCAGCTCGAGGCTGACGGCGCTTTTGGCCTCGACCGTCTCGTAGACGGATTCCTGCACGTAAGAGACGCCCGCCACGGCCTCGGCCAGGCTGTCATGGACCGAAAGCCGGGCGAAGATCGCCTCGGGCTCTTCCTCCAGCAGGCCTGCGGCCTTCAGCTCGGCCAGGCTGTCGCGCGCCCAGGGCAGGATCCGGTCGCGGACCTCTGCCGAGGGGTCGTAGGCGCGCACGGTGTGACCCGCCCGGGCGAAGACCAGGGCCCAGCCAGAGCCGACCAGGCCCGCGCCGACAATGGCGATATCTGCCTTGCCCGCCATCATGCCACCTTCGAGCTTTCGCCATCGGCCAGGCAGATTTCCGAGATCCGCAGGCCTTCGCCCGAGATCCGGCAGGGGAAGGTGTCGGCCAGGCGTTCCTCGTGGATCGGGATCACGCGGCGGGATTCATAGCCCACCTGCGACATCATCTCTTCGGTGGCCAGGACCAGGTTTGCCTGGCTGCCCACGGCCAGGCCGACGGGGGTGTACATCGGCCCCTGGGCATCGACCACGGCGCCGTCGCCTTCGAGGTTGTCGAACTGATAGACCAGATCGCCCGCCAGCACCCAGCTGTCCTGCGACTGTTCCTTGCCGTCATTGCGCACGGTCACCCACATCGAGCCCCAGGTGTGGCTGTCAGGCGCGGCGTGCAGGTCGATGCCGGGCAGCACGTCCTGCATGGCGCCGTCGACGGTCACCAGGCGGCGTTCGCGCGCCAGGTCGATGCCGCGCACGATGTCGCCGGGATCGACGGCCACCATCATCCAGCGCATCCGGTCAGGCAGGGACATGGCCCAGACCCATTTCGAGATCTCGCGTTCCTGGATGTAGAACTTGGCGTTGGGGAAATCCTCGACATTGCCGAAGTGGTCGAAGTGGGCATGGGTGACAAAGACGGTGTCCACGTCTTCCGGGGTCAGGCCGACCTCTTTCAGAACGGTCTTCGGGTCGCGCCAGTTCTCGACGCCGAACCGATCGCCCAGGGTCTTGCCGTAATCCTTGTCGGCATAGCCCACATCGACCATGGCCACATGGTCGCGGCCCTTGATGACCACGTAGCAATAGGGCAGCTTCACGTAGCCCTGGTTGTGCGCGCCATAGAGGACGCCGCTTTTGTGGTAGTTCGGCACATAGCAGTACTCGAGCACCCAGATGGAATAATCGCTCATTTCGGTTCTCCTCCGATCGTGTTGGTCAGTGGGCGCCCTGGCCGCAGCAGCAGGCCTGGGACAGATCCACCATTTCAAGGCCCGCCTTGGGCGCCGTGGCGCCGCGCAGATGGGCATAGGCGCGTTTCACCTGCTGCCCGGCCAGATCCAGCGCCGCCTCGAAACCGGGTTCGCGCGCCTGCGTCAGCGTGCGCAGGGCCAGGCGCGAGAAGCCGAGGGCGGCCTCCAGCTGGTCCCGGTGGGCGGTGCTGCCCGGCACCGGGGCGATGGCGTCGAAGCGGGTCTGGGCCTGGGCCATGCGGGCCAGGCAGGCGGCATGTTCGGGCAGGTCGGCGACCTGGCGCTGTGCGGTCAGCCGCGCCAGGATCAGCAGGCCCGAGATTTGGCCGATGATCCGTCGCAGGTCCTCGTAGACGGGGCGGCAGTCGGCGGCGTAGCGGGCCATGTCCTGGGATCCCAGGGTCGCGGCCAGGGTCTCGGGGCAGGGCGCGGCCTCGGGCAGGGGGCCGTCCAGGGCAAATTCGCAGCCGGCCTTGTGGGTTTCGGCCAGGCGGGTGAAGAGGCGGGTCTGATGGGTCATTTGCTCCTCCGGTCCGTGACGGTGCTGCGCTCGATCAGGGGGCCGGGCGCGATATGCTGGATGCGGGGCGGGGCGTCCTTGGTGGCGGCCAGCTCGGCCGCCAGGGAGACGGTGGCGGCCATCATCTCGTCCAGGGGCTGGGCCACGGTGGTCAGCTTGTGCGAGGGCCAGGCGGCCATGGCGATGTCGTCATAGCCGATGACCGAGATGTCCCGGGGCACTGACAGATGGACCCCTTCCTGCACCCCTTCGATAAAGCCGATGGCGACGATGTCGTTGGCGCAGAGCACCCCGTCGGGGCGGCGCGGCAGATCGCGCACCGCCAGCCCGGCCTCATAGCCCGCCTCGTAGGTGAAACGCCCGGCCTCGATCACCTGCGGTTCCGGCAGGCCGCGCGCCACGGCCTCTTCGCAGAAGCCCCGGCGGCGCTCGACATTGGTCGAGGCATCGGGGAAGGCCGACACATAGAGCAGCTCGCGGTGACCCAGGTCGGCCAGATGGGCGGCGGCGCGGCGCCCGCCCTCGACATTGTCGCAGGAGATGCCGAAGCCCAGCCCGTCTTCGGAGAGGCGGTTGAAGAAGATCACCGGGGCGCCGGCCGCCTCGCAGCGTTCGCGGGCATGGGATTTCAGGTTGGTGGCCAGCACGATCATCAGGTCGGGCTGATAGGTCAGCAGCAGCTCGACGGCCTCGTCTGTGCCATCGGATTGCTGCGCCGAGGCCAGCATGACGTTCATGCCGTGCTTTTGCAAAAGCGCGGTCAGCTGGGTCATCACCTCGGGGTAGAAGGGGTTGGTCAGGTCCGAGACCACCATGCCGACGATCTGCGTCTTCTTGGTGATCAGGCTCTGGGCAAAGGGATTGGGCCGATAGCCGATCTCATGGGCGCGTTCCAGCACCGCCTTGCGGGTGGCATCGGCGATCACCGCATCGGGATAGAAGGCGCGCGAGACCGTCGAGACGGACATGCCGAGGTCCTTCGCCAGGTCCTTTACCGTGATCCGGGGCTGTTTCTTTCTGGGCATCTCTTGATCCATCTTCGTCAGTCTGATGTCAGACAACTTTCCCGGAAGCGGGGCTGGTTACCAGCGGCTGTTTCGGTTTCGGGCGGGGCGCCTGCGCGCGAAGGGTGGGTCCGGCGCCCGCCACGGGGGACGGGCGCCGGGTCGGGATCAGGGCTGAACCGTGGGTTCGATCTTGGTCAGCTTGTAGAGATCCTCGGGCGCGTCGCAGCGCATGCAGTTGATCCCCGGCTCGTTGCCGGCCACGACGACCTCGGCGGGCAGGGCCTGGATCGTGGCGCCGGGCACGGGGGTGCCGTTCAGCGCGGATTCGCGGTTCACCTCGGGCAGCAGCTCAGGGTTCAGCACTTCCGAGACGAAGGACGAGGGGACCTTCTCGGGCGGGAAGACGTTGCAGCCGTCTTCATAGCTGTCGCCTTCGCAGACCTTGACCATATCGGCGGGGACCCAGGGCAGGGGGTATTCGATATTGGTCGGCTCCAGCTCGCGGGCGCCGGTCAGGATCTCCATCGCCAGCTTGAAGGCATAGCCGGACTGGGCGGGCGGCGAGCCTGCCGAGACGCCGGAAAGGCCCATTTCCTGCATCGCCGGATCGGCCAGGGCCAGTCGGAAGCCCGCAGAGTTCTCGCCGGTCATCGGCACCAGGCGGTCGCCTGCGTCCATCATCGCCTGGATGGCGCCGTATTCCCCGGCCTGGGCCCAGATGCCGTCGACATCGGGGTGGGCGGTCAGGGCCTTGGCGGTTTCCTGCTGTGTGGTGCGGTCATCCCAGTAGGAATAGTATTCGGCCACGACCTCGATGCCCGGGTACTGGTTGAAGATATGCATGGCGCCGTCGGTGTGGCGCTGATCGACCGAGTTGCCCGGCACGCCGCGCGACAGGAAGATCTTGCCCTTGCCGCCCAGCTCGTTGACCAGGGCCTGGGCGCTGTTCTCGCCAAAGCCCGAGGACAGGTAGCTGACGTTGTAGGCGCAGCTTTCGGTGACGGTCGCGTCATACATGAAGAACAGAACGCCCTCGTCGCAGCCGCGCTTGATGGTGCGGTTCAGTGCGGTCGAGGAGATCGGGAAGCTGATGATGGCATCGGCGCCTTCGTCGATCATGCTTTCATAGGCCGAGATCTGCGCCTGGGGGTCGGTGCCCGAGATCACCTCTTTCAGCTCGACCGTCTCGTTATAGGGCGGGGTCTGGGCCAGGGCCTTGACGATGTTGGCGGCTTCCGACTGCCATGCGTTGCCGGAATAGGACAGGCTCAGGTAGACCTTGAACTTGTCCTGGGCCTGGGCGGCGGTGCCGGTCAGCCCGGCGCCTGCTACGGCCAGCGCCAGAATGGCGGCGGTGGATTTGTACCCTGTCGTTTTCATTCTCTTGTCTCCTCCTGACAATTTTGGAATGGCCCGGCCGGTTTCAGGTCCGGGCAGGTGGGATGCCCGACGGCCCTAGCGGCCGAAAGAGCGCAGTTTCTGGAACAGTTCCTCGCGCAGCAGCAGCAGGGCGAGCAGGATGATCGAGCCCTCGATGATGGTGCGCAGGCCGAATTCGAGGCCCAGGGCGGCGATGATCGTGCCCAGGATGGTCAGCAGCAGCGCCCCGCCCACGGTGCCCAGGAAGGTGCCGCGGCCGCCCAGGATCGACGAGCCGCCGATCACCACCGCCGCGATCGAGGGCAACAGGTAGTCATCGCCCATGCGCAGGGTGGCGCCGTTGGAATAGCCCGTCAGGGCGATGCCCACGAAGCCCGCGCAGATGGCGCTGAAGACATAGGGCAGGATGCGGATCAGGGTCACCGGCACGCCGGCGGTGCGCGCCGCGTCGACATTCTCGCCCACGGCATAAAGGTAGCGCCCCCAGACCGAGCGGCTTTGGAACAGCCAGCCCGCGACGGCGACGATCAGCAGGGCGATGACCGGGGTCGGCAGGCCGAAGAGGTGGCTTTTCATCAGCGCGACGGCGGCATCGGGGGCGGCGCCACGGGGCGTGCCCTTGGTATAGCCCAGCAGGCCCGAGGCGACGATGATCGACATCGCCATGGTCATGATGAAGGGCGGCACGCGCAGCCAGATCACCCCGGCGGCGGTGGCCAGCCCGACCAGGCCGCAGACCCCCAGAACGGCGGGCAGCAGGATCCATTCGGCGCCATTGCCGGGCCCGACCCAGCTGGTCGACAGGATCCCGCCCAGGGTGATCAGCGCGGGCAGCGACAGATCCAGCCCCCCGGTCAGGATCACCAGGCCCTGCCCGAAGGACAGCACCACCAGGAAGAAGCCCAGCACCAGCACGGTTTCCACCTGGCTCCAGGACCCGAGGGCGGGGTTGATGAGGCGCGCGCTGAGCAGCAGCAGGATGCACAGGATGGCCACGGTCACCGTGCTGATCGTTTCACGGCTGATCCGGGCGCTGCCGCGGGTGTCGCCGGTCTGGGTAAAGCTGGTATCGCTGGCGGTCTTGGTTTCGGCGTTCATTTTCTGTCTCCCAGGCCGGTCAGGAAGGAGCTGAAGACAACCGCCAGGATCAGGACGACGCCCTGGAACATGCCGGTGTAGAAGGAAGAGATCCCGCTGGAGAAGAGGACCTTTTGCAGCAGGGTCAGCGTGGCCGCGCCCATCATCGTGGCGAAGACACCGCCCCGGCCGCCCGACAGCGAGGTGCCGCCCAGGGCCACCGCCGCGAAGGTCAGCATCAGCAGCGGCGTGCCCGAGGTCGGGTTGCCCGTCGCCGTCTGGGCGCTGAGCATGAAGCCCGCCAGCCCGTAGGCGCAGCCCGCCACCACATGGGCCAGGAAGCGCACCCGCACCGTGTTGATGCCCGACAGCCGCGCCGAGGGTTCATCCGCGCCGATGGCATAAAGCGAGATCCCGAAGGCCGAGCGGCGCAGCCAGAACCAGACCAGCAGGGTGGCCCCCAGCACCAGGCCCGAAACCGGGATGACGCCCGCGATCCGGTCGGTCATCTCGTAGGAGATCCACTCGGCCACCCAGCCCCCGGGGGCCTTCAGGATGACCAGGGCGATCCCCTGGCAGATGATCATCGTGGCCAGGGTCGCGGCGATGGATTGCAGCTTCAGCACCGCCACCAGATAGCCGTTCACCGTGCCTACCAGGGCGCCGATGGCCAGGCAGATCAGCACCGAGGCGGCGGCGCCGCCGGGCCCGTCCAGCGGCCAGACCGCCAGCACGACATTGGTGATCGAGATCACCCCGGCGACCGACAGATCGAAGCCGCGGCTGATCACGATCACGGCCTGCCCTGCGGCGGCCAGGGCCAGGGGGGCGGTGTTGTTCAGCAGCGCCGCGATGGAATAGGAGGTCAGCGCCTTGGGCTGCTGCACCGCGTAAAGCGCGTAAAGCGCGACATAGACCAGGACGATCAGCCCCGCCCCGGTCAGGAACCGGGTGCCGATCCCGGGTCGTGTGGCGCGGAAGGTCCCCGCATTGGCTTGCGTATCGGTCATGCCGCGCTTCCTTCTGCCTGTTGCGGGGCGCCATGGCCCAGCATCGCGGCCACCAGGGCCTGTTCGGTGATCTCCTCGCCCTCGAAGCGCCGGGTGACGCGGCCGCCGTAAAGCGCCAGGCAACGGTCGGCCAGCTGGGCGATCTCGGGCAGTTCGGAAGAGTAGAAAAGCACCGCGCCCCCGGCTTCGGCGAAGCTGCGGATCGCGGCGTAGATGCTTTGCTTGGTGCCCACGTCGACGCCACGCGAGGGATCAAACAGCAGCAGCGTCTTGGCCCCGGTGGCCAGGGTGCGGGCGATCAGCGCCTTCTGCTGGTTGCCCCCCGACAGGTCGCCGATGGGAAAGCTCAGGTAGCGCGGGTTCATCTCGACCCGGTCGGCCGAGGCGGTGGCCACGGCCATCTCGCGGGCGGTGCTGATCAGCGTGCCCCGGCTGGCCTGGCCCATCACCGGCAGCACCACATTGGTGGCGGCGCTGAGCCCGGGCAGGATGCCCTCGGTCTTGCGCTCTTCGGGCAGGTAGGCAATGCCGCTGCCGGTGCGCAGCGCGGCGCGCGGACCCGAGAGGCGGACGGGGCGGCCGTCGACCTCGATCTGGCCCGCCTCGGGGCGTTCGAGCCCCGCCAGCATCCGAAACAGCCCGTGTTGCCCCTGACCCTCCAACGCGGCCAGGCCCAGGATCTCGCCGGGGCTGAGGCGGAAGCTGATGTCGTTGAGCCCGTGACCTGCCAGGTTGCGCACCTCAAGGCGCACCGCGTCGGTCTGCGGGGCGTGGCGGCGGGGGATCCGCTGGTGGCTGGCCCTGCGGCCCACCATCATCTCGAAGATGTCCCCGTCCGAGGCATCCGACAGTTCGACCGAAGCGATGGAGGCGCCGTTGCGCAGCACGGTGGCATCGGTACAGATCTCGCGCACCTCGGCCAGGCGGTGAGAGATGTAGAGGACGGCGACACCGCGCGCGGTGGCCTCGGCAATGCGCGCAAACAGCCAGTCGGTTTCCGCCAGCGAGGCCGTGGGTTCGTCGAGGATCAGCACCTCTTGCGCCGCGTCGATGGCGCGGGTGATCTCGATCCGCTGGCGGTCGGCCAGGGGCAGCTTGCAGATCTCGGCGGCGGGGTCGATCCGGTCCAGCCCGTGGCGCGCCAGGATCTCGGCGCCGCCCTTCAGGGTCTGCCGGGCCGAGACCAGCCCGGCCATGCCGCGCGGCAGATGCGGCAGCAGCAGGTTCTGGGCGACCGTCAGATTGGGCACCAGGCTCAGCTCCTGGAAGGCGGTGGCGACCCCGGCGGCGCGGGCGTCGATCAGCGAATGCGGCGCATAGGCCCGGCCCTTCAGCTGCATCTGCCCGCCATCGGGCGCGACCGCGCCGGTCAGGATCCGTACCAGGGTGGATTTCCCGGCGCCATTCTCGCCCAGAAGCGCGTGAACCTTGCCCGGGCGCAGCGCGATATCCGCGTGTTCCAGCGCCACGGTGGCGCCATAGGCCTTGGTCAGGCCGCGGCCCTGAAGCGCAGGAATGGCCTGCCCCGGAGGCCCCGCGGGGACCTCGGATTCTCGGTCGAACATAGTCTCTCCTCCCAGTTCCCTGTCGGCGTGCCCAGTCATGAGAACGTTCTCAGGGAACGTTCTCATTAGTCTGGTCAGTGTGGTTTCGGTCAACGAAGATACGCGCAAGGGCGGTATTGCAGAACTGCATTTCGCCGAAAAATCCATACGTGTCCGGTATTGTTTGGGCGCGGATCTGTCAGGGATTGCAGGGGCTTGCGGGATCGGTTTTCGGGGCATTCGCGGCGGCGTTGGAGATGGTCCCGGGGGTGCCGGAGGCGGTGCTCCTTGGGCTGCCGCGCCCGGGTCCGCAGGGCGAAACCCTGCGGTGGCGACGGGAATCACCGGCGGTCGGCCAGTCGGTTGCGGCAGGGTGGGGGGGCTCAGTCCCCGGGCCCGATCAAAGCCGGGGCACGGGGGCAAAATCTGCCCGGCGGAGGTCGTCGCCTTGGGGAGCGGGGGCAAGGACGCCCCGTCCGCGTCCATCGCGCGGAGGACCTGCGTCGCGCCCTGGGGCGCCTGAACTGTTCTGAGATCAAAGTGGTGCGGGTGACCGAGACCGACCGAATGCGCGCGACCTTGTTGAGTTGCGCCGTCTATCCCGCGCTCCACTCTTCTGGCGTGTCGGCGGGTGCGATGATTGGGGTGTCACGCAGGTTCCTGATGCCTCGGCAGGTGCTGAGCTTGTAGAGCGTGATAGGGCTGCCCGGCGCAACCACTGCATCCAGTATCGTCAACAGAGTGGAACGAATTTCACACATCGCCTCCTTCAGACTTGCGGCGAAAAGGGGGTCTTCAGATAGGAGAGCATCAATCGCCGCGACTGTTCGGCGATGACCGGCGCTTGCAGGCTGACCGGATGCTCCAGCAGGGCCCGGTGACCAAGCGTTTCAAGAAGCGTCTCAATCATGGTGGCCGCATCGGCAAGGTCCAGGTCCGAGGCGATCTCGCCCCGATGATCCGCCAGGGCGCTGTAGATCAGGTTGGCAACCTCGCGACTTGCCGCGGCCGAAAAATCCGACAGCCCGAGACGCGGCGCCAGCTCGACCAGCATCCTGTGGCGTCCGGGCATGTGGGGATGACGGACCAGCGTCACGTCGACCAGAGTGTCGATCGTGTCCGCAAGCGTGCCGCCCCGGCGTGAGGCAAGAGCGGTTTCAAAGCTCTGGACAAACTCGCGGATCATCTCACGTATCGCGGTCGCCGCCAGCGCGCGCTTGTCGGGGAAATACTGATAAAGCGACCCGATGCTGACCCCCGCGCGGTCGGCGACGTTGGCCGTCGTCATGGCCTCAAAACCCTCGACTTCGAGAATGTGAGTGGCCGCCATGACGATTGCCTCGACCGTGGCCTTTGCCCGGGCCTGTCTTGGGATTTTCCTAGGTTCATCAGGTGCTTGCTGCGCCATGGGTTCGCCTGACCTTATGCGAATAGAAAACATGAGAAATTCGTCACATATTCGGCCTCATTCTGCAATCACCCACTCGGAGACCGTATGATGGAAATGAAATCAGTGATCGCGCTGAGCGCTGCTTTGGCCGTAATCGCATCGACATTGATCCTGCCATTGCTCGCACCGCTCGTGCGGGAAATGGGGCTGTCCTCGACACAGGGCGGTTTGATGCTGTCCATCGGCTCTGTCGCGATGGTGCTGGCTGCCCCGATCTGGGGGCGCATCAGCGAGCGTTTTGGCCGAAGGGTGGTAATTGTGGCCGGTTTCCTGGGCATCCTGCTTGGCTATCTGCTTTTTGCGTTTGCGGCAGAGGTCGGGCTCTCGGGCCAGATCGCAGGCCCTGCTCTGTTCGCCGCGCTCACGGCATCGCGGGTCACAATGGGGCTTTTCCTCCTCGCCGTTCCGGTTGGAGCCCAGGCTCTGATGGCCGACGTAACGCCGCCAGAAGAGCGAGCGGCGGGTATGGCGTTGATCGGTGCAGCGACCGGGGCTGGCATGATTGTTGGTCCCGCGCTGAGTGGCTTTCTGGTCGGGTTTGGACTGACATGGCCTTTGTTTTCGGCAGCGGTGCTTTGCGCTCTCGGCGCGTTTGTCGGCTGGTTTGCGCTGCGTGATCATGTGCATGTTCAGGTCAAGAATAGATCGAATGCAGGCCGTTCCGGCAGGTCGCTCTGGCCCTGGCTGGTCGCGGGCGTGGTGCTGTGGACGATGATTGCGACGATCCAGATTTGCGGTGGTTTCTGGTTCAAGGACAAGCTTGGTCTGCCAGCACCGACCGCAGCGCAGCTGATCTCGGCCGCTCTGGCCATCGTCGGTGCGGCGATGTTCGCGGCGCAGATTTTGCAGTTGAAGGTGTCTCTGCTTAGCCCCCGGTTTCTGGTCGTTTCCGGAGCGGCGATGATGATCCTTGGCAATCTGACATTGCTGGCGACAGCCGAGGCGTCCTGGTTTCTGCTCGCCTATGGATGCATGGGGCTGGGCGCCGGCTGGCTGATGCCGGGCATCATGGGCGGAGCCTCCCTTGCCGTGGACGCCGATACGCAGGGGGCTGCGGCCGGTCTCGTCGCTTCAACCCAGGGAATTGGCTTCATCATTGGTCCGGTGTTGAGTACGGCGCTTTATGACGCTGAGGCTGCATTGCCCTTCCTGGTGATGTCCGTCGTTCTGGCGATCTGTGCGCTTTTCTTCACCTTGCGGCGCGCCGCTGGCGTCGCACCCGGGACAGCTGGATCATAGGTGGCGATACGTAAACGTGGGTTGCCGCACGGAGTAAACAGCATCTTCCAGATCGGCACTTTCGCGGTCACGCTGCATTGGGAACCCAAACTAGTTTGATGGCCCGATGCTTTGTAGACGGCAGGCTGATGATGGAACTCTTATGGACGACCGGGTGCTAGAGGCCATAACGAATGGCCGCTTAGCGCAGGGAGCGGACGCGCTAACCGTGCTGTCTCCAGCCGCGCCTCTGGGCGCTTCCGGCTCTGAGCCGACCTTCGCGCCAGGCGCAGCCGATGGTCGATTTATTCCAAGAGCCGACCTTCGTGCCAGACGCAGCAGATGACCGGACACCAGATCGAAGCGGCCGTTTGAGCCAAGCGTGCCTTGGGCTTTGCTCTGCCTTCAATTACAGGTACTCGCACAGGTACGATGGTCGAACACGTAGCTCGCTTATGACGTCAGAGTGTCCGAGGCTAGCGATCCGTTAGAAATATGATAGACATACGCAAAACATGAGCGTGCGCAGCTCTTTCCTCACTTAGGCTCAGGACCCATTGATTTCCCCTTAGCAGCGTGATTCAGCGTTCGGAAAACGAGCGGTGACATGTCTGATCTCTTCTGGCTGAGCGACGCGCAGATGGCGCGTCTTGAACCCTATTTTCCGAAGTCCCACGGCAAGCCTCGCGTCGATGACAGACGTGTACTGAGTGGGATTATTTTCATAAACCGTAATGGCTTACGCTGGCGGGATGCGCCGAAAGAGTATGGCCCTCACAAGACGCTCTACAATCGTTGGAAGCGATGGAGCGACAAAGGCATCTTTGCTCAGATGATGGCCGGGCTGGCTGCCGAACACGGCGAGAAGAAAACAGTAATGATTGATGCGACTTACCTGAAAGCACATCGCACCGCGTCCAGCCTGGGCGCGAAAAAGGGGGGCGTGGCCGCCTGATCGGTCGCACCAAGGGCGGCATGAACACCAAGCTGCATGCCATTTGCGACAGCAACGGCCGCCCGATCAGTTTCTTCGTCTCCGCTGGCCAAGTCAGTGACTACATCGGGGCGCGAGCGTTGCTCAGCAGCCTGCCCGATGTCGACTGGCTGCTCGGGGATCGGGGCT
This sequence comes from Pseudooceanicola aquaeponti, assembly GCF_050897975.1. Lineage (NCBI taxonomy): Bacteria > Pseudomonadati > Pseudomonadota > Alphaproteobacteria > Rhodobacterales > Paracoccaceae > Pseudooceanicola > Pseudooceanicola aquaeponti. The sequence continues at coordinate 465,980 of NZ_JBPAXY010000006.1, forward strand.
ACGACGCCGATTGGTTCCGAGAGGCGTTGCAAGACAAAGGGATACGCGCCTGCATCCCGGGCCGGAAGCAACGCAAGACAACCGTGAAATACGACAAACGCCGCTACAAACGCCGGAACCGTATCGAGATCATGTTCGGCAGGTTCAAGGACTGGCGCCGTGTCGCAACCAGATATGACAGATGCCCAAACGCCTTCTTCTCTGCCATCGCTCTCGCCGCAACCGTCATCTATTGGCTATGCGTCCAGAGCCTAGCGGTCATCCATGCCAAGAACACCGAGCGGCGGCCCCCCGCCCAGTCTCAACGCGAGCCAAATGCGGTCGAGTTATTTAGTAGGTTATTGCGTCTTGCCTTGATACCGAGAGGCGGAGTGTGTAGCTGAAAAAAGGTAGGGTCATCTGCTTTCTCCCTACTGGTTTCGCTTTCAAATCCAGCTATTGGTATGAGGTGCCCCTAGTTTCCCAGACACCTGCCTTGTTCAGTATCTTTCGCAAACAACCTCCAGATCCCAAGTAACCTGAGAGCCAGTCTCAAGGTTGAAAACTAGCTCGAATCCAGCTGTCAAGTTGAGAACCAATTCCGTAGGCCTCGCGCCCTGGGCACACAGCTCCTGCGCTATATAGTCTCCAGCAGCCGAAATCGTACTAACGACTCTCCCAATGTCACCAGATGGAGCGTTCACCCTCGTTCTCTCAGCAATCTCGATCGTTGCGTCTGCCCAACCCGCCGGGCCCACCGTGCGAATAGTATAGCCTGTAGGAAGCTTGTATCCAGTGACCGATATATTTCCGTCGATAGTCTCGAAGGGAGCCGTTCCACTGAGGATCTCAACCGGGATTCCTTCGGGGTCATCTACAACAAAACCAAATTCTGGCGCATCTGCAGCGACACTACTTGCCCAACTTTCACGCAACGCACTGAGCGCGGAGCCGGAAAAGTTTGGTGTATCTCCAAGATCGACACTCACGCCCGGAGTGCTGGCCAAGGCTTCGTTGATTTTACGTTCAAATACTGTGGGGTCAAAGTCCTGAGCCACCACATTCGAAGCTACGAGGCATGAAGCACATGCGACATTGAGAGTTTTTATCAACATGATCATCTTTCAATTTGAAAACACGCTTATTTGAAAGCGAAGCTAACCTTACTTCTACCATTAGATGTCCATTACCTAAGTATGTCAAAGTCCAATGTTGCTTAGCGGGTCACATGCGCGGTTGCACACGACAGGTCTGCGCGCCTAGCAGATGCTCAGGAGCGCCATTACGAACGGTCTCTTTTTGCGCATCACTGCCGTTCGTCCAGGTCGCAGCGAAAGTCGGCTCCCCGCCCTTCGTGTCCGTGCTTATCGTCATGCTGCGGCTTGCACGAATGTCCTGGAAGGGCTGGCTGCGGTCATTCGCTGCACGATGCATGAACGTCCGCTCCAGCGCTCGGCGCCCGCCCCCCGGGCGGGGTATCTGAAAATCAGGGCAAAATGCTCCTTACCGGTGGGCTAATGGGAACATTCGTGCGCGGCTAATTGGAGAAAAAAAGCCCACTCTGATTGGGGTCTAGGTCATGTTGACAAATGGCGGATCCAGAGACGGATCGACGTGATGTCAATGAAGCCGAGGAAGCTTTCCGCCGTCTTGTCGTAGCGGGTCGCGACACGCCTGGCGTTCTTGAGCTTGT